>JAZRCV010000042.1:0-68236 GCA_045659925.1 Faecousia sp.
ATGGCCTATTTTGCAAAAAAGCGTCCCATGCTCATTGCCATCCCCACCACCTCCGGCACAGGCTCTGAGGTCACATCCTTCTCCATCCTGACCCATGGTGGCATAAAGCATCCCCTTGTGGATGACAGCCTGCGGCCCGATTGGGCAATCTTGGATGATTCCCTTGTCAGTACCCTCCCGCCTTCCCTTGTGGCGGATGCGGGTATGGATCTCATTTCCCATGTGGTGGAGGCCATTGGTGCAAAAAACACCTCTCCTTTCACGAACGCACTGGCCTATCATGCCCTTGGTTCTGCAATCCATCTACTGCCCCGCTCCTTTGAAGGGGATACTTCCGTGCGGGGACGCATCCATGTGGCTGCCACCATGGCGGGGATTGCCTTTGACCGGGCAGGTTTGGGAGTGTGTCATGCCCTTTCCCATGCATTGGGCGGCAGATTCCATGTGGCTCATGGCAGACTCAATGCGGTTTTGCTGCCTGCGGTGATGCAGTTTAATGTCCCGGCGGCAATCGCTCGCTATGCGGACGCAGCCCGGGCCTGCGGCATCAATTATGCCAACGACCAAATGGCCTTCCGCAGCCTGCTGCAGCAGATCAAGCAACTCCGGCGAACCCTCAAGCTGCCCCAGACCCTGGCACAGGCAGGCATATCCCCCTCTCAGCTGCGGCAGCATATGGGAGAACTTACAAAAGCCGCCATGGAAGACCCCTGTTTGCCCGGCAATCCCGTTCAGCCAACGCAGAAGCAGTTGGAAGAGCTTTTGGAGGCGGTGAGCCAATGACGGAATCCCTGCTCTCTGTAGGCATCGACATCGGCACCAGCACCACCCAGCTTGTGCTGTCACGGCTGCATCTGCAAAACCAGGCAAATCCCTTCAGTGTACCGGACATTACCATTGGAGAAAAGGAAATTCTCTACCGTAGTGCAGTTCACTTCACCCCCCTGTCCTCCCCGATCCGCATTGATGCCCCAGCAATTCGCAGCATTGTGGATCAAGAATATAAAGCCGCCGGGATCGACAAAGGCGATATTCAAACCGGCGCTGTCATCATCACCGGGGAAACCGCGAGAAAAGAAAACGCCGCCAAGGTGGTAAAAGAACTCAGCGGCTATGCCGGAGATTTCGTGGTGGCTACGGCAGGTCCGGATTTGGAGGGCGAACTGGCTGCCCGGGGTGCGGGCGCGGCCCAATGGACAAAGGAGCTGATGCAGCCCCCTGTGCACATCGACATCGGCGGCGGCACCTCAAATTTTGCGGTGTTTGAAGACGGCGAACTGACAGATACCGGCTGCATCAATGTAGGCGGTCGGCTGATCCGGCTGTCACCAGCTGGAAAATTAGAATGGCGTTCTCCTGTTTTGGATGGATTATTTCATCCAAACATTGGTGACACTATCACCCTTGCCCATATGGAAGAGCTGGCAGCGCTCCTCACCCGGGCATTGGAGGAAGCGGCAGGGAAACGACCTGTAACCGACCTTTCCCGCCGCCTGATCACCAACCGCCTGCCAAAGCTTCCCACGCAGAACCCCGCCTTTTCCTTTTCCGGCGGTGTGGGCGCATTGATGGAGCAGGCAGAAACTATGGCACCGCTTACCTACGGCGATCTTGGTGTGATTCTGGCAAAACACATCCGTTCGTCCAAACTCACGGAAGGGGTGTTTCGCATCTGTACCGATGCCATCCGGGCCACAGTCATTGGTGCAGGCTGCCATGCCACTTCCCTGTCCGGCAGCACCATTTTCCATCGGGATGTGGAATTCCCCATCAGAGGTCTTCCGGTTGCCTGTCTCAACCGGACGGAATCTATCGCATCAGAGGACACACTATCGAAAGCTATCCGCCGCAAATTAGAACGAGTCTGCGGCCACGATGGTATATCCATGGCAGCACTGGCGCTGGATCTGCCGGAAGCGCCGGATTTTGCCTCCCTCTGCCGAATTGCCGACGGCATTGTGTCGGCTTGGCCGCCGGAAATGCCCATCGTCACCGTGACCCGGTCAGACTGCGCAAAGGCCCTTGGGCAGACCCTTTCCTGCCGCGTCCCCTCTCCCCGAGGCATCGTGTGTCTGGATGCCCTGCGACTGCAGCCCGGCTGCAGCCTTGACATCGGCCTACCTGTGGCAGGGGGCAGCGCTCTGCCGGTGGTCATCAAAACTCTGATCCTCTCAACCTGACTATGAGGTGAACCTATGAAACTAAAAACAACGATCCACAAGAAAACCTATCAATTCCGTGATCTCAAGGACTTACTTGCCAAAGCCAACGAGGAAAAATCCGGCGATAAGCTGGCTGGCTTGGCTGCGGAAAATGCTGCCGAGCGCATTGCCGCCAAGGTGGTACTATCCGAAGTAACCCTCCACGAACTGCGGGAAAACCCAGTGGTCCCCTATGAGAAGGATGAAGTCACCCGCATCATTCAGGATGACCTTTCCATTCCCATCTACAATCAAATCAAAAACTGGACGGTGTCAGAGCTGCGGGAATACCTTCTAAAGCAATCCACCACCAGTGATGACATTGCAAGACTTCGCCGTGGACTGACCTCAGAAATGATCGCCGCCTGTGCCAAGCTGATGAGCAACTTAGATCTCATCTGCTGCGGGGCAAAAATGGAAGTCACCGCCCACTGCAACACCACCATCGGCAAAAAAGGTACCCTCTCCTGCCGCCTGCAGCCAAACCACACCACCGATGACCCGGATGGGGTGCTGGCATCCCTGACGGAAGGTCTTTCCTTCGGCGCTGGGGATGCGGTACTGGGCCTGAACCCGGTAAATGACAGTGTGGAAAGCGTTGCACGAATTCTGAAGCGCTTTGATGAGGTGAAAAACCGCTGGTCCATTCCCACCCAGATCTGTGTGCTGGCCCATGTGACCACACAGATGGAGGCTATCCGCAGCGGTGCGCCCGCTGACCTGATTTTCCAATCCATTGCAGGCAGCGAGAAAGGTAATGAAGCCTTTGGCTTCAACGCCGCCACCATTGAGGAAGCACGGCAGCTTGCCCTGCATGAAGGTACGGCAGAAGGCCCCAATGTGATGTACTTTGAGACGGGCCAGGGCAGCGAATTGTCCTCCGAGGCCCATCACGGTGCGGATCAGGTGACCATGGAGGCACGCTGCTACGGCTTTGCGCGGCATTTCTCGCCTTTCCTTGTCAATACCGTAGTTGGCTTCATCGGGCCTGAATACCTGTATGATGCCAAGCAGGTTACGAGAGCCGGTCTGGAGGATCACTTCATGGGCAAGCTCCACGGCCTTCCCATGGGCTGTGATGCCTGCTACACCAACCACATGAAGACAGACCAGAACGACATTGAAAATCTCGCCGCCCTGCTCACTGCCGCAGGCTGCACCTATTTTATGGGCGTGCCCCATGGCGATGACATCATGCTCAACTACCAGAGTACCGGCTACCATGAAACAGCAACCCTGCGCAGCCTCTATGGTCTGCGGGCCATTGAGCCTTTCCAGCAATGGCTGGAACAGATGGGCTTTGTGGAAAACGGTCGCCTCACCGCCCGGGCCGGAGACGGCTCCATCCTGCTGACTTGACATGATCGGAGGATATTATGAACAAAGAAGAACTCCGCGCCCTTGTGGCGCAAATGCTGCAGCAGCAGCTTCCGCAGGCAGATGTGGAAGAAGCGAAAGAAATTACGCTTGATTCAAGTGAACAAGTGGAAGATATTACAGAAATTAACCTAAGAAAACAGTATTTGGTGGAAAATCCAATGGATGGGGATCGGTTCCTCGCATTGAAAGCCAAAACTCCTGCTCGCCTTGGGACAGGCCGGGCAGGAACCCGCTACCGCACTGTGACCATGCTTCGCTTCCGGGCAGACCATGCCTTAGCGCAGGATAGTGTGTTTTCCGATGTACCAGAAACCTTCTGGAAGCGAAATGAGCTTCCATGTTTCCAGACTGCCTGCAAGGACAAGGACGAATATCTGACCCGCCCGGACCTTGGACGCCGCTTCCCGCCCCAATCCCATGACGCCATCCGGCAGCTCTGCGGACAAAGCCCCAGACTTCTCTTGGTGTTGGGGGATGGTCTTTCCTCCAACGCCATCATGACCAACGGTATGGATTGCGCAAAAGCCATTTGTCAGGGCTTGCGGAGTCTTGGCATTGCGGAGCCTTCCATGCTGTTTGTGAAATACTGCCGTGTGGGTGCATCGGATGCGCTGGGTGAGATCACCGGATGCGAATGCGTGTGTATGCTGGTGGGAGAGCGGCCAGGTCTTGTGACCAGTGAGTCCATGTCCTGCTATATCACCTACAATCCCCATCCCGGCATCCCGGAAAGCCAGCGCACTGTGATCTCCAATATCCACCGTCAGGGCACCCCTGCGGTGGAAGCGGGGGCACACATTGCCCAGCTTCTACCGCAGATCCTCACCCAAAAGGCTTCCGGCATCTCCCTTCGCCGGGAGGGCCGCGCATGACAGGGGATCGCATCGGCGTCACAGTGCTGGCGGCGCAGCACATTGCAAATGTTTCCGAGGGTCTTGCCCGGCAGCTTGGCTTGCCCCCTTCTCAGCGCTCCATCGCCCTGATCTCTACAGACTGCGACGATGTGACCTATATTGCACTGGATGAGGCAACAAAATCCGCCCAGGTAGAGGTGGTGTACGCCAGAAGCCTTTATGCCGGGGCCGCCAATGCTTCCACCGCCTTAGCTGGTGAAGTGATCGGTATCTTAGCAGGGCCTGACCCGGCGGAGGTAGCCAGCGGGCTTCGTGCTGCTCTGTCTGTCATTGAATCCGGCGTCAGCTTTCGCAGCGCAAGGCCGGACGATCAGGTGGTATACCTCGCCCACTGTGTGTCCCGCTCTGGGGCCTACCTTTCCAAACAGGCGCATCTTCCTCAAGGCGCACCCCTTGCCTATCTCATTGCGCCACCGGTGGAGGCCATCGTTGGCCTTGACCGGGCGCTGAAGGCGGCAGATGTGCACCTTTGCGAATTTTACGCACCGCCCAGTGAGACAAACTTCGCAGGTGGGCTGCTCACCGGAACAGAATCCGCCTGCCGCATTGCCTGCGAAGCCTTCAAAGAAGCAGTAGAGGGCGTCGCAAATCACCCACAGGAGGTACTTCATGGAATTTGACCGCGATTTGGCATCCATACAGCGGATGCGTGATACCGTCGCCCATGCCGTCCGGGCACAGGAGGCACTGGGCAGGCTTTCTCAGGCCGAGACAGACCGGATCTGTCAGGCCATCAGCGAGGCTGGCATCCGTCATGCAGAAGAGCTTGCCGCCATGGCGGTGGAGGAAACCGGCTTCGGCAATACCCCGGATAAAACGCAAAAGAATACCTTTGCTGCCCGGCATGTCTGGGAATCTATCCAGGATATCAAGACCCGGGGCATCCTTGCTCGTGATGAAGCGAAGAAAACCATTGACATTGGTGTGCCCGTGGGTGTGGTGGCAGCCATCGTGCCTTCCACCAATCCTACCTCCACCGTCATCTATAAAGCCCTCATTTGCCTGAAAGCAGGCAACCCCGTGGTATTTTCTCCCCATCCCAAGGCGGCAAAATGCACCTGCCGCGCTGTTGCGGTACTGATGCAGGCAGCAAAAGCCGCAGGCTGCCCGGAAGGTGCCATCGGCTGCATTGAGCCCACCATGGATGCCACCCAGGCTCTTTTGAAGCATCCGGATGTGCGCATGATTTTGGCTACCGGCGGCAGTGCCATGGTACGGGCCGCCTATTCCTCCGGCAAGCCCGCCATTGGTGTGGGCCCCGGCAACGGCCCTGCCTTTATCCATCGCACTGCAAATTTTGACAAGGCAGCAGAATGCATCATCCGCTCCAAAACCTTTGACAACGGCACCATCTGTGCTGCGGAGCAAAGCGTGATCGTGGAATCCTGCTGCGCCGACAAGCTGCGGCAAGCCCTCAAAAACCACGGCGCTTATCTGATGAACTGCGAAGAGGCCGGGAAGCTGGCAGACCTGCTGCTTCGGCCCAACGGCAGCATCAACCCCGCAGTGGTGGGAAAATCCGCCCATGAGTTGGCACAAATGGCAGGCTTTACCGTCCCCGCGAAAACCACCGCACTGGTAGCAAAGGCCCATGAAGCAGGCCCCACGCGCCCATATTCCAGAGAAAAGCTGTGCCCCGTTCTCGCCTGCTTTGAAGCAGAAAACGAAGATGCAGTGCTGGAAAAGGTCTGTGAGGTTCTGGCGGTGGAGGGCAGCGGTCACACCTTCTCCATCCACGCTGAAGATCAGGCTGTGATTGAGAAATTTGCCCTGAAGGTGCCGGTATCCCGCTTCCTTGTGAACACACCGGCGGCTCTCGGTGGCATCGGCGCTACAACCAACCTTTTCCCCGCCCTGACACTGGGCTGCGGCGCACTGGGCGGCAGCTCCTCTTCCAACAACATCGGCCCCATTGATCTCATCAATATTCGCCGTGTGGCATGGGGCGTGCGGGATATGCCCGCCAAGACAGGGCAGACTAAGACTACGGTAATCCAAAATGACGCTCTCATAGAGCAGCTGACGGCACAAATTATGGAGAGACTTTCCAAAATGTAAGGAGGATCTATTATGGCAAATACAAACGCACTGGGTATGATCGAAACGAAGGGCCTTGTGGGTGCAATCGAAGCAGCGGACGCAATGGTAAAATCCGCAAATGTGCAGCTTGTGGGCAAGGAGCAGGTAGGCGGCGGTCTGGTCACCGTCATGGTACGGGGTGATGTTGGCGCGGTAAAATCCGCCACGGACGCGGGTGCCGCCGCAGCGGAAAAGGTGGGCGAGCTGCTCTCCGTCCATGTCATTCCCCGTCCCCATGCAGAGGTGGACGCCATTCTGCCCCACGGCAGCACCCATTCGGAGGCTTAATCGTGCTCTACACGGAACAAACGGTAAGAGACAGCATCCGCCATAAGAACGGTAAACGGGTGTTCTATCTCGGCCCGGAGGATCGGCTGACTCCTGCCGCCCGGAGCTTCCTGCGATTGGAGCACATTGAACTGTGCGAAAGCCAGGAAACCGGACGCAGGGAGCCACAGCCCCACAAGCCGGAGCATATGACCCATCTGAATGCAGAAACTCTGGTAAACAAAGACCATCCCCGCATTGCACTGCGGGGTATGGTGGATGCTTTGGAGGCAGAGATCCTGCTGTGCCAGAAGGAGGCAGGCGGTGCACCGAAGATCTTTGCTGCATTGGGTGAAATTTTGAAGGCGGTTCGCCATGCCATGCGCTGTGAAGTGCTGGGTGAGCCCATGCCGGAAGTGAAGCTCTGCGGTATGAGCGCGGCAGATTTGCGGGAACGCAGCCACCACCCGGAAAAGTTCTATGGCCAGCCTCATTTCATGCCCCAGGTGCAGGACGATAAACTTCTCTTGCAGCTCAACCGTCTGCGGACACAGGTGCGGCAATGCGAGCTGGCAGCATACCGGGCATTTCAGAGAGGAAATGAAAAACCTGACAGAGAGGATCTGATCCTGTTCTGGAACCGACTTTCCAGCCTTCTTTGGATATTGATGATCCAGAGGAAAAAGGAGGGCGCATGATGGATACAGAACAACTGACACAGGAGCTCATGCACCGTCTTTTCGTGGAGGTGGAAGCCTCTGCCCGCCATGTGCATCTGACCCTTGAGGATGCCCATACCCTCTTCGGCCATGACCTGACCCCGGCTCGTCCGCTATCCCAACCCGGACAATACCTTTGCAAGGAACGGGTATGGGTACGGGGGCCAAAGGGAGAATTTTCCCGGGTGGCGGTACTCGGCCCCGTAAGAAAAGAAACACAGGTGGAGATTTCACTGACGGACTGCTTTGCTCTGGGCATTCAAGCCCCGGTACGGCTGAGCGGCGACACGAAAGACACCCCCGGCGTATGCATCGGCACGGATCGGGCACAGATTGCCCTGAAAAAGGGTGTGATCGTGGCGAAGCGCCATATCCATATGCCACCGGAGGAAGCAAAGCGCCGGGGACTTCAGGATCGGCAAATGGTAAAGTTGCGCTGCCTTTCGCAGCGGCCTACCACCTATGAAAAGGTATGCGTCCGGGTGCATCCGGAGTTTGCAACCTATGCCCACATTGATCTGGACGAAGCCAACGCCTGCGGCCTGCGCCCCGGTGATTTGGCCCTGATCATCCCGTAATTATGCCGGATACTCTGCTCATCGGCAATGAGCCGGAGACCCCGCTTGGCTTTTCCTATGTGGAAGTGCCGCCATATGATGTGGTAATGATTGGCTCTCTTCGGATCAGTGAGCTTCTGCGGTTTGATTATCCCGAGGCTCTGCGGGCGCTGCTGGAGGGAATCCCGGTGTATCTATGGCTTCCGGGATTGGAACATCGGCAGCTTGGCCCCGACTATGCCCCGACGTTGTATGCCGCTTGCCTGAGCGCAGAGCGAATGCTGTCGCAATGGGGCATGCACCTGATTCAGGATGTACCAAAACCACTTTTGATTACTGCAAAGGATGCCAAAAACTGCCGCATCAGAGGTCAAATGCCCCCAACCGGGGCACGGCTTACCCCCCTTGCACGGGATATACTGGGAGGAACGCTATGAAAATCGGCATGGTGACCGGCTCTGTCTGGTCCACAAAAAAAGCACAGGGCCTCACCGGGCAGATCCTGCTGACGGTACGGTGCGGCAACCACTGCATGGTGGCTGCGGATTTGGTTGGGGCAGGTGTGGGCGACTGGGTTCTGCTGTGCTTTGGCTCGTCGGCCCGAATTGCTGCGGACAATGTGCCGGTGGATGCTGCCATTGTGGGCATTTTGGATCAAGGGATCCACGATATCGATCTGGAGGTGCCAAATGGGCGTCAATGAAATCATCATCTATCTCATGCTTGCGTTTATGGTGCTGGGTGCCATTGACCGGATTTGGGGCAATCGGTTCGGTCTTGGGGCAGAATTTGAGAACGGCATTCTGGCCATGGGTTCCCTTGCATTGGCCATGCTGGGCATCATCGCATTGTCGCCTGTGCTGGCAGCGGTGCTAAAACCCTTACTTGTGCCGGTGTTCCGGCTGTTCCGTGCAGACCCTGCCATGTTCGCCGGTACCATCCTGGCCTGTGATATGGGCGGCGCTTCTCTGGCACAGGATTTGGCGCAATCGCCGGAGGCCGCACTGTTCGGCGGCATTTTGGTGGGCAGTACCCTTGGCCCCACCATTGTTTTCAACATTCCCGTTGCCCTTGGCATCATAGCAAAGGAAGACCAGCAACCTCTTGCCCAGGGTATTTTGTTCGGCCTTCTCACCATCCCGGTGGGCTGCTTCTTTGGTGGTCTGGTGGCAGGCTTTTCCATTGCAATGATCGTGCAAAATCTGATTCCCATTTTGATCATTGCCCTGCTGATTGCGCTGGGATTGTGGCGGGCGGAAAATGCCATGATCCGTGGCTTTACCGTCTTTGGCAAGGTCATCATCGCCATCATCACACTGGGATTGGCTGCGGGCATCATTGAGCAGCTCACAGGCTTTGCCATAATTCCCGGCATGGCGCCCCTTTCTGACGGATTTGACACCGTGGGGGCCATCGCCATCGTGTTGGCCGGGGCATTCCCTCTGGTTTTTGTCATCACAAAGCTCTTCAAAAAGCCTCTTACAAAACTTGGAGGGCTGCTTGGCATGAACGATGTGGCGGCAGCAGGACTGGTAGCCAGCCTTGCCAACTCTATCCCCATGTTTGGCATGATGAAGGATATGGATCAAAGGGGAAAGATTTTAAATGTGGCCTTTGCGGTGTCTGCTTCTTTCGTTTTCGGCGACCATCTGGGCTTCACTGCGGGTTTTGCCCCGGAAATGCTCACCGCCATGATCGTGGGAAAGCTGACCGGCGGCATCAGCGCCATTGCAGTCGCCATGCTGGCAACCCGGCGCAAAAAGGCATAATACAACTAAGGCGCGGCAGAATGAGATGTTTCATTCTGCCGCGCCTTTATGCTTTGGCTTGTAATCGCCGCCGGTTCATGGTATAATCACGGCAAATATTTACGAAACTGAGGTTTTTCTATGCAGCTTGGCTCTTTAAAAATTGAACAGGGCGCAGTGCTTGCCCCCATGGCAGGGGTAACGGACTATGCCTTCCGCACCATCTGTGCCGAGCTGGGCGCAGCCATCACTGTGACAGAGATGGTTTCCTCCCGCGCCCTTGTATATCAGGACAAAAAAAGTATCGGCTTGCTCCGCAAAAATCCCGGCTGTGTCTGCGGCGTACAGATCTTCGGCAATGATCCCGCGATCATGGCGGAAGCTGCCGCAAGAGCCGTAGAACTCAGCGGTTGTGACTTCATTGACATCAATATGGGCTGCCCCATGCCGAAGATCGCCTGCAACGGCGACGGTGCAGGGCTGATGCGAGAGCCGGAGCTGGCGGGCAAGATCGTGCGATCCGTCTGCGATGCGGTCAAGGTTCCCGTCACTGTGAAAATGCGAAAGGGCTGGGACAAGGGCAGCATCAACTGCGTGGAGCTGTCGAACATTGTGGAAGACAATGGCGCCGCCGCCATCACTTTACATGGTAGAACCAAAACCATGCTCTACTCCGGTGTGGCTGACTGGGATATCATCCGAACGGTGAAAAATGCAGTATCCATCCCTGTTATCGCCAATGGCGATATCATGAGCGCAGAGGATGCGGTGCGCTGCATTGCAAGAAGCGGTGCGGACATGGTGATGGTGGGCAGAGGTGTCTTTGGTGATCCCTGGCTGGTGCAGCAGGTTGGCTGCGCCCTGCGGGGTGAACCGATCCCCGAACGGCCTGCCCTTGCACAAAGGGTGGATACCGTTGTGCGGCAGCTGGAGCTGGCCCAGGAGGACAAGGGTGAGCACATCGCCTGTCTGGAAGCACGAAAGCACTTTGCATGGTACCTGCGGGGCGTACCCTATGCGGGTTACTATAAAGAAAAAATCTCGCACATCAGCACCATGGAGGATGTTTATACCATCGCTGCTGCGGTCAAACGGGATTTGAGGTGAGAACTTGGACGAAAAGCGACTGATTCAGCAAGCTGCCTCCGGAGATATGGCAGCTTTTGAAAAGCTGGTTCTGCGCTATCAGACCCAGGTGTACAGCCTTGCCTACCGCATGGTGGGCAACGAGGCAGACGCACAGGATCTGGCGCAGGAAGCCTTTGTGCGCTCCTGGCGTGCCCTTGGCTCCTTCCAGTTCTCTTCCCAGTTTTCCACCTGGCTGTATCGCCTGACCTCCAACATCTGCATTGACTTTCTCCGGGCGCAAAAGAAGAGAACTCATGTATCTCTCACTGTGCTGCAGGATGACGCGCAGCAGCAATGGGATATGCCGGATCATAGACCCCTTCCGGAGGAACAGATGATGGCGGCAGAAGAGCATGAAGCCCTTGCCAATGCCATTGCCTCTTTGGATCCGGAATACCGTCAGGTATTGATCCTCCGCATTATCAACGATTGCAGCTATCAGCAGATCAGCGAAATCATGGGCATTCGGGAAGGCACTGTGAAATCCCGCCTCTCCCGTGCAAGAGAACAACTCCGGAAAAAGCTCGCCCAAAGCGGGAACTTTTTCGCCGTATCATCGTCTAACTCTACGAAAGGAGGGCGATCTGATGTGCAGTGAGCAAATGAATATCCTGATTACCGGTCATCTGGACGGCACCAACACACCAAAGCAGGAAGCACTCCTTGAAGAGCACCTTTGCAAATGCGATGCATGCCGCCGCCTTTTGAATGAATATAAGACCATTGACGCCGAGCTTTCCGAAATGACCCTTACGCCCCCTGCTGGATTCTCCGCCTCCGTTATGAATGCCATTTCTCAGGAGGCTCCCCTTCAAAAAAAGACAAAAAAGCACCCATTCCGCTATGGGACCATGATCGCTGCCGCTGCGGCTGTGCTGGTGCTGGCTGTGAGTGCAGGCCATATCTCCATGCCAAAGGGCGGTTCTGCCGCCATCTACTCAATGTCAGATTCAGAAGCTGCAGCAGAAGAGCAGCATGCCCAAGTCGCTGACATGGTTATCCCTGAATCCGAATCATATTCTCTGACCACCGATAGCAAGCTGGAAACCAAGACAGCATCCGGCTCCATTGCCCGCCTTCCCGCAAATGTGGACTGCGCCGCACTGGCAAACACAGAAGAATGCTATGTGGGTCTGCTGTATGCCGACAGCGCCCCGGAGGCATTGAAGCACGCCTCTTCCCTGCCCTTGGATGGCGGCACCATGTATACCATTTCTCAAGAAACTCTGAACGAACTGAAGGCGCAGTATCCGGAGCTTCAAATTTATGCTCCTGAGGATGCTGCACCGGAGGAGAGCAAGGACGCATACCTCATCTTAGTGAACGATCCCGCATAACAGAATTCCCGCCGCACAGAAGGTTTCCTTCTGTGCGGTAACTTTTCAAGGGAAAAGCGGCTTGTAGATTGTTTCTTTTCGTGATATAATAACAAGAACAGAATTTTTCAACAGGAGTCGCCATGCAGTCGAATATCATCGTCCGGGGTGCCCGGGCCAACAATCTGAAAAATATTGATATTACCATCCCGAGAGATAAGCTGGTGGTGCTCACCGGCTTATCCGGCAGCGGAAAATCCAGCCTTGCCTTCGACACCATCTATGCCGAAGGCCAGCGTCGCTATGTAGAATCCCTGTCCTCCTATGCCCGGCAGTTCCTGGGGCAGATGGAGAAGCCGGATGTGGACACCATAGATGGTCTTTCCCCCGCCATCTCCATTGACCAGAAGACCACCTCCAAAAATCCCCGCTCCACGGTGGGTACTGTAACGGAGATCTATGACTATCTGCGTCTTTTGTGGGCGCGGGTGGGTACACCCCATTGTCCCAAATGCGGCAAGGAGATCCCCCGCCAGACCATCGACCAGATCGTTGACCGCATCTGCACTCTGCCTGAAGGCACCAAATTTCAGATCCTTGCCCCTGTCATCCGGAGCAAAAAGGGCGAACATACCAAAGTTCTGCAGGATGCCCGGAAATCCGGCTTCGTTCGTGTGCGCATCGATGGCAATATGTACGATCTTGCCGAAGAGATCCAGCTGGACAAAAATAAAAAGCACCTGATCGAACTGGTGGTGGACCGCCTGATCATGCGTGAGGGCATTCTTCGCCGCCTCACCGATTCCGTCGAGACTGCGGTTTCCCATACCAGCGGTCTTGTGGTGCTGCATCAGATTGAAAATGACGAGCGCACCCTGTTTTCTCAGAACTATGCCTGTGAGGAATGCGGCGTCTCCATGCCGGAGCTTTCGCCCCGGATGTTCTCCTTCAATAATCCCTACGGCGCCTGCCCCCACTGCTCCGGCCTTGGCTACCTGCGCAAGGTAGACCCCGCCATGGTGATTCCCAATCCCGAAAAATCCATCTATGACGGCGCCATTGAATGCTCCGGCTGGGGCAATGTGAAAAACGATTCCATTGCCCGGATGTACTATGAAGCACTGGCGAAAAAATACCATTTCTCCCTGACTGAGCCGGTAAAAAACCTCTCCAAAGAGGCGCTGGATGTTCTTCTCTTCGGCACAAGGGGAGAAAAATTGGAGCTGCACTACGACCGGGGCAATGGCCGTGGTGTGCTGATGCAGGCATATGAGGGTCTGGTGCCCAACATTGAGCGCCGCTATACCGAAACCCAATCCGATTCCACAAGAAAAGATTTGGAGAGCTGCATGACCATGCAGCCCTGCACCCACTGCGGAGGAAGCCGCCTGAGCCCCATCTCCAGTGCGGTCACCGTGGGCGGCGTCAACATTGCCCGGTTCTGCGATTATTCTGTGTCGCAGGCGCTGGAATTCATTGATGCGCTCCCTCTCATCGGTGCACAGCAGGTCATTGGCGAGCCGATCGTAAGAGAGATCCGGGCAAGACTCAAATTTTTGCAGGATGTGGGATTGCAGTATCTCACCCTGAGCCGAAGCGCCGGAAGCCTTTCCGGCGGCGAAAGCCAGCGCATCCGTCTGGCTACTCAGATCGGTTCCAGCCTGATGGGCGTTCTCTATATTCTGGACGAACCCAGCATTGGTCTGCACCAGCGGGACAATGACCGTCTGCTGGCTACCCTGCGGGAGCTGCAGGAATTGGGCAACACCCTTTTGGTGGTAGAGCATGACGAGGATACCATACGGGCTGCGGACTATATTGTGGATGTTGGCCCCGGTGCCGGCATTCATGGCGGTGAGATCGTAGCCGCCGGTACCCTGCAGGAGATCATGGCAGAGCCTCGCTCCCTGACAGGTCAGTACCTTTCCGGCGCAAGGCGTATTCCCGTACCCACGGAGAGAAGGCCCGGCAACGGCAATTTCCTCAAGCTATTTGGCTGCCGGGAGAATAACCTGCGAAATATCGACATTTCTCTTCCCCTTGGTACCTTTGTCTGCGTCACCGGTGTATCCGGCAGCGGTAAATCCAGCCTTGTAAACGAGATCCTCTATAAGAAACTGGCCTGCAGTCTGAACCATGCCCGGCTGCGCTATGGCAAATTTGACCGTATAGAAGGCCTGGAAGCTTTGGATAAGGTCATCAGCATTGACCAGAGCCCCATCGGGCGTTCTCCCCGCTCCAACCCCGCCACCTATACTGACCTCTTTACCGACATCCGCAGCCTCTTTGCCTCCACCGCAGAAGCCAAAGTCCGTGGCTATGGCCCGGGGCGTTTCTCCTTCAATGTGAAGGGTGGACGATGCGAAGCCTGTGCCGGTGACGGTCTTCTGAAAATCGAAATGCACTTCCTGCCGGATGTCTATGTGCCCTGTGAAGTATGTCAGGGCAGAAGATATAACCGGGAAACCCTGGAAGTCACTTATAAAGGCAAGAATATCTCCGATGTGCTGAACATGACCGCAGATGAAGCCCTGCAGTTCTTCGATGCCATCCCCGCCATCCGCCGCAAGGTGGAAACCCTGGTGCAGGTTGGCCTCGGTTATGTGAAGCTGGGCCAGTCCTCCACCACATTGTCCGGCGGTGAAGCCCAACGAGTCAAGCTCTCTGCCGAGCTTGCCCGGTGCAGCACAGGCAAAACCATCTATATTCTGGATGAACCCACCACCGGCCTTCATATGTACGATGTGCAAAAGCTCATCCATGTGCTGCAGGCACTGGTGGATGCGGGGAACACCGTGGTGGTGATCGAGCACAATTTGGATGTGATCAAAACCGCCGACTATATCATCGACCTCGGCCCTGAGGGTGGCAATGGCGGCGGACAGATCGTTGCCAGCGGTACACCGGAGGAGATCGCTGCTAATCCCAACTCCGTCACGGGACTGTATCTCAAGCGTCTTATGCCGGAAGCAAAGGAGGTTGGCGCAGATGACTGATAAACCCAAGAATCCCCATACAGGCCACCGCAAACGCCTGAAGGAAGCCTACCTGCGGGGCGGCTTTGATGCCCTGTCGGATATAAACCGCCTGGAATTGCTGCTGTTTTATGCCATTCGGCAGGGTGATACAAATCCTACCGCCCACAATCTGCTGGAGCATTTCGGCAATCTCAGCAGTGTGATGGATGCGGACATTGAGCAGCTGATGCAGGTGGAGGGCATTGGAGAGAGCAGTGCCGTTCTCATCCGCCTCATCGGTCAGCTTGCGTCTGCCGCTGAAAAGGAGCGGGTGCAAAACCGCACCAAGGGCATTCTGACAACCACAGCCCAGTGTGCCGAATATCTGATGCCCCACTTCTTTGGCCTGAACCGTGAGGCAGTGTATGTACTGTGCATGGACGGCAAATGCAAGGTGCTAACCTGCCGTCAGCTTGGGGAGGGCAGCGTGAATGCAGCAGATGTGTCCATACGGCGTATTGTGGAGATCGCACTGCACCACAATGCCAGCACCGTGATCCTTGCACATAACCATCCCTGCGGCATCTGCAGTCCCTCGGACGAGGATTCCGCCACCACCATGCGGGTCTGGCAGGCACTGGATGCAGTGGGCATTCAGTTTGCCGACCATATCATCATTTCCGGCACGGAGTATCACTCCATGGCGGAGAGCGGATTCTTTGAATCCTTTATCTGATGGGAGGCTACCATGTTTTCAATCACACTTCTCACTGTCGGTAAGCTGAAGGAAAAGTTTTTTCTTGCCGCCGCAGAGGAATATTCCAAGCGGCTGCGGGGTATGTGCAAATTTGATCTCATTGAGCTGCCGGAGCAGCGGCTTCCCGAGAACCCCTCCCCCGCCCAGATTGCGGACGGACTGCAAAAGGAAGCGGTGCAGATCTTCAGCAAAATTCCAAAGGGCGCATGGCTTTGCGTCATGACCCCGGAGGGAAAGCTCCTGTCCTCAGAAAAGCTGGCCTCCACCCTGTCCTCCATCAAGGCAGGAGGCAAAAGCAGCGCCTGCTTCGTCATCGGTTCCTCCTTCGGGATGGCGCCGGAGGTGAAGGCCAAGGCGGATTTTCAGCTTTCCATGTCCCCCATGACCTTCCCCCATCACTTAGCCCGGATCATGGTAATGGAACAACTCTACCGGGCTGAGTCCATTCAGGCGGGTACGAAATACCACAAATAAATGACTACGGCGCCGTCCCAACATTTTGGGGCGGCGCCGTGTTTGCATTATTCAGAAATGATTCTGCACAGGAAATAGTCTTCGCCTTCCACCCGGTAGACGGCTTCGGTGTCTTCGTCCATGCAGTCATAGGAGGGATCCTCAGCTTCATAGAATACACAGCTTCCGCAGGAGGAGCTGAGCTTCCTCGGCACCGGGGTCAGGGTGGCGGAAATTCCCGCCCGCTGCAGGGCTTTTCTCGTCAGGATGGCGGACAGGTGGGTGTGGAAGGTGGCAACGAAGCGCATCATTTTGTCATCCGCACCAGATAGTCGCCGTCCTGCTCCTGATTGGTCACCTGATAGCCGCTGTGGGTACCGAAGCGGGTGAGATTCTCCACTGCTGCCCGGTTATCCACCATGATTTCCAGCGTTGCCGGCTTTTCATCCCGGATGGCATTGCGGGCCATCACCACCGGCATGGGACATACCAAACCTCTTGCGTCAATCATTTTGCAGCCTCCTTCTTATGGAATGTGTAAAGCACAGATACTGCCAAAAGGACAACGATGCCGATGCCCACCGCGATCTTACCGGGGAGGCCAATGCCGCCTGCACTGTCGGCAGAGGCTGCTGCACCCGCCAGAGAGAAATTATGGGAAAGAGCTGCGCCGCAGATCATACCAAAGACGGTAATGGCACTATCGCTGTTGCCCTCGCCTGCCAGCACAAGCTGACGCAGGGGGCAGCCACCCAGCAGCACAGAACCCCAGCCAACCAGAGCCATACCGAGAAAATTCCAGATATGAACGCTGTGGGCCACAGGCTGAGAAGCGAAGCCAAGGTTAAACTTGGAGAAAATCAGATTGCCGATCAGCACCACTGCAAAGATAGCGCCAAAACCATAGAGCAGATGACCGTCCCGGAACAGGATCAGGTCACGGAAGCCGCCCACCATGCAAAGTCTTGCCTTCTGGGCAGCTACGCCCGCTGCAATGGCAATCACAAAAGCGATCAGGGCAGGGGCATGCATGGAGCCGGGGCCTTCCGTGCTGGCCTTCAGGATGGTGGGAACCAGCAGGGCAAGGGCCATCAGGCCAAGCATCACCACAGGGAATGCACCGCCTTCGGTCTTTGCAGCAGGATAGGCACGGCGCAGGGTAAAGCCGCGGTTCAGGAACCAGACACCCACTGCAATACCGGGCACAAAGCCCAGCAGTGCCACCAGCGCATTCAGGTCACCGCCTGCAAGACGCAGCACCATACGAAGGGGGCAGCCCAGGAATACCAGCGCGCCGATCATCACCACCGCGCCCAAAAGGAAGCGGATGACCGGGGAAGAACCGGATCGAGGCTTAAACTCTTTGCCGATCAGGGCTGCCGCAAAAGCGCCAAGCACCAGGCCGGGGATCTCGGGGCGCAGATACTGCACCTTTGCCGCCCCATGCATTCCAAGAGCGCCCGCAATATCCCGCTCAAAGCAGGCAATGCAGAAGCCCATGTTCGCAGGGTTACCAAGCAATGTCAGCGCAATGGCCGCAAGACCAATGATACCGCCCGCGATCAGAATAGATAACGGAAATTTCTTTTTCATGATCATCTTCTCCTTTTCATTATTCTTTTTTAAGAATAACGCATTTCCATATTCTCGTCAAGACTTTCATGTAGCACAAAAGAAATTCCAGCCGATCGGGTTCGACAGAACTCAGTTTTTTTCCCTTTTCTTCATTCTATTCTTGCATGCCATGCGCCCGGTATGATATAATGTTTTTGATCTTTGCATCCCCCGTGAAAGGAGAAACGCTGCCGTGGTATTCAGTTCTCTGGAGTTTATTTTCATCTTCCTACCCATCTTCCTGGCAATCTATTACTGGCTTCCGTCCCGTCTTCGGAATGCCAGCATCCTGCTGGGCAGCCTGATTTTCTATATTTATGGTTCCTGGCAGAACCCCTTCTACATTGCCCTTATGCTGCTGTCGATTATTCTGAACTGGATGCTGGCAATGTATGTTGCACCCACCCATAAGGATGGCCAAGGCAACAAGACGCTCCTGATCGTTGGCATCGTATATCATCTGGGACTTCTGTTCCTCTATAAATACTGCAACTTCCTGTTCACCAGCATCAATTCTCTGCTGGGCTTTGAAGCCGGCAAGGGCCTGCCCCAGATCACCTGGGCACTTCCCTTGGGCATCAGTTTCTATACCTTCATGCATCTGGCATATCTGATCGATGTATACCGTGGCAATATCAAGCCTGAAGCATCCCTCTTCCGCTATGCCACCTTTGCCACCTTCTTCCCCAAGCTCACCTCCGGCCCCATCACCACTTATCAGGAGCTGGACGGCCCCCTGTCCCGCCGCCGCATTGGAATGAAGCGTCTGGACAACGGCCTGCGTGATTTCATCATCGGCCTTGGCCTGAAGGTGCTGCTGGCCAACCAGATCGGCGGTCTGTGGAGTCAGCTTGGTATGATCGGCTACGAAAGCATTTCCACCCCCCTTGCATGGATGGGTTCTCTGGCCTACACCCTGCAGCTTTATTTCGACTTCTACGGCTACAGCCTGATGGCCATCGGTGTTGGTAAGATGCTGGGCTTCCGTTTGCCGGATAACTTCCACCATCCCTACATTGCCCGCACCATGACAGACTTCTGGCGCCGCTGGCACATGACCCTGGGCGCCTGGTTCCGTAATTATCTCTACATTCCCCTTGGCGGCAACCGCTGCAGCCGCAACCGCCACACCCTGAACCTGTTGATCGTGTGGCTGGCCACCGGCCTGTGGCACGGCGCAAGCTGGAACTTTGTGCTCTGGGGCCTGTTCCTGTTCGCCATTATCTATATCGAAAAGAACTATACCATGAATGCCCTCACCGGCGATTCCACCCTGTCCCACATTGGTTCTCATGTTTACATGATCGTGCTGATCATGGTTCAGTGGACCATTTTCGCGGTTACGGATCTTTCTCAGCTTGGTGTGTATCTTGGCAGACTCTTTGGTATCGGCGGCAATGTGATGGATCCCATGGACTTTACCCGCTATCTTGATACCTACGGCTGGAAGATGGCAATCGGCATTTTGTTTACCACTCCCCTGCCCCGCAAGCTCTTCAAGCCGATTCGCAACAGCTTCCTTGGCACACTGATCCTGTTTGCCATCTTTGTGGCAGCTATTTACTGCGTATCCATCGGTTCTAACGACCCGTTCATGTACTTCAATTTCTAAGGAGGCGTCAAAATGAGTTCCTTTTTCAAAAAAGAGCGCCTGCTTCTTTCGCTGATCGTTGTTTTCGGCATTTTCTTTGGTATCTTTGGCACAATCCTGAAGCATACCGCCTACGCAAATCAGAATATCGAAGCACCCGGCATTGCTTTTGGCTTCCTTGCCATGCATGACGGCATTCTCACCGGCGACAGCACCCCTGTCTCCATGCAGCAGCCCCCGGCAGCGGAACCGGAACCCGAACCGGAGCCCATTCCGGAACCGGAGCCGGATCCGGATACAACGCCCGAACCTGCCCCTGCTCCCGAACCTGAACCGGAACCCGAGCCTGAAGCTGCATTCCAGACTGTGCACGAGAGCTACTTCTCCGATGCTCTGTTCATCGGTGACTCCAGAACTGACGGTCTGCGGCTGTATGCCCCCTTTGACGGTGCGGATTACTTCTGCAACACCGGCATGTCCGTCCTCAAGTGTTTGGATACCTCTGTGGAATCCGTGGAAGGTGTTGGCTCTGTAACCTTAGAGCAGCTGCTTGATCAGCGGGATTACGGCAAGGTCTACATCAGCCTCGGCATCAACGATGTGGGCTATGATCATGAGTACCTTGTGGATTATTACGAGGAGATCTACGATCTGGTAAGAGAAAAAGAGCCGAACGCCCTTATATACATCATGTCCAGCATGCACGTTGCCAAAGGCCGCGCCATCAATGAGCCCATGTTCGAAAGTGAGAATGTGGATCACCTGAACGAGCTCTTCGGTGCACTGGCTGACGGTGTGCACAGCTTCTACATTGATGTCAACGAAGCATTCGACGATGAAGAGGGCTACCTCGTTTCCGATTACACCGGCGACAATGTCCATCTCTACGCAAAATACTATGAGATGTGGGATGAATGGCTGTGCGAGAACGCTGTGGTCGTGCCCGGCATGGCCAACCCCGGCACCGAACCGGAGCCGGAGCCGGAACCTGAGCCTGAACCTGAATCCGAGCCTGAATCCGACCCCTCTGAGGACGAGGAACCCCAGGAAACCTGATATCGCAAAAAATGCCGCCCGAAAGGATAGCGGGCGCACAAGGTGTGACAACAAAACTGGCGATACTTGCTTTTCACAAGCAGGTATCGCCTTTTTCTATATGGTATTGCTAATTTCGTGATTTTTAAAAAGTGAGTTCTTATTATTAAAAATCTTTTGAAATTGAACTTTTGCATTTTTTAAGAAAAGCCCTTGTATTTTCACGAAAGCAGGTGTATAATAATAAGGAACTAAATACAGGGGAGCTTGTGTTAGCAGGCTGAGAGGAAGTAACCAAACTTCGACCCTATAACCTGATGCGGATAATGCCGCCGTAGGAAGTCATACACAAAGATTTTTTACAGGAGGCATCCGAAAGGTTGTCTCCTGTTTTTATTTCACAATCAAAAAGCTGGGGAGCCTGTATGAACAGGCTGAGAGGCAGGTAGTCCTGCGACCCAATAACCTGATCTGGATAATGCCAGCGTAGGGAGCATCATCAAAGTGTAAAAAATAAGCACTTTCAAATGCCTTCGCTGGGGTTTTCCGGCGGAGGCATTTTTATTTTTGGAGGTATAAATTATGAAAACAAGTATTGCAATCCAAGTCCTTCCCGTAGCCCCTAATCAAGATGAACTGATTCGTATCGTCGATGAAGTGATCGCCTTTATTAAGAGCAGCGGCTTACACTGCCATGTAGGCCCCTTTGAAACCACCATTGAGGGAGAGGATTATGACCAGTTGATGGACATTGTCAAAGAGTGCCAGCACGTTGCCGTCAGAGCCGGTGCGGAGAAAGTTTCTGCTTATGTTAAGGTGGTTTATCACCCGGAAGGCGAAATACTAACCATCGACCAAAAGATTACAAAACATGCTGAAGCGTAATATACCGTCTATTACTGCAGTTGCTGCACTGTTGCTTCTTTGGCAGTTGGTTTGTGTGCTTGGACTGATCCCACCATATATGCTGCCATCCCCCATGAAAGTACTGCAGGCTTTTGTGGATGAATTACCCTTACTGTGGGAAAACTCTTTCATTACGCTGCAAGAGGCTTTTATCGGCTTATTGTTTGGGATTAGTGTAGGTTTTCTGGCAGCGGTGTTGATGGATGCCTTTGATTTCTTGTATAAGGCATTTTATCCGTTACTTATCATCACGCAAACAATTCCGTCTGTTGCGATTGCGCCGCTTCTGGTGCTGTGGTTTGGCTATGAGATGACGCCAAAGATCGTTTTGATTGTCATCTCCACATTCTTTCCTGTAACGGTAGGTCTGTTAGATGGTTTCCGTAGTGCAGATAAAGATGCGATTGGCTTACTTCGCTCCATGGGCGCAAATCGTCTGCAAATTTTCCGCTACATTAAATTTCCGACCGCTTTGCCCCAACTGTTTTCGGGAATGAGAATTGCAGCGGCATATAGTGTAGTCGGCGCAGTGATCAGCGAATGGCTCGGAGGTTTTGGCGGCTTGGGCGTATATATGACGCGAGTGAAAAAAGCTTTTGCTTTTGATAAGATGTTTGCTGTGATTTTTCTGATCTCCGCTATTTCTCTGGCACTTATGGCTTTTGTGGAGTTTGCGGAGAAAAAATGTATGCCGTATCGACATTTGGATAGACGAATTAGGAGGAAATAAATGAAAAAGTTGATTGCTATTTTTTTGTCCCTCGCACTTGTATTCAGTTTTGCAGGCTGTGGGAGAACTGCTGACAAGATCGAAGCAGATACTATAACGATTGTTCTGGACTGGACACCGAACACAAATCATACCGGCATCTTTGCAGCTCAGGCAAAGGGATATTTTGAAGATGCAGGACTGAATGTCGAGGTAGTTCAGCCCCCCGAAGATGGTGCAGTCACATTGGTTGCATCCGGCAAAGCGCAGTTTGGCGTGTCCTTCCAGGATTCTCTGGCCCCCGCCTTTGCAGGCGATGCAGCGGTGCCGGTTACGGCAGTTGCTGCAGTGATCCAGCATAATACTTCCGGTATCGTTTCACGAGCCGGAGAAGGAATGGATACCCCAAAAGGACTCGAGGGTAAAAAATATGCTACTTGGGATTTGGATGTAGAGAAAGCAACCATTCGGGATGTCATGACAGCCGATGGCGGTAATTTCGATCTGGTGGAACTGATTCCCTCCACTGTTACCGATGAGGTATCTGCGCTGCAAAGTGGCTCTGTAGATGCCATTTGGATTTTCTATGGCTGGGCAGGTGTTGCATGTCAGGTTGCCGGGCTGGATACGGATTACTTCGAATTTGCAGATATCGATCCCGTATTTGACTATTATACTCCGGTGATCATCGGCAACAACTCCTGGCTGGATGAAAACCCTGAAACAGCCAAGGCTTTTCTGTCTGCACTTTCCAAAGGATATACCTATGCAGTCCAAAATCCCAAAGAAGCCGCGGACATTCTGATGGAAGCTGCGCCTGAACTGAAAAATAACCGTGATCTTGTATATGCAAGTCAGGAATATCTTGCCGCAGAATATATCGCTGACGCAGCTCGCTGGGGTGAATTTGATGCTGAACGCTGGGCAGCTTTCTTTGGTTGGCTAAATGAAAACAATCTGCTTGAAGATGAAATCGACCCTGATTACGGCTTTACCAACGACTATCTCCCCGATTGATATGGAAAAATTAGAAGTAAAACATGTAAGTAAAAGCTTTGACGGAAAACCAGTTTTGCAGGATATATCCATTGAACTGGGCCACGGAGAATTGGTTTGCTTGCTGGGTGTCAGCGGCGGAGGCAAAACCACGCTGTTTAATGTGATATCCGGACTATTGCGACCTGACCATGGCAAGGTTTTATTGGACGGCTACGACATTACAAATCAGCCCGGTCATGTAAGCTACATGCTGCAGAAGGATTTGCTGTTGCCTTATCGAACGATAGAGGATAATGTGGCGCTGCCTTTGCTGCTGAAAGGCTTGAATAAAAAAGATGCACGCTTACAGGTTTCCCCAATGTTCACACAGTTCGGCTTGGATGGAACACAAGAGAACTACCCTGCACAGCTCTCGGGAGGTATGCGCCAACGCGCAGCACTACTGCGAACCTATCTGTTTTCTCAGGATGTTGCCCTTCTGGACGAGCCTTTCTCTGCGTTGGATACGCTGACCAAAAGTTCCATACACAGATGGTATTTGGATGTGATGGAGAAAATTCAACTATCAACCCTGTTTATTACCCATGACATTGATGAAGCGATTCTCCTGTCAGATCGCATCTATCTGTTATCTGGCTCTCCCGGAAAAATCACAGGAGAAATCATCATTCAAGAACCCAAACCTCGGCGCGATGATTTTAACCTGACAGCAGAGTTCCTGGAGTACAAGCGTCAGATACTTGCCTTACTTTAAAAGCAGGGAAATCCAGATTTTACAAATGCGTGTGTTTTTTCTATTGTCGAAGTTTTTTTGACCCAAAAGTTATCCACAGCTCTAAAATCGTCGCACAAATGAACGGAGGACTCCATTTCTGGAATCCTCCGTCTTTCAATTACAGCGGTGTCAGGCGGCTCAGTACCCGGAGGAAATCCTCAGGAAGGGGGGATTCCACCGTGACCGTTTCTCCTGTCCGGGGGTGAAGGAACTGAAGCTGCCTTGCGTGGAGGCACTGGGTATCCATGCCAAGCTCAGGAGTCTTGCGGCCATAGACGGGATCTCCTAAAATGGGATGGCTTCGCCAGGAAAGGTGGACTCGGATCTGGTGGGTGCGGCCGGTCTCCAAGCGGCATCGCAGGTGGGTATAGCCCCGATAGCGGGCAATTACCTCAAAATGGGTCACAGCTGAGCGACCATCCGGTACCACCGCCATCTTTTTGCGGTCATGGGGTGAGCGGCCAATGGGGGCATCAATGGTGCCGGAATCCTCCCGGATGCCGCCGCATACGATGCATTCATACACCCGGCTCAGGGTGTGATCCTGCAATTGTGCCGCCAGTGCCTGATGGGCAAAATCATTCTTTGCTACAATCAGAAGGCCGGAGGTATCCTTGTCGATGCGGTGAATGATGCCGGGGCGAAGCTCTCCATTGATGCCGGAAAGCTCACTGCCGCAGTGATACATCAGGGCATTGACCAGGGTGCCGTCCCAATGACCGGCAGCGGGATGCACCACCAAGCCCTTGGGCTTATTGATTACAAGGCAGTCGGCATCCTCCCAGACCACATCCAGTGCGATGTCCTGGGCTTCAATCTCCACCGGTTCAGCCTCCGGCAGAGTCAGCTCATATTCCTGCCCGGCCTTTGTTTTATCCTTCTTTCCCATCGGAACTCCATGGAGGGTCATGGCGCCCCGTTCCAGAAGCTTCTGGGCAGCATTGCGGCTCAGGCCTTCTACAGCGCCTGCCAGGTAAACATCCATCCGTTCTCCGGAGGTTTCAGGCTTCAGGATCATCTGCAATCTCCTCTTTGACTTTCTTTTCCCGGTCGAAAAACAGCACATATACCACCAGCGCCACAGCGCCGCAGGAAATAAAGGCGTCAGCCACATTGAACACGGCAAAGTTCATAAACTCCACCTCGATCATATCCACCACATAGCCAAGTCTCACCCGGTCAATGAGGTTGCCAATGCCGCCGCCAAAAATGGCAGCAAGGCACCACAGCTCAAACCGATTGGTCAGCACCTTTTTTACCACCAGAATCACTGTAACCGCAAGACCGATCAGGCACACCGCAGCAAACAGCCAGCGGCCACCCTGCAGCATGGAAAATGCCGCGCCGGTATTATGGAAATGAGTCCAGTGGAAAATTCCAGGAATGGCCGGGATCACATCCCCCAACGGAATATTTGCACTCACCACCGCCTTGACCACCTGATCCAGTACGGTTATGAGCACTATAAATGCAATCAATAAGCAATAGAGCATGGTTGTCCTCCTGCTGAAAATACGAATATTGGTAAAATTATATCACATCTTTTTCATCACGGCAACGAAAAGTTACTTGAACTGAATAATCCCAGAGATTGGGATTGCGCCGGAGCAAAAAAACTGATAAAATATGATAATATAAAAAAGTGAGATCCCTTTCCCACAATCACAACAGAAGTTGGAACTTTCTTCCAACCATTTCGTCAAATATACGATCATATATGACAGGAGGGGTTGACCATGGATCAAAGACAATGGATCATCCGCGCTCTGGATGGTGATTACACCGCCAAAGCGCATCTGTTTGAAGTGAATATCGAACCCATTTACTATCTGTGCTGGAAGCTTACCGGAAGCGCCTCCCAGGCGGGAGAGCTGACCCGACGCACCTTTGCCCGCGCCTTTTCTCAGCTGACGCAGCTTCGCCCGGACGCCAGCTTTGACCGATGGGTCACTGCCATTGCTGTAAATCTCTGCCGCCAGTCGCTAAAGAAAAGCCAGAGCTGGCTGTTTACCACGAATGAACGGGAAATGGCCCTGCTGCGGGATACCTATGTGGCTGGGGAAGAATGCCTGCCGGAAAGCTGCCTGACGGAACCGGAGAAGCGTTCTCTGGCCCTTCGTACCATCAGTCTTCTGCCGCCGGAACAGCGCATCTGCATGATCCTGCGATATGTGGCCCATCTCAAGCCCCATCAGATTGCAAAGCTTATGGATGTGGATGAGATCACCGTGCTTGGCCGTCTCAACAGTGGGCGGCGAGCCCTGCTCACCACACTTCAGGATCCCCAGCCCAAGGCTCTGCTGACAGAGCTCTTTGCTCAGGAAGCCGCTGCCCTGCCGGTGCCGGAGCTGCTGCGGGAAAGCTGCATGCAGATGGTGCTGAATGCCCGTCCGGAGCCAGTCGCCCCCGAAGAGGAAGCAGCGGAAGATGAGGATGAACCGGAGCAGGAACAGGCCGGTTTCTTCGCAAATCTCTTTGCCAATCTGTCGAAAAAGCAGAAATATCTTCTGCTTGGCTGCGGCGGCCTTGCCGTGATCCTGATCGTCCTGATTCTGGCGCTGATGCTTCGTGGCTGCAGCCCGGAGGATGCGCCTGTGGTACTTCCGGAACCGGAGGATGCACCCGTTGAGGAAGTGGATGAAGATCTGGAATCTGCCGCACTTCTGGAAGAATACGGCGTTGAAGTCCTGCTGACTTATTCCCGCCGGGAAGCCCAGGAGCTTATGGACGCCTGGCAGAGCATCCTGCCGGAATATGTCGCCAGCGGCAATGCCGAAGATCTTGCCCTGCAAATTGAGACTGCCAATGACGAGGTCACAGAAGTGCGCCTCCGTCTGGAACAGGCGGAACTTGATATTACCCGGCTTCGTGAGCTGGGTGTTGGCGTGGAACCGGAGCTGCACCGTGCTTTGAATGCCATCCGGGAAAGCTATCAGCTCGCCTGCTATGAGGGCGTTCCCCTGTTTGATCCCACGCCCCGGGCAGACCAGTCCGCCGCTGCCTATTCTGAGAACTACCGCTATGAGCTGCTGGACGACAACGGCGATGGCAGAGCGGAAGCGCTGTCCATCACCCGCACCGGTGCAAACTTCGACCCGGAGGCCGGCATATTCCGTCCCTATGGCGAAAGTCTCAGCGAAACCCTTGGTCTGCGCCGAGACGATGCCCAAGTATTGTTCGGCGAAGGCGGCTATGAAGGTGAAGGGGTAGACTTCTACTCCATGAGCAAAACCGGCGTCACCGCCGATGATGCGCCCATTACGGTTTCCGCCATCATGGAAGCCCGCGCAGAAATGGATGCCGCACGCCAGCGTGTTACCGCCCTGACCTTCACGGTGGAAGGCTGCTTTGCGCAGCTGCTGCCGGAGCTGCAGCTGCCGGACACTGCCATTTCCCTCAACCAGCTCAATCGCAAGCTGCAGGGCACGGATGGTCACATCGGCCTTCTTCCCGGAGATGTCTTCGCACCCCTTCATCTGCGCACTGACGATGATTTTCTGGTTTACTACAGCGGCGCTACCCGCTATCTCTTCAGTGCAAGCGATATGGACAGCCCCGTAAGCAATATTGAGGTTCTGGATCTCTCTGACTGCCGCCTTTGGGACGCCAAAGCTCTGGAATTCCGTCAGGATGGCTTTGACTTGGAAAAGCTGCTGGGACTTGACCGTTATACCGCCTACAGCGATTACGGCATCCGCTCCTATTCCGGCGAGAATTTTGCCGGATCTGCACTTGGTCTTTGGGAATCCAACGGCACCATCCGCACCGTGCATAATTCCAGCGATCCCAGAGCCCTGTGGGGAATCTCTCTGGGAGACAGCCGTGAAGACATTGAAGCAAAAGTGGAGTCCGTGGAAGGCTACTGCTGCCAGGCCGATGATACCTCCGCCCGGTATGTGCTGCCGAACAAGCGGGAGCTTGCTGTCACCTATGAAGGCAGCAGTGCAAAAACACTGCAGCTGGAAGATCACAGCCACCAGGCAGACTATAAAGCACCCGAGCCCCTGAAGAAGCCTGCGGAAGAACTGTTCCGTGAATTCCTGGAAGGGCTTTCCGATGTGAAAGCCTCCTGGTACGGCGACCTCACCCATGATCAGACCGGTGATCTTCTGGTATGCCGTCCCAGCGGTACGGACTGTCTGATTCAGCTTTATGTCATCAAAGATGACGCCGTCAATGAAACGCCGATCTACAGCATGAGCCTTAGCGCCTCGGCTGGTGTAGATTATTATATCTATTCCCACGAAAGCGGCCCCTGCCTGCTGGCACACACTGCCACCGAAACGGTTACCGAACAAAAAATCAGCTGGAAGCTCTTCAGCATCAATGCCGCCGGCGGCGAAGTGGTTCTGGATCAGAATGAAGCCAGTCTGAATCTGCTCGAAATGTTCCTGGGCGATGAAGACGCCTACGACACCGTGAAGAAAGAAGCCGCTTCCTACTGCGCCGAAGGCAAGTACCTGTGCGGCACCCAGAGCGGCAAGATTGATTACTCCGATATGACCGCAAACTTTGGAGAATAAACCATAAAACGAAAGGAGAAATCGTCGTAATGTATCAACCCAATGACAGTTTAATTTCTGTGGAAACTGACCTTCCCATGCGCTGGTTCCGTTTCCTGACCCGGTACGGCCTCTGGATTGCCGGAGTTGGCATGATCCTTTTGGGCTGCTTCATCCTGCTGGGTCTTCAGCACCTCTTGGTGGGAATTGATCCTTCTGTGCTGTATATGCAGAATCATGCTCTGCTCCTTGCCGACTTTGCTTACGGCCTCATCTGCATTGGCATCGGCATCTGCTGCATTATCACCCGCTTCCGCCTTGTTCAGCTCCGCAAGGGCTCTCCCATGCTGGTGTATATCACCCACGCAATGCTGGTGCTCACTCCCATGATCTACACTGTTTTCTCCGGAATCTGCATTGGCGAAAGCCTGTCCAGTCTCCTGAATCTGCAGTTAGCAGCCCAGTTTGCAGGTCTGATCGCAGGCATCGTGCTGCATGTGATCTACTTCAACAAGCGCAGCCATCTTTTTTACAATTGATCAAAAAAATGGTACCTGTACACCTTTGGGATGTACAGGTACTTTTTTATATTTCCATGATGACCGGAAGGATCATGGGGTTTCGTCTGGTATTCTTATAGAGGAAATTGGAAAGATCGCCCTTCATAGCCGCCTTTATGGTGGCCCAATCGCTGATGCCCTTATTCTGGCAAGTAAACAGCGATTCCAGACAGATCATCCGCATGGCTTCGATCAGATCTTCATTTTCCTTCACATGGACAAAGCCGCGGGTGATAATATCCGGGCCTGTGATCAGCTCGCCATCCTCTGCGGAAAGAATGACGCACACCACGATCATGCCATCCTGGGCAAGATGTCTGCGGTCCCGGAGAACCACAGCGCCCACATCGCCCACGCCGGTGCCATCCACAAAGACGCTGCCCGCCGTTACTGTATTGTCTGTGAGCTTGCAGGTCTTGGAGGTGCATTCGATGACACTGCCAAGATCCGCCACAATAATGCGCTTGGGGCTCATGCCCATCATTTTTGCAAGCTGGGCATGCTTCTGAAGGTGGCGCTGTTCGCCGTGGACGGGAATGAAATACTTGGGCTTTGTCAGGGCATGGACGATCTTCAGCTCCTCCTGACAGGCATGGCCGGAGGCATGCAGGCCTTCCAGCTTGTCATGCACCACATCTGCACCCTTGCGATAGAGCTCATTGATGATGCGGGAAACCGCCTTCTCATTGCCGGGAATGGCAGAGGCGGAGATAATGATACGGTCGCCGGGCTGAATGTCGATCTGCTTGTGGCTTGAAAAGGCCATGCGGTACAGTGCCGACATATTTTCGCCCTGGGAGCCAGTGGATACCACCACAACCTTGTTCTTCGGAAGGCTTTTGATCTGCGCCAGATCAATCAGGGTATTGGCAGGAGGCTTGATATAGTCAAGCTCCGAGGCAACCTTCAGCATATTTTCCATGCTGCGCCCGGTAACGGCCACCTTGCGGCCATAGCGGTGAGCAGTCTGCAAAACAGACTGGAGGCGATGAAGGTTCGACGCAAAAGTGGTGATGATAATTCTCTGGTCGCAATTCTTAAACTGCCGATCCAGACTATCTGCCACACTCATTTCTGATGTAGTGTAGCCTTGCCGCTCCACATTGGTGGAGTCGCACAGCAGCGCCAGAACCCCTTCCTTTCCCAGCTCACCGAGACGGGTCAGATCCATCATACCCTCACTGTCTGTGGGGTCAATTTTGAAGTCGCCGGTCATAACGACATTGCCCACCGGGGTTTTGATGGCAAAGGCCACTGCGTCCGCAATTGAATGGTTCACATGGATGAACTCCACGCTGAAGCAGCCCGCCTGCACCACATCGCCGGGTTTATGGGTAATCAGCTTCACCTTGTCCCGCAGCTTATGCTCCTCCAACTTCAGCTCAATGAGGCCGTTGGTGAGGCGGGTGCCATGGATCGGGGCGTTTACCGCCTGCAGCACATAGGGGATCGAGCCAATATGATCCTCATGACCATGGGTAATGAAAAAGCCACGCATTTTCTTTGCGTTCTTGACAAGATAGGTAACATCGGGAATGACAAGGTCTACGCCGTACATATCCTCTTCCGGGAAGGCAATGCCGCAGTCGATCACAATCATGTCCTTGCCATATTCCAGCACTGTCATATTCTTGCCGATCTCATTCAAACCGCCAATGGGAATAATTTTCAGTTTTTCAGCCAAATAGATCACAACTCCTTTTCTGCGCACCCGCATTTTGGTGGCTGACCTCAGCGGGCAGAGATTCAATATACTGTGCAGGGCCAAATGCCCTTACATTATGGATTTCCTGAAGTGCATGAGCGCACACTTGGTTTATTATAGCACAATCATATGGCAAAGTATACCTTTTTCTTTTTTGCAAAATATCAGGGTGTATGTTATAATAAATATCATGCAAACAACAGCAAATTCTGTGTTTAAGGGAGGTTTCTATGTTTCCCTGGTTCAGCTTTATTTCCTATGCCCTGATCACCGCAGCCACCCCAGGGCCAAATAACATTATGTCCATGTCCAATGCAGCCAATCGGGGACTTCGAAAGGGTTTTCCCTTTCAGCTTGGCATCTTAAGCGGCTTTACCCTCGTTATTCTGCTTTGCACCTTTTTCTGCAATGCTCTGTCGGAAATGATTCCAAAGATCAAGCTGCCCATGATGATTGCAGGTGCTCTTTATATGCTCTGGCTGGCATGGAACATGCTGCGCAGCACTGGCCTGCTGGAGGATCACCATGCAAAAGGCAGCTATCTTTCCGGCTTGATTTTCCAGTTCATCAATCCAAAGCTCTATCTTTACTGCATTGTCTCCCTGGAAGCCTACATCCTGCCCTATTATCACGGGCAGTGGGTTTCTCTGATTTTCTTTGCCCTGCTGCTGGCGCTGTTTTGCTTTGCTTCCAATCTGTGCTGGGCCATGTTCGGCACGGTATTCCGGGCGCTGTTTTCCAAATATGCCAGAATCACCAACACCATTATGGCGGCGCTTCTGGTTTACTGCGCTGTTTCCCTATTCCTATAACATAATACAGTCAAACAGGAGGCTGACCGTTTGCCGGTCAGCCTCCTGCTCAATATAAATATCAAAATCAAATCTTTTCCAGGAAATTTTTCAGCATTTGCGCAACCTGTGCACGGCTGGCTTTGCCGGAGGGATCCAGTCTCCCGTCACCGGTGCCATTGATGACGCCCTTTTCATTGGCCCAGGACATTGCCTCCCGGGCATAGCCACTAATCTTAGCGCTATCGCTGAAATGGCCAAGGGAATGGTTGCTCTTCGGACTGCCGCAATAGCGCCAGAGCATCACAGCAAGCTGCTCTCTTGTGATATCATCATTGGGACCGTAGAGGCCATTGCTATAGCCGGATACAATCCCCTCACCCGCAGCCCATAAAACCGCAGTCTCATACCAGCTGCCCTGCTTTACATCAGGAAAACTGCCATTAAACTCGGGATTCGGATTTCCTTCCAGATTATGCAGTACCTTCGCCAGCATGCCGCGGGTCATCGTGCCATCCGGGGCAAAGGTGGTTTCGCTGGTACCGCTGAACAGAAGATGACTGCTTGCAAATGCAACGGCGTCATAATACCACACAGCCGTACTGACATCAGTGAAGTTCTTCGTATTCTCTCCCCGCACTATGGTGGCGGAGCCGTCCAGCGGAATGCAAAGCACACCGTTCACCGTAACTGCTTTGCGAATCACTTCGCGGCTGCCGTCCTCCCGGACCAGCATCGCCACTGTAGCGGGTGTGGGATTGGTGCAGGGAATCTGCAGCGTGATACCGCCGTCCAATGCTGCAACAGCTGCATCATCCACTGTGATATTCACAGAAATCCGGTCGCCGTCTTTTTCGATTCCAACAACTACCGTGCCCGTCTTTCCTGCAAAAGCGGAAAGGGCACTGTTGGGGATCGTCACATTGCCAAAGGAAGTGCGAAGGATTACATCTGCATTGGTTTCACTGCCAAGGGTGGCCAAAAACGCCCCACTCATGGAAACCTGCAAATTTTTTACGCCATTTCCGGCAACAGGAGCAAGCACAACAGGCATACCCTTGCTCTTTTCTGCCTGCTTCAGAATATTCTCCGCAAGACTGTCGGAGATTTCCGCGATGGCAGCACCATCCTGTTCAGCAGCGACGAGCTCTACCACAATCTGTTCACCCACAGACAGTTCCGTATCCCGGTAGTCCTCTTCATGCAGGCTAAGGATCCCTGTGCCACCCAGCGCAGCCAGTACATCCGCACTGTATGCATATCTGACACTGTGGGCTTTTGAAAACACATAGCCCTGCGCTTCGCTGCCGCCGGCATCCGGCGCTTTCAAGAACAGCTTATCCTCTTTGCCGATGGATTTGTCATCACAGTTTGTCACATCCACCAGATAGCTGCAGCCATTGAGCACCAGAATATTCCACATATGATCCTTGCTGGAAGGAACTGATTCGTTGTCTCCCGGTGTGCGCATTGTGCCGCTAACAAGATAATTCTCAATGCCGATGCCGTCGCACAGATATTTAAACGCCTTTGCATAACCCTCGCAAACAACATTGGTGGAATCATCCTGGTCAAATACCCATATCATCTGCCATGTGTTCAGATTATTGTGCTGAGAATCATCATAGGAAACACTATTTTTAATGAACTCGAAGCAATGGCGCAGCTGCTGCTCCACGCCCCATTCTTCTCGGTGATCCAGTACATTCTGAATCACAGCATCCGCATTTGCTTTTGCTGCCTGCGCCGTTTTTACCGCCTTTGCAGACACTGTGTGCTGGGGATCTTCCCCCTTCTCATCCTGAAAGGCTACCGCCACAGGAAAGGTAAACACCAGCGTCTTCAGCGCGATCACGGTACCCGGTTCTTTTCCAACGGGGATGCCATCCGTCGTACCGAAGGACAGTTCCCGCATCAGATCATACCAGTAAAGGTCATAGGGAAAATCGTTCTGCAGAGAAAGAATAATCTGTTCTGCATCCAGACAGAATTTGCCGATGTATCTGCCAGTCTCATCCGTGCCAAGAATTTCAAAATTGACGCCTTTTCCGGTCACATCCAGTGTAAAGACCGTTTTGCCGCCGTTGGCCGCAACCTTCTGAATCTGCTCTGCCAGAGCATCATAGACTGCCCGCTCTGCCGGGGGCAAAAAATCCCCACGAAGCGCAGCAGCAGGAGCAGCCAGACTATCTGCTGTAAAGATCCGCTGTGCAAGATAAGCATCCAGCAGTGCATCATTATCCTGCAATCCTTCCGCATCAAGACGGAAGCTTTCAAATGCTGCGCTAAGCCCCGGAGTATCCGCAGAATAGGCAGCAGGCATCAGCATCAGCAGTATGGCGACTGCCAGAATGCTGACGAGAACACGCTTGAACATTATATTTCCTCCCTTACGGCAAGTTTTTGGCAATTTTCAAAACCAAACGATATACATCATCATATTAACAGATTATTCGAAGAATAACAATATGGTTTTTAAAACGATCGCCCCCCTTTCATCATTATTTTGTATGATACCTACCGGGGTAGCCCATGCATTGATCCCGTATATTTCCCGAAAAGCTCGTACTGGCACTTGCAGAAAGTACCCCATCTGTGGTATAATACCATATCAAAATGTGTCCAATTTTCACACATGCTGTATTCGCCGAAACGGAGGGATGTCCCCGTGAATAAAAAGCTCAATCGCCTGCTGCAGCCCAACACCATGATGTACTATATCATTCTGGTATTCTTCATTGCAGCAAGTGTAGCATTCCGTCAGTATGATCTGGCGATCATAGAAGGCCTTGTTCTTCTGCTCACTTTTGTCATTCTTCGATTTCACCGCAGACGGCGTCGCAAGGCACTGGCTGAGTATGTCTCAACCGCCTGCGAATCACCGGAAGCCATCAGCGCAATTCCCTTCCCCGCTGTGCTGCTGCAGCCCCAAAGCAGCGAGATCCTCTGGTACAACAAGCAGTTCCAAAACATCGCCGGGCTGAAGGATCGTCCGAACCCCTACCATTTTTCCGAACTCTTCCCCAACAATTCTCTCACTTGGCTGCATGAAGGAAAGCTGGAAGCTCCGGAGCCTCTGGTTCTGGAAACCCAGCGTTATCGTGTTTCCGGCAGCCTGATTCAGCCCGAAGATTCTCCCGAGGTGGCACTGGCTGCGCTGTATCTTGTGGATGAGACGCAGCTTCTTCTGCTCAAGGATGAGTATACTGCATCCCGACCCGTGGTCAGTGTGATCCTGGTGGATAACTATGATGAACTGACCAACAATCTTCCGGATTCCAATGTTTCCAATTTGAATGCTGCCATCGATACCCGCATCAAATACTGGACCGATGGCATCGGCGGCTTACTCCGTAAGGTGGAGCGCAACCGTTATCTGTTTATCTTTGAGGTACGAAACCTGCACACCGCAGTGACGCAAAAATTCTCTATTCTTGAATCCATCCGCACAATCACCAACCCCAAGGGCATCCATGCCACCATCTCTCTTGGTATTGGTGTAGATGGCGCCAATTTCGCCGAGGGCTATACTTTCGCTAACCTTGCGATTGAAATGGCCTTGGCCAGAGGCGGCGATCAGGCAGTCATTAAGGATCGCAATCATTTCACTTTCTACGGTGGGCGAAATAAAGAAACCGAACGCCGCACCACTGTGAAAGCCCGTGTTACCGCCAACTCACTGTCGGAACTGATTAAGCAATCCAGCCATGTTTTCATCATGGGCCACAAAAACGCCGACCTTGACTCCGTAGGTGCTGCCTGTGGCGTGGCATGTATTTGCCGCAAGCTGGGAAAAAAGCCCCAGATTGTGATTGATCGGGAACGAAATGCCTCTCAAACCCTTCTGAAAAAGCTGGAACGCCAGCAGGAATACAAAGGCTGTTTCATCTCCGGGCAGGATGCTCTGCTGATGGCTGACACCAAAAGCCTTTTGATCGTGGTGGATACCAACCGCCCGGATCAGTTGGAATGCAAACCATTGTTGGAATGTGTCAGCAGAATCTGCGTCATTGATCATCACCGCCGCGCTGCAGATTATATTGACACAGAAGCTGCAATCAGCCTTCATGATCCCTTTGCATCCTCCGCTTCTGAACTGGTGACAGAGCTTCTGCAGTATGCAGTAGACGCCAGCGACCTTCTGCCCATTGAAGCGCAAGCCCTTCTCAGCGGTATCGTGCTGGATACAAAGAATTTTGGTATGCGCACTTCCAGCAAAACCTTTGAGGCCGCTGCTTTCCTGCGCCGCCTTGGTGCAGATACGGTGGATGTAAAGATGATTCTGCAAAATGATAAGGAAACCACCCTGGAGCGTTACCGCATCGTGCAGGAGGCGCAGATTTATCGTGATCACATTGCCATCGCGGCACTCACGATGCCCACTTCCCGCATTGTTGCAGCTCAGGCAGCGGATGAACTGCTGACCCTCACCGGCGTCACCACATCCTTTGTCATGTATCCGGATACCGCAACGGAGCAGGTCATCATCTCTGCCCGCAGCTTTGGTGATACCAATGTTCAGATGATTCTGGAGCCTCTGGGCGGCGGCGGCAATGCAGCCATCGCCGGTGCACAGGTGAAGGATAAGCCCACCGCGACAGTGCTCACAGAACTGATCGCTTCCATTGACCAGTATTTTGAAGCCTCTTGACAGGCGTTCCATAGAAAGGAGCTATACACTATGAAGGTTATTCTGCAGCAGGATGTAAAAGGAAAGGGCAAAAAGGGCCAGATGATCGAAGTATCCGACGGCTATGCCCGCAACTATATGCTCCCCCGCAAGATTGCGGTGGAAGCAACCGCTGACAATATCAACACCATGCGCATGACGGATAAGGCACGCATTGATCGCGAAACCCGCGAACGTGCCGAAGCCATTGCCACCCGCGACCGCATGAAGGAAATCGTGGTCAATCTCAAGGCCAAGGGCGGCGGTGCCGGCAAGCTGTTTGGCTCTGTCACCACCCAGGAAATCGCAGATGCCCTGCAGGCACAGGAGGGCATTGCCCTTGACAAGCGCCGTATCATCATGGATGAGCCTGTGAAGAGTGTCGGCATCTATACCATTCGCTGCAAGCTGGGCTACGAGGTCATCGGCAGCTTCCGGCTGGATGTGAAGGAACTGTAATCCCCGCATACCCCACTAAAAAGAGACGAACGGAGGTGGATCAAGATGGATGAGCTGCTGCAGCGGCAGATGCCGCAATCTCTGGAAGCAGAACAGGCCGTACTGGGCGCAATGCTGATCGACAGCCGATGCATCAATGATGTGATCGGTATGCTGCAGCCGGGTGACTTCTATCTGCAGCAAAATCGCGAGATCTATGAGACAATTTATTCCATGTTCCATTACTCAGAGGTCATCGACCCGGTGACGGTTCTGGATAAAATGAAGGAACGAGGTGTTTTCACTGAAAACTCCACCCCTTATCTGATGCAGCTCATGGAGATCACGCCCACGGCAGCCAACGCCCGGCAGTATGTGCAGATCGTGCGGGATAAAGCGCTGCTTCGTTCCATCTCCGAAGCCGCCACCGATATCAATGAATCCGTATACGAGGGCACCGGTACCGCCCGCGATATTCTCGAAGGCGCCGAAAAGCGGATCTTTTCCCTTAGAAAGGGCAATTCCGGCGACTCTTTAGAGCACATCGGCACGGTACTTCTGAAGGTTTTCGATCATCTGACAGAGCTTGCAGAAAGCGGAAACGCTTTCCCCGGTCTGCCCACCGGTCTGATTGACTTAGATCGCAAGATCAACGGTCTGAACAAATCTGACCTTGTGCTGATCGCCGCCCGGCCCGGTATGGGTAAAACCTCCATCGCCCTGAATATCACCCTGAATACCGCAAAAAAGAGCGGTAAGACCATCGCCTTTTTCTCCCTGGAAATGTCCAGAGAGCAGCTCGGTATGCGCCTGATGGCCAACGAAAGCTTTGTGGACAACCAGAAGCTGGTCACAGGACAGCTCAGCGAAGAGGAATGGGGCAAAATCGGCCTTGCCTCCTCTGCCCTGTCACAGACCGACATCCGAGTGGATGACAATCCCACCATCACCGTTGCCGAAATTAACGCAAAATGCCGCAGGCTCGACAATCTGGGCCTTGTGGTCATCGACTATCTGCAGCTCATGACCTCCTCCGGCGGCAAAAGTACCGCGGGTGAAAACCGTCAGCAGATCGTATCCGACATCTCCCGTGCCCTGAAGATTATGGCGAAGGAGCTGAATGTGCCGGTCATCTGCCTGAGCCAGCTCTCCCGTGCCAACGAAAGCAGACAGGACAAGCGCCCCATGCTTTCTGATCTGCGTGAATCCGGCGCCATCGAACAGGACGCAGACGTGGTCATGTTCCTTTACCGTGATGACTATTATAACGAAAATTCACCGGAAAAGAATGTGGCGGAATGCATCGTAGCCAAAAACCGCCACGGCGAAACCGGTACCGTCAAGCTGCAGTGGCTGCCGCAGTTTACCACCTTTGCCAACCGGGAGTGGCAGCATGATGAAGGATAAGCTGCTGCACTTCATCCGGGAGCACCACCTGGTCTCGCCGGGTGATACCCTTACCTGTGCCGTCTCCGGCGGCGCAGACTCTATGGCAATGCTCTGGGCACTGTACTGTCTGAGAAACACACTGGAAATCCAAGTCCAATGTGCCCATTTTAACCACGGTATGCGGGAAAATGCCGCAAAAGACGAAGCCTTTGTGGCACAATTCTGCCAAAAGCATGGCATTCCCTTTTACTGCTGCCATGGTCATGTGGAAACAGACGCCCTACCCGGGGAAAGCTTAGAGCTGGCAGCACGGCGGCTTCGATATGATTATTTGAAAATGACCGCAGGGAATTCCCTTCTGGCCACCGCCCATACAGCGGATGATAATTTGGAAACCCTGCTTCTTCGTCTGACCCGAGGCACCTCCCTGCGAGGTCTTGGAGGCATCCCGGTTCGTCATGGTTCGATCATTCGGCCGGTTCTTTTCGCCACCCGTGGGGAAATTCTGACTTTTTTAATAGAAGAAGGCATTGACTTTCGGGAGGATGAAAGCAATCAGACGGATTTCTGCCCACGCAACCGTATCCGCCACCATGTAACACCCCATCTGCGGGAGGAAAACCCGGCGATTGCATACTCTGCGCTTTCCCTCTCCTGCGTTTTGCGGGAGGAAGACGCATTTCTCTCAGACCTTGCACAAAAGGCTCTTTCAGAGTGTTGTGATGAGCAGGGCTGCCGCTGTGAAGTCCTTGCGGCGCTGCATCCGGTGCTGCAAAGGCGGGTGCTGTTCTCCATTTTACAGCAAGCCGGAGTCCCACAACCCACCCAGCGGCATCTGACCCAGCTTTCTGCGCTGCTGAATTCTGACAGCCCATCGGCGAAAGCAGATTTCCCCGGCGGTGTAGTTATTATGAGGCGTTATGGGCATTTGTGTATCGCGGATAACGATTCCCGATCCATTCCTCCCACCCCTCTGAAAATTCCCGGCATTACTTCCATTCCCGGTATGGGACTGCGAATTGTGTGCTCGGAACCAAAAAAAATTGAAAAAACGGAAAATTCCCCTACCAATTTCCAGCTCCGTTGTGATATGATAGGCTGTGGCGGCTTAATGGTTCGCTCCCGTCAAACCGGTGACCGGATTCGCCTTCCCGGTGGCAGCCGCAGTCTCAAGCGCCTAATGATCGATAGAAAAATACCCGCCTCCCAGCGTGCACTCATGCCGGTACTGGCGGATGAAAGAGGCATTGCAGCCGTGGTTGGTATCGGAGCAGATTTGCTCTATTCAGCCCAGCCCGGCATGGATGCCATACAAATAAAGATAGAGAAAGAGGAAATTAACTATGATGCATGACATGGAAAGAATCCTGCTGTCGGAAGAAGAAATCAAGGAATGTGTTGCAAAGCTTGGCAAGCAGCTTGTTGAAGAATATGAAGGCAAGAATCCTGTATTTCTTGGCATTCTGAAAGGCGTTGTTGTTTTCTTTGCAGATATGATTCGTGCCGTTCCCATTCCTTGCGACATCGACTTCCTTGCAGTCAGCTCCTATGGCTCCGGTACGAATTCCGGTCAGCTCAAGTTCCACAAGGATGTTTCTGTCCCCATCAAGGGTCGCCATGTTGTCATTCTGGAAGACATTCTCGATAGCGGCAGAACCCTCAGCCATGTGGTCGCCCATCTCAATGAGATGGAGCCCGCCTCTTTGAAGATCTGCACCCTTCTGAATAAGCCCTCCCGCCGCGAAGCCCCCATTGATGCAGACTATGTAGGCTTTACCATTCCCAATGAATTTGTTGTGGGTTATGGCCTGGACTTTGCCGAACGCTATCGCAATCTTCCCTTTATCGGGGTACTGAAGCCCGAAATCTATGGATAATCGAAGGAGGTTTCCTTGAAAAAGCAACCGAAATTTGGAATTATCATCATCTATCTGCTGATATTCGGCGCTACCTTCATGCTCATCAACTATCTCTCCCAGCAGCAGAGGCCGGATGAACTGCAGTATTCCGAGATTGTCAGCCTGTTTGAAACAGAGCAGGTAGAGTCCTTCATTATCAAAGACAACAAGGTCACGCTGAAGCTCAATACGCCTTACAAAGATATGCAAAAGGTCTGGGCAGAAATCGTGGATTTCTCCGTGTTCTATACCGATCTGAACGATTTGGTGCGGGAACAGTATGCTGATGGCATCCTGAAGGAATACAACTATCCTCCCAATTCTGAGCCCTCCCTTTTCGTCTCCATGCTGCCCTACCTGCTTATCGCAGGCGTGTTCCTGGTGCTGATGTTTATTCTGATGAACCGGGCAAACGGCGGCCAGAGTGCCATTCGATTTGGTAAGGCAGGCGCCCGGGTGGCGAACGACAAGGATAAAGTTACTTTCCAGGATGTGGCAGGCGCCGAAGAAGAGAAAACGGAACTGGCAGAAATCGTGGATTTCCTTCAGGATCCGGACAAATACACCAAAATGGGTGCCAAAATTCCCAAGGGCGTCCTGCTTGTGGGCCCTCCGGGTACCGGTAAAACCCTCATCGCCCGAGCCGTAGCCGGGGAAGCCAATGTGCAGTTCCTGTCCATTTCCGGCTCTGAATTTGTAGAGCTCTATGTGGGTGTTGGTGCCAGCCGTGTGCGTGATCTGTTTGATCAGGCAAAGAAAATGGCGCCCTCCATCATCTTCATTGATGAGATCGATGCCGTTGGCCGCAGAAGAGGCGCAGGTCTCGGCGGCGGTCACGATGAACGCGAACAGACCTTGAACCAGCTGCTTGTGGAAATGGACGGCTTTGGTAAGAACACCGGCGTCATCGTCATGGCAGCCACCAACCGTAAGGACATTCTGGATCCCGCACTGCTGCGTCCCGGTCGTTTTGACCGTCAGATTTATATCGGCGCACCGGATTCTAAAGGTCGTGAGGCTATTTTGAAGGTGCATTCCAAGGATAAGCCGCTGGCTGAGGATGTGGATCTTCCCACCATCGCCAAGGCTACCACCGGCTTCACCGGTGCGGATATCTCCAACCTTCTCAACGAAGCTGCCCTGCTGTCCGCCCGCAGAAACCGCCGTTTCATCACCATGGCAGAAATGGAAGAAGCGCTGATGAAGATTGTGGCAGGCCCTGAAAAGCGCAGCCGCGTCATCACCCCCCATGAGCGCCGCCTGACTGCAGTGCATGAAGCAGGCCACGCCATTGCGATGTACCATCTTCCCACCTGTGATCCGGTGCATCAGATCACCATCATTCCCCGGGGTCACGCAGGCGGCATGACCATCAGCCTGCCCCAGGAGGATCGCTGGTACGCCACACGGCGGGAAATGTTTGAGGACATCGTCTCCTTCCTTGGTGGCCGAATTGCCGAGCAGCTTCGCCTGAACGACATTTCCACCGGCGCTTCCAGCGACATCGAGCGGGCCACCGCCATCGCAAGAGATATGGTCGCCCGTTACGGTATGAGTGAGCGCATCGGCACTGTCTCCTATTCCGACGGCAATGAAATCTTCATCGGCCGGGATTATGAGAAGACCAAGACCTATTCCGAGCATACCGCCGGAGAAATTGATGCCGAGGTGAAGGCCATTCTGGACGAAGCCTACGCCCTGTGCACCAAGATCCTCACAGAGCATGGCGACAAGCTGGACGAAGTGACTGCCTTCCTTTTGGAGCATGAGCATATGTCTAAAAATCAGTTCCTTGCCTGCATGGAAGGACGGGAGATCATTGTGGACGAGGACAGCTCCATTTTTGACAGCTTCCGAGCCAACGAAGAATCCCAGAATTAAGAATCATAGTTGCTTTTGGCTGCCTTCTTCGGAAGGCAGCCATTATTATAACTTTTCCTTGCTGTCAGGCCCTGTGCATAGTATAATGAATTCAAGCAAATAACGATTATGAAAGGAGCGGTGTCCATGGATTTTCGACTTCTGACCATCGGTGATGTGGTTTCTTCTAACGGACTGCAGTTTGTGTGCCGCAATCTTCGCAAACTCAAGAGCCAGTACCATATCGATTTTTGTATTGTGAATGGAGAAAATGCCGCCAACATTGGCATCAATCCCGACCAGGCTGACCGACTGTTTGATGCCGGTGCGGATATCATTACCCTTGGCAACCATGCCTTTGGGCAGCGCAATATTGTGCCCATGGTGGAGGATTGCCCCTACCTTCTGCGCCCGGAGAATTTTTCTCCCGTGTCTCCCGGTCGTGGCTTTGGCATTTTCGATACCAAGGCAGGCCCTGCCGCCGTGCTGGTGCTGACCGGTCGTGTAGGTATGGACTATACCCCGGACAACCCTTTCCTTGCAGCTGAGCGGATTCTGAAAACCGTGGATTGTAAGCTAATCTTTGTGGAAATGCACGCGGAAGCCACTTCTGAGAAGCTCGCCATGGGCTATCATCTCGATGGCCGCATCAGCGCCCTGTGGGGTACCCACACCCATGTGCCCACTGCCGACCTGCAAATCCTGCCCAAGGGTACCGGCTATGTGACCGACCTTGGTATGAGCGGCCCGAAGCACAGTGTCCTCGGCATCAAACCGGAGCTTTCCATTGGAAAATTCCGTGGGGAATTGTACCGTCGCTACGAACCGGCACCCGGCCCCTGCAAGATCGAGGGTGCTGTATTCACTATCGACACGACAACCGGACTCTGCCGCGATGTAGAAAGGGTGTTCTTGTATGATTAACTTCCTTCATGCAGCAGACCTGCATCTGGATTCCCCTTTTTCCGGCCTGAGCCCCCAGCAGGCATCTGAATTGCGGCAGGCGCAGCGGCAGCTCCTGAGGATGATCTCCTCACTGTGTAAGGAGCATAACTGCCAGCTGCTCCTCCTCTCCGGCGACCTGTTCGACGGTCAGCGGGTTTACCGTGAGACGCTGGAAGCGCTCCGGGATACCCTGTCCGACTGCGGCGCTCAAGTGTTTATCGCCCCGGGTAATCATGACCATCTCAGCCCCACCTCCCCCTATCTGACGGAGGCGTGGCCTGAAAATGTGCATATTTTTATCTCTCCGGAACCGGAAGGCATCTTCCTTGAGCATCTTGGCTGCATGGTCTATGGCGCAGCTTTTACTGCACCTACCAAGGAGCCGATCCTGCGAGGTTTTCATGTGCCGCAAGAGAATAAAAATTATGTAAATCTAATGGTGCTTCATGGGGATGCTACCCTGTCTTCTTCCCCCTATAATGCAATTTCAAAAGAAGAAATCGCCCAGAGCGGCCTTGACTATCTGGCTTTGGGGCACATCCATCAGACTATGCCCCTGTCTTCTGCCGGAAGCACACACTTTGCATGGCCCGGATGCCCCATGGGTCGCGGCTTTGATGAAACAGGCCCAAAGGGCGTATATATCGGAAGGGTCGAAAAAGGCAAAGTCAGCTGTCAGTTCCATCCCCTTGCACTGCGGCAGTATGAAAACATTTCTGTGGAAGCAGGACGGGATCCTCTATCGAGCATTCTTTCCGCACTGCCGGAGCACACCGAATCCCATATCTATCGCATCACCTTAACGGGAGAAAGCGAAGCGGTGCAGCTTTCCACTTTGTACAGTGCGCTAAATGACCGCTTTTACGCCCTGCAGCTTCGTGATCAAACCGTCCCTCCGCTGGAACTTTGGACTCGCTGCGGTGAAGACACACTGGAGGGCATGAGCCTTCATACCCTTCACATGGCACTGGATCGCTGCGAGACTTCAGCGCAGCGCCGCTGTGTGGAATTGGCTGCCCGACGCATTGTGGAAATATGCGAAGGAAGAGAGGTGCCCCCGCTGTGAGAATCGAATCCATGACCGCCACCTTTGGCAAACTGCAGGCGGACACCCTGACCCTAAAACCCAGCCTCAATGTGCTGCAGATGCCAAATGAGACGGGCAAATCCACTTGGTGCGCATTTCTTCTGTGTATGCTCTATGGTGTTGACACCTCAGAGCGAGAGACCCGCACCAATTTCCCCATCAAAAAGCACTATCTGCCCTGGTCTGGCAAGGCCATGGAGGGGCAGCTTCAGATCGTCCACGAAGGACGCCGCATCACCATCGAGCGCAGCAGCACTGCCAGAGCACCCCTTGGGGTCTTCCGGGCGTATGACACAGATAGCGGTCTTGCCATCAAGGAACTGACCGCACAAAATTGCGGGCAAACTCTTTTGGGTATCCCCCGTCAGGTGTTTGAACGAAGTGCATTCCTTCGTCAGGACGGCATGACCATTCAGATGGAAGCCACGCTGGAGCAGCGCCTTGGAGCCCTCGTCACCACCGGCGACGAAACCATCAGCTATCAGGAGGCAGAGCGGCTGCTGCGAGAGCGCCGCAACCGCTGCCGGCATAATAAAACAGGCCTCATCCCCCAGACAGAAGCAGCTCTCGAAGGTGTCAAAGAGCGGCTTTCCCGCCTTCGCCAGCTGCATGAGGAAATGACGCAAGCCCGTCTGGATGAACAGCGGCTGCGTGGTGAACTTGGCACCCTCCGTGCACAGCTTGCCACCCTACAGGCACAGCAAGCCCAGGAGAGCCAGGATCAGCTTGCAAAGGCCAAGGCGGAAGCCTCAGATAAGATTGAAACCGCCAATCAACTGAAGTCCGAATGCAGTAATCTTCCTCCCATGCAAGAGCTGCAAAACTGGGAAGCCAAGCTCAATGCCCTTGTGTCCCAGCAGCATACCCTGGCACTGGATGCAGCAAGCATTCCCCAACCCACAAGTACCCCCGCATTCCCTCCTGCCCTTTCCGGGCTTTCCGGGGAAGATATGCTGCAAAAAGCCAATGTGGATGCCTCGCAGATGCGTTTGCTGCAGACGCAAAAAAAGCCCACCCTTCTTCCCTGGCTGATTCCTGCGCTGCTGCTATGCCTGCTTGGTGCCTGCATGCTTGGGCAGATGTTTGTGTACGCGGCCGTTGCCATCGGTCTCGGCTTGGCCCTTGGGATCATCGGCATCATCAACTACAATACAAAGCACCGTGCATGGCAAACGGCGCAGCATGACCTCAATGTCCTTTATAACGGCTACGGCGTACACACTCCGGAAGAAGTGCAGGCCCTTGCTCATCGCTGCTGTGAGGATTATGGCCGTTGGCTCCATGCCTGCAAAAACCGGGAAGAAGAACTGCGAACCTTGAAAACTCGCAGAGTCCGGCTGGATGCCGACTGCGAAGAGCTGTTCCAGATCATCTGCCCTGTACTGAAGTGTGCAGCCTCTTTGTCAGAAGCCTCTGTTAAGGTGCGTCAGGCCATGGAGGTGCAGCTTCGTGCAGAATCTGCCCATAGAAGCGCAGAGCAGGCCTATCGTCATTACCGCACCCTGAAGGAAGCCATTGGCACGGTGCATACCCCCACCGCAGCCCAGCAGACCCATGTTCCGGTAGGAAAGACCATCCACAGCATTCATGCAGAGATCGTCACCGCAGAGCGGGAGCTGCAGAACCTGCGCTCCACACTGGATCGCGGCGAAGGTCAATCCAGCACTTTGGGCGATCCCATCGAACTGGAAGCCCGCCGTCAACAGCTCACCGAGCGACTTGCTGCACTCAACGAAGAGTATGATGCCCTCGACATGGCCCTGAAGGTGCTTGGCAAGTCCAACGAAGCTTTGCAGAACCGTTTCTCTCCCCAGCTTACCGCGCTAGCCACCAAATATCTGAGCCGCCTGACCGATGGCACTTATAGCCGCCTGATGCTGGATCAGAATTTGGGCGCAAGCCTGTATCCCGCCCAGGTGCCCGCCAGTAAGGAAGCCTCATACTTCAGCGGCGGAACGAAGGATCAGCTTTATTTTGCGGTGCGTCTTGCTGTCAGCCAGCTGCTTGCCCCCGGAACCCCCCTGATTCTGGATGATGCACTGGTTCGGTTTGACGATGACCGCCTGCAAAAGGCCATGCAGGTGCTGCAGGAGGAGTCGAAGGATCGGCAGGTGCTTCTATTTACTTGCCAGAACCGCGAGAACGCTGCTCTACAGGCCATGCAACACAAATAATTGCAAAAACGCGAACGATGAAGCTTTCACCGTTCGCGTTTTCCTTTTTATACTTCCCGATACATGGCGGCTGCATCGTCCTTGCGGACATTGTCCCCCACCTGCAGCACCTCTACCCGCACAGTGCGGGCACCGAACTGCAGTTCGATCACATCCCCCACCTTCACATCGTAGGATGCCTTGGCCTGTCTGCCATTGACATTGACTCTGGCATTATCACAGGCTTCATTGGCAACGGTGCGGCGTTTAATCAACCGGGATACCTTCAAATACTTATCCAAACGCATGTTTATTCCTCCACGATACCCTTCAGGCTGCTGCCTGCCCGGAAGCAGACACTTTTCATTGCAGGAATCTCCACAGGCTCCAGACTTTTGGGATTATGCCCCTGTCTGGCAGGACGGGACTTGGGTTCAAACACGCCAAAGCCGGTAAGCTGCACCTTTTCCCCGTCGTTCAGAGCATCGGTCATGGTTTCCAGCAGGGTGTTGATGATTTTTCCGGCCTGTGCCTTGGAGATGCCGTTCTTTCTTGCAACTTCCTGAATGAGGTCGGTTTTGTTCATGTTCTTTCCTCTATTCTTATTCAGATTCTCTCCAACATTTTTCCAGCATTTCCGCAGGGATCTCCTGCATTCCCGCTGCAGCGGACGCCTGCTCAATGGCCTCGAAACGGCGGATAAACCGTTCAGACGCTTCATTCAGAGCATCCTCAGGATCAAGCTTTGCCTGTCTTGCCACGCCGGCTGCGGCAAAGAGCAGATCGCCGTAGGCTTCTGCGGCATCCTCTTCTGCCTCCAATGCTTTACGAAGGCGGGCGGTTTCCTCTTCCAACGCTGCAAGGGCTGCCATGGCATTTTCCCGGCGAAGGCCGGCCTTTTCTGCCTTGCCCAGAAGCTTTTCCGCCCGCCAGAGGGAGGGCAGGGTTCTTGACACACTGTCCATAGCCTGAGTATGGGTGCGATGTCCATTGAGATTGCGCTTCACATTGTCCCAGCGATCCAGTGCATCCTCCGCATCGGAGGCTGTTTCATTGGCAAACAGGAAGGGATGGCGGGCAACCAGCTTCTTGCACACCTCGTCGCATACGGTGTCGATGTCGAACCGACCTGCCTCCCGCTCCATATCCGCATGGAACATCACCTGATACAGCACATCGCCCAATTCCTCGCACATATGCACCGGGTCGTCCTGATCGATGGCTTCGCAGACTTCGTAAACTTCCTCAATGAAGTTGCGGCGTACACTTTCGTGGGTCTGCACACTGTCCCAGGGGCAGCCGCCGGGAGAGCGGAGAAAGCGGGTCAATGCTGCAAGATCTTCCATTGTATAGTGTTCTTTGATGATAAACTGTTTCATTGTATTATTCCTTTATTCTAAGAATCTTTGCAATTTTATCGCCCTTGGGGAGCAGCTTGCAGTCGTCGGAGGTAATCACCTTCAGAACTGCCACAAGTACCAGATAAGCAACACCTGCCACACAGATGGCACCAAGGCAGCTCAGGGTCTGGGAAGGAATCACCCGCTGCAGCAGCGCATAGCCGCCGTAAGCCGCCACGCCCATAACAAGAGAGGCAAGCAGAGGCTTGAGCATGGTACGCACAAAGGAGGGAGGCGTGGTGCTGCGGCGCATGGCAACGACATTCAATGTGGTGATGCACACATAGCAGCACAGGGTGCCGATGGGAGCGCCGATGATATGGATGTTGGGGCTGCCCACCAGGATGTAGTTCACAATGACCTTCACGATGCCGCCGATGACCATGTTGATCACAGGGGTCTTCACATCACCATGGGCCTGCATGATGGCATTGGTGACCAGCACCAGAGAATTGAATACCACTGCAATGCCCAAAATTGCCAGAATCGCAGAGCCGGTGACAAGTGCTTCACCGCTGTAATCCCGCAGGAGCTGCAGAATGGGGCCTGCCAGCACGGCCAGTCCAACCGCACAGGGCATGGCAAGCAGCGCCATGATACGCACCGCGGATTCCTCCACCATCTTGGCACTCTTCTTGTCCTTCAGGGTCAGATGGGCCGTAACAGCGGGAATGGCGGAGATGGTGATGGGGGTAATAAATGCACAGGGCAGATTGAAAATGGTCTGGCAGAAGTTATAGATGCCCTTGAGCACATCTGCCTCAGACTGCAGGAAGCCTGCCGCACCAATGAGCCGTCCCATGACGATCTTGGCGTCGATCAGATTGATGATCTGCAGGCCCGCGGAGCCAAGGGTGATGGGCACTGCAATGGCAAGAAGCTGCTTGGCAGTATCAGAGGTGGATTTTACCGGGCCGCCAAGATCTTCCAGATGGCGATCTGCCTGACGATGCTTGAAACCCAGATAGACGGCAGAAATTACCGTGCCAATGGTAACGCCGATGATAGCACCGCCCGCTGCCATGGGGACACTGTCGAACTGCTCCATAATGATCCATGCGGCACCGAAGCCGATCACCAGCTTACTCAGCGCTTCAAATACCTGGCTGACAGAGGTGGGCACCATGTTGCCCTGTCCCTGGAAATAGCCGCGATAGGCGGAAATGATGCAGATGAACAGCAAAGACGGAGCCAGCGCCAGAATGGCATACCAGGAATCCGGCGAATTCATAAACCGAGCAAGCTGGCGGCAGAAAATCAACATGCCACCTGCGCCCACAAAGCCAATGGTCAGGAAGACAATCAGGGCTGTATGGTAGATCTTGCGGATCTGCCGACCCTGCTCGAGGGCCTGGGCTTCAGAGATCATGCGGCTCATGGCCACGGGAAGACCGGTGGTAGCAATCATGAGAAGCACGGAGTAAATGTCGTAGGCTGTGGTAAAATAGCCGAAGCCTGCATCGCCGATCAGATTGCCAAGTGGAATTTTATAGCAGGCACCAATGAGCTTGACAATGGCTGTGGACAGGGCAAGCACCGCCGCACCGCCTAAGAAGGTTTGCTTTTTCAAGGGTTTTTCGTTCAAAACAGGTTCATTCCTTTCAGAATATTGCAGATGTTTTTCTCATTCCTCGTCAGAAAATACATGAGGGATGGCGTATTCCGTCAGCTCCCGTACCACGGCGTTGAGATCAATGGTGGTAAACTGACCGTTCATGTACAGGATCTTGCCTCGTACCATGGTCATCACCACATCGCTGCCGTGGGCGCTGTAGACAAGGTTCGACAGCACATCATGACAGGGAATCAGATGAGGCTGGGTGAAGTCCAGAAGAATCAGGTCGGCGTCCATACCCACACGGATCTGGCCGCACTCCCCTTCTCTGCCCTGTGCCCTAGCGCCGCATACCGTTGCCATGGTGAGCACAGCAGCGGGAGGCAGCACGCCCGGCTTCTGATAAAGGCCGTTGGCGCTCAGGGAAGCGGCCTTCATCTCCTCAAACATATCAAGGTTATTATTGGAAGAATCGCCGTCGGTACCCAGAGCCACATTCATGCCCGCCTTCACCATGGCCATCACATCGGCGCAGCCGCTGCCCAGCTTGAGGTTGGAGATGGGATTGTGAACCGCGGTCACATGGTGGGCCGCCAGAAGCCGGCGATCTTCTTCATCCAGCCAGACGCAATGGGCGGCAATGGTACGGGCATCAAAGACATGGTGGCAGTTCAGTACCTGTGCAGGAGTCAGACCGTTGCGCTCCAGACTTTCTTCATGCTCTGCCTTGGTCTCGGACAGATGGATGTGCATACCAAGGCCATTGCTGATGGCATACTCACTCAGGGCATCCCAAAGGCGATAATCGGAGGTGTACTCGCCATGAATGGAGACCTCAGCCTTGATGCGGCCATCGTCATGACCGTGCCACTTCTGATGCAGCTCCATCATTTCCACGCAGGCGGGATACTCCTCTACATCGAATTCATCGGCAAACAGCAAAGTACCACGGGAGAGATTGGCCTTGATGCCGCTTTCGCTGACTGCCTGGGCGATCTCATCGCAGAAATTATACATATCCGACACAGAGGTGGTGCCGAAGCGCAGGCACTCCGCAATGGCGAGGAGTGTCGCTGCCTTGACCGCGCGGCCATCCAGCTTGGCTTCCCGGGGGAAGATATACTCATTGAGCCAGGTCTGCAGGTCATGACCGTCGGCATAGCCGCGGAGAATGGTCATGGGCAGATGGGTGTGGCAGTTGATCAGGCCGGGCATCAGCACCATGCCGGTGCCATCAATGATTTTTTCCGGCTTTTCCTCCGGGGCACACTTGCCCACATGACTGATCTTTCCATCCGTTACGCCCACAAAGGCATTGGGATAGACATGAAGCTCCGCGTCCATGGTGACGCAGGTGACATTAGAAAACAAAATATCCATGTTAAACTCCTTTGTTATTCGCCGCTGAATTCAGGAAATGACTTGAGCTGCGTGAACACAGCATCCTTCTGGCAAAGGGTATCGTCGATGCGGCTGAGGTACTGCTGGGGTGCCTTGGGGTTATGCTGCCGCTCCAGATGGCCGTCGGGCAGCATGATCTTGGTCATACCGCCGCCACCAAGGGAAATGATGGTGTGGATCTCCTCCATCATATAAATATTGTAGAGGCAGTCAAAACCGGGTTTCGTCCAGCCCACATTTTCAAAGCTGCCGGACATATATTTCTGGCGATAAAGGTAGTAAGGTACATAGCCCGCTTCCCGCAGGGCATCTTCCGCATCCTGGAGCATTTTTGCCACATCTCCGGCAGTAGGAAGATCGCACCGCTCCTGAAACAGCGTTGCACCCTTCTTGAGGGCCAGTGTATGCACTGTAATATTCTCAGGTTCCAGAGAAATGATCTTTCTCAGGGTGTCGGCAAAGGTCTGGGTAGTGTCTGCTGGCAGACCTGCAATGAGATCCATGTTGACGGCATGGAAACCAACCTTCTTTGCTTGTTCATAAGCCCGCAGGGTATCCGCAGCACTGTGGCGGCGGCCAATGGCCATAAGGGCTTCATCGTTCATGGTCTGGGGATTGATACTGATGCGGTCGCAGCCGTTCTCCCGAAGCACCCGGAGTTTTTCCTCATCCAGAGTGTCGGGTCTGCCACCCTCTACGGTATATTCCAAAAGCTGGGAAAGATCAAAGCTCTCCCGGATGGTCTTCATCAGCCGGTCAAGCTGGGATGCGCTAAAGGTGGTGGGGGTACCGCCGCCAATATAAAGGGTGCGGACGGTGCAGCCGGTTTCCTGCATGCGCATGCCCACATGGCGAACCTCCCGCAGAAGGCACTCAAGGTATTCTTCCAAAAGTCCCCCACAGCGCTCAATAGACTGGCTGACGAAGCTGCAATAGCTGCAGCGGGTGGGACAGAAGGGGATGCCCACATACACAGAGACATCCCGGGGCCGAAGCTGGTCCATAGAGCGCACGGTGGCATCCGATGCATCCACACACAGTGCCCGGCGCTGGGGCGTGACAAAATAGGTATCCCGCAGCATGCGGTCGGCAGAGGCCTTTGTGCCCCCCGCTAAAAGATGGCGGGTGGTCAGCTTGGTGGGACGCACCCCAGACAGGGCACCCCAGGGCGGAACCTCAGGCAAAAGCTGCCGCGCCGCCAGATAATAGCTCCTTGCCAATGCCTGACGCCGCAGCGGAACCGATTCCCGCTGCGCCAATAGGCGGCAAGCCGCCCTTGCGCTCTTGCCCCGCCAGGTAATATGGGCGGTGGCAGTGAGCCATGTTTTGCCCCGATGCAGGGCAGAAACCGCCCCATCACCGGAAAAAGATGCAGTTTCAACCTGCTCCATTTCCTCCTCGGAAAACAGGGCAAGCTGCAGCTGCTCTATAGAATAGCGGTCGTCATGACCGCTGAGAAATAGCTTCATTATGTTATCGCTCCACGCATATAGGGGTTAAGCTTTCGTTCCCGGTCCAGTGTGGTGGCCTCGCCATGGCCGGGAAATACGGAATAATCCCCCTCTAATTCATACAGTTTTCGCAGCGACCGGTACATTTCCCGATAATCGCCGCCGGGTAAGTCCACCCTGCCGCAGGTATCCCGGAACAGGGTATCGCCGCTGAAGAGCCACTGCCCCGCCAGAAGGCAGCTGGATCCCGGCGTATGGCCGGGGGTGTGCAAAACCTTCATGACAATGGGGCCAAAGGTGATGGTTTCTCCATCCTGAAGGAAATTTGTGCAGGCAATGGGGCCAAGGGTGTATTCCGGCGGCAGCTTGGTATCCTCTTCAGCAAGGTACACCGGGCAGCCATAGGCCTGCACCAGTCCCTTCACCGCTCCCACATGGTCAAAATGGCCATGGGTCAGCACCACCCCACGGGGCACCACATTTAATTCCTCCAAGCGGGCAAGAATACGCTCGGCATAGTAACCGGGATCAATGACAACACCGTCATTCCCATCCCAGATGATATAACAGTTGGTCTGATACAGGCCCAACGCCATGGTTTCCATCTGCATGGCTGCTTCTCCCGTTATCTTCTTGACTCCATCAGCTCATTCGAATCCAGAATGAGGGTGACGGGGCCATCGTTGAGGGATTCCACCTTCATATCCGCGCCGAATTCACCATGCTGCGGCGGGAAACCCAGTTCTTCACAGTCTGCAAGGAACTGCTCATACAAGGGGATTGCAATCTCGGGGGGTGCTGCGCCCACAAAGCTGGGACGGCGACCCTTGCGGCAATCGCCATAAAGGGTGAACTGGCTCACCACCAGCACACTGCCCCCAATATCGGCAAGGCCAAGATTCATCTTGCCGTTTTCATCCTCGAAAACCCGAAGACCAAGGATCTTTTCTGCCAATTTTCTGCCGTGCTGAGGGGTATCGTTGGGGCCGACACCCAAAAGGATCAGAAATCCACGGTCAATGCTGCCGTTGACAGTGCCGTCAATGGTAACGCTTGCACTGGATACTCTGGTAACAACTGCTTTCATAATGCAGCCTCCTGATAGTCATAATATGTGTTTTTCATTGCCGCCATGCCGGGCGGCACAATGTCATTGCTGGCCTCTTCTTACATCCAGCACACCGGAAATGCAGCGGATGCGATAAAGCACCGCTTCCAGGCCCTTGACATTATTGACCTCAAAGGTCACGGTAAACAGCACCTTGCCGTCAGGCAGGTTCTTGCCGGTGATCTCAGAAACATGCACCTTGGAGGTGGAAAGCACTGTGGCAAGATCCAGCAGCATATTGGTGCGGTCCAGGGTGCGCACCTCCAGAGAGGTGGAGAAGACCTTGCTGCTGTCGCAGGACCATTCCACATTCACCCAGCGGCCCGCATTCTGGGGATCCGCCATGGAACGCACATTGACGCAGTCCCGGCGATGAACGGAAACGCCGTTGCCTTTGGTGATAAAGCCCACGATATCGTCTCCCGGTACCGGGGTGCAGCAGCGGGAGAATTTGATCATGCAGGAATCCACACCATCGACAATGATGCCCGAGTCCTTGTGCCGATCCTTGGTGGTTGCAGTGTTTTCCCGTACGGCCTCTTTGGCAGCCTCCCGGGCTGCATCCTTCGCTGCCCGATTGGCATGAAGCAGGTCATCCCGGATGCGGTTCACCGCCTTGACAGCGGACAGGCCGCCATAGCCGATGGCTGCAAACATATCATCCAGGGAATCAAAGCTGCTGCGCTTGAGAAGTAATGCAATCAGCTCCTCATCCTGCCAAAGAACATTGGGCTGTATGCTCATATGCCGCAATTCGCCCTCAAAGCTGGCGCGGCCATGCATAATATTCTCATCTCTGCGCTCCCGCTTGAACCACTGCTTGATTTTAATGCGTGCCTGGTTGGAATGGCAAACCTTCAGCCAGTCACGGCTGGGGCCCCGGGCACTCTTGGAGGTGATGACCTCGCAGATATCGCCGTTTTTCAGGCGCTGGTCATAGGGCGCAATGCGATTGTTGATCTTGGCACCCACCATGGTATTGCCGATGGCGGAGTGAATGGCATAGGCAAAGTCGATGGGCGTGGAACCGGAGGGCAGGGAGATGACCTTGCCCTTGGGGGTAAAGACAAACACCTCATCGTCAAACATATCCACCTTCAAAGAGTGGATATAGTCCTCCGCATCCACTTCCTGCTGATTTTCAAGCAGGCGGCGTACCCATTCGAATTCCTTCTCGTCCCCACGGCCTGCAATGCCGTCTTTGTACTTCCAGTGGGCAGCAATGCCGTATTCTGCCGTCTCATGCATCTCCCAGGTGCGGATCTGCACCTCAAAGGGAATGCCTTGCCGGCCGATGACCGTGGTATGAAGGGACTGGTACATATTGGGCTTGGGGGTAGAAATATAGTCCTTGAATCTACCCGGTACGATGTTATACAAATCGTGAATATGGCCCAGCACATTATAGCAATCGGGAATGGTGTCCACGATGACCCGGAAAGCAAAGAGATCATAGAGCTCATCGATGGACTTGTTCTGGCTCTTCATCTTGCGATAGATGGAGTAAACATGCTTAACGCGGCCACTGATGGAACCGCGAATGCCTGCCTCAGTAAGGCGCTGGGAAATGTTCTCCTGAATGGCCTGAACGAATTCCTCAGATTCAGAATGATGGGCATCCAGATAATCGATCAGTTCCTGATAACCCTTGGGATCCAGATACTTTAAGCTGGTATCCTCCAGTTCCCACTTGATCCTCTGCATACCAAGGCGATGTGCCAGGGGGGCATAAATATCCATCGTCTCCATAGATTTGGAGATCTGCTTGGCAGGGGTTTGGTACTGCATGGTGCGGGTATTGTGCAGACGGTCTGCGATCTTGATAAGGATCACACGGATGTCCTTGCTCATGGCCATGAACATCTTGCGAAGATTCTCCATCTGCTGCTCTTCCAAAGAGGAATACTCCACTCTCGTCAGCTTGGTAACCCCCTCCACAAGATCCGCCACGGCGGGTCCAAAGAGGTGGGAGATATCACTGTGATTGGTGTCGGTATCCTCAATGCAGTCATGCAGCAGTGCACCTAAAATCGAATCTGTATCCAGACCGTTTTCCACCACGATCTGGGCCACTGCCAGAGGGTGGATAATATAGGGAGAGCCATCCTTGCGCTTCTGGTTGCAATGCTTCTTATCGGCATATTCCACCGCGCGGTTGATCCGCTCCATGTCCACATTGGGCGTATATTTTGCTATGGCTTCCAGCAAAGAGTCATAATGCTCCTGAAAAGTTTCCATGGCTTACCTTCTTTCCATACACTCGTTGAGATAGCGGATGACGCTGCTCTGATTCAGGTCAACCTTGCTTCCATCTGAGGTAATGCGAATATGTAAATATTTGGGATGGAGCTGCAATTCAATCAGCCCCATTTCATGAAATGCATCCAGACATACGCGGGTACGCATCAGAGAACACATGGTACCGGCGCCGTGGGCAATCTTCCGGCACAGGCACTCCGCATTTTCCACCACAACACCGGCGCTGTGGTTGGAAATGAGATAGCGCCACACCAGAGCAAACTCACCCCGGCTGGGAAGCAGCATTCTCGCCTCTTCCGGGGAGATTCTCTGGCGATCCCGGCAGCGGCTATATACCGCGTCCTCCGCCTGATTATTTTCCCGCTCATTTCGGCAGGGCCGCAGATCAACAACATTGAGCTGCACAGAGCTCATGCCCCGGAACTCATTTACCTGCGGGGTAAAGGCCACATCAATGTAGTCGCCCTGTGCCACCGCAGCCTGACGGGCCGTGGTGGAGAAGAAGATAGCTGCAATGCTCATACCTTGGTCTGTGCGAAGGCGCAGACGCAGATGCTTGCCGCCTCCCACCTCGCTGAGCTGCTCCACATACAAATGCTCCATGCAGAATATCGGCCGGGGACAGCCGCAGCCGCAGGGCTCCAGCTGTGCAAGTGAGGCCACATTATCAAGGGTCAGAAGCTGGGGAGAAATGCTGCAGTCGATTTCCAGTGCAGCCTTTGCCTCGCCGGATTCCACAAACTCCCAGGCAAGGCGGGAAACTTCATTTCTAAAATCATCAATTCTATCCCGGCGGATGGTAAAGCCTGCCGCCAGCTCATGGCCGCCATAGCTCTCCAAAAGGCCTGAAAGTGTCGTCAGACCGGCAAAGAGGTTAAACCCGCCGTAAGAGCGGGAGGACGCCTTGCCTTTGTCTCCATCGAGACAAATCAGGAAAGTGGGGCAGGAATATTCCTCTGCCATGCGGGAAGCTACAATACCCACCACACCCTGATGCCAGTTTTCTCCCGCAAGCACAATGGCATTGGGCTTTTCGGTGGCATTGAGGCGGGCAACTGCATCCTGATAAATTTCAGATTCAATGGCCTGCCGCTGACGATTCAGGCGGCAGAGGGTGGCTGCCTTCTTTGCCGCACATGCCGGATCATTGGTCATAAACAGCTCTACAGCCACTTCCACCTGACCCATACGCCCTGCTGCATTGATGCGGGGTGCCAGCACATAGCCTACGGTACCTGCCGTCACACTGCCCGGCTCACAGCCGCATTCTTTCAAAAGCGCTGCAATGCCCGCCCGCTTGGGGTGGGACAGGGCTTCAAGACCTTTGGCGACGAAGGTGCGGTTCTCGCCCCGCAGATTCATCACATCCGCAATCACACCAAGGCACACCAGATCGCCATAGCGTTCCAGCATCGCCTCCTGATCTCCTGCAAGGGCAGCCGCCAGCTTGAAGGCCACACCAACGCCACAAAGATCCGTGTGGGGATAGGTGCGATCCAAACGATGGGGGTTCACCACCGCGCAGGCATCGGGCAGATCCAGCTTGCATTCATGGTGATCTGTAATGATCAGATCAATGCCCAATTCCCGGCATAGCTCCGCCTCTGCTGTGGCAGTGATGCCGCAGTCAACTGTAATAATCAGTTTCACCTGCTCCCGGTGGAGATGGCGCACCGCCATTTCATTGAGGCCGTAGCCCTCTTCCAGGCGGCCGGGGATATAGCTGATGCAATGTGCCCCCTGACTGCGCAGAAAATCCACCAGCAAACAGGTCGCAGTGATGCCGTCTACATCATAGTCGCCGTAAACTGCAATTTTTTCCCCTCTGCGAAGGGCCTCACGGACACGGGCTACCGCCCGGTCCATTTCACGAAGGGCAAAGGGATCACACAAAGGCAGATCGCAGCGCAGGAAATTGCGGGCTGACTCCGCTGTGTTGTAGCCCCTGCTGGACAGCACCCGGGCTGTCAGAGGTGAAAAACCAGCTCTGCACAGACCCTTTACCGCTTCGGATTCATAAAACGATATATCCCAGATTCCGTACTTCATTCCAAATCCTCATCCGAATTTTTATTTTTTAATATTATAGCAATTTTTGCAGCATTTCTCAAGACGGCCAAGGTGCTTTTTTATATCCAAATTATAAAAAATCGCCTCCGGATCTGATCCGAAGGCGATAAGATTTGTCTTGATTTCAAAGGGAAAACTCATTTCGACTCATGCAGCAGCATCAGCGACAGCGCCATAGATGCCGCAGACGCAGCCAGCAGTGCTGCACGGCGGTAAAAACCGGTGCGAATGCGCTCTGCCCGGATGCTTCCTCTGCGCTCTTCCTGGGTAACAGGCTGTGCCAGAAGGGCCATCATCTGCTCGATACGAGCCTCGTCACCGGTCAGTGCAAAGCAGGCCTGGAGCAGGTCTTCGTCATAGTCATAGGTAAATTCAAAGCTGCCAAAGGCATCGTCCCCGGCTGCTTTTTCAACGCGTCCCCGCAGCACACGGGCAGAAACGGGATCAGTTTCAACAAAAACCGTTTTCGTGGTCAGAACCGTAATGGGATTCATAGGATAACACTCCTTGTCTCTTTGTGTTTATTTCTCATTTGCAGTATTACCGGCACATTTTCTCTCACGGAACCGTTGAAAAAGCCACAGCAAAACTGCCGCCGCCAGAATTCCGGAAAAATCCACCCAGACATCGCTCACCTGACTGCTTCGTCCCATCACAAACAGCTGGATGGTCTCATCGCAAAGCGCACACAGCAGCCCCGCCAGAAGCATCTGCACATTCGGGCCCTTCAAACTTTTCCCAAGAAAGACGCCTAAAATCGCAAATTCCCCAAAATGCGCCAGTTTTCTCAAAAGATGCTCGGTCAAAAAAGGAAAAATCTGCACCAAAAGGTAGAGCAGCCCTCCGCTTTCCGCCTGACTGACCGGCGCCGGCATGGCCGACTGGGAGAAAATCAGCAGCAGCCAAAGCCCACAGGCAAGCCGCCAAAGCCACAATGGACAGGTATTTTTCAAATACAGCCCCTCCTTCCGGTCGCCAATCTGCGGCTTCTTTACTCTATCATGAAACACTGCAAATTTCCACCGTTTTTTCCGGTACCGGAAGAAATCCCTCCCCCGCCCTTCCCACAGCTCGCCATCCATAGATATAGAGCTTAACAGGATATTTTGGCACAGTTCCCTGCATTTCCCGCACTTTTTCGATGTAAATCAAAAGAAGCTCCGTTTTTCCTTTTCTCTTTTGTCCGTCATTTTTCCGCATCACCAAAAGAAATACAGCTTTTTTCTAAAAAATCATTGATTTTACACGCCATTTGGAGTATGATAATATCGGTATGGCTTATTCGATAAAAATCATTCGATATGACCACTTCTGGGCCCGCTTTTCGTCAACTGAAGCCCGCGCAGAACCATACCACCCGATTCGTGTGAAAAACTTTTTACAGGAGGAATGATGAAAAGTATGGCTTGCAAACATGAAACGGTTCCCTTCCGTGGGACAAAGGAGCAGGAAGCTGCCCTGATGGCTGTCATCAACGAGTATAAGGACACTCCCGGTGCTCTGATGCCCATCTTGCAGAAAGCACAGGACATTTATGGTTATCTCCCCATTGAGGTTCAGACCATGATCTCCGACGAAACCGGTATCCCCATGGAGAAGATCTATGGCGTTGCCACCTTCTACGCTCAGTTCTCTCTGGAGCCCAAGGGCAAGTACCGCATCTCTGTCTGCCTCGGTACCGCTTGCTACGTCAAGGGCGCTCAGGAAATCTACGACAAGCTCAAGGAGCTGCTGGGTGTTGGTGACGGCGGCTGCACCCCCGACGGCAAGTTCTCTCTGGATGCCTGCCGCTGCATCGGTGCCTGCGGTCTGGCTCCCGTTATGACGATCAATGACGATGTCTACGGTCGTCTCACCACGGATATGCTTCCGGACATTCTGGCTAAGTATTAATTTGGTGGCATTTTATGAAGTTTGAACAGATCAGACAGATTCTCAATGCGCAGGTTGTGTGCTGTGAGGAGCATATGGCTACAGAAGCCAGTGCTGCTGCCTATGCCAGCGATATGATGAGCGATGTGCTGGCCTTCGTTACCGACCAGACCGTTCTGCTGACCGGTCTTGTCAACGAGCAGGTCATCCGCACCGCCGCCATGCTGGACATGCGCTGCATCATTCTGGTTCGCAGCAAGCAGCCTACTCCCGGCATGATTCAGCTTGCAAAGCAAAATGACATTGCAATCATGACCACCGGATTCAATCTCTATGAATCCTGCGGTATGCTTTACAGCAACGGTCTGAAGGAAGGTTGTTGAAGCAATGTCGGATGCGTTGAAGTTTGAGTATAAGATCAGCGGCGAAAATTTTGCCTCCGCAGGTGAAGCCACCATGCGGATCAAAAAAGAACTTCGCTCGCTCGGCTTTTCCCCTGCACTGATCCGTCGCGTCTCCATCGCAATGTATGAAGGCGAGATCAATATGGTCATCCATGCCGGAGGCGGTGTGGCCACCGTGCTGGTCGATCCCCAGTGCGTTGAGATTACATTGGCAGACCAGGGTCCCGGCATCGCTGACATCAGCCTTGCCATGCAGGAAGGCTACACCACCGCACCCGATGCCATCCGCTCCTTTGGCTTTGGCGCAGGCATGGGCCTGCCCAACATGAAGAAGTACACCGATGACATGAGGATCGAATCCGAACTGAACAAAGGTACCACCGTATACATGAAAATCAATGCCTGATCACGCTCTTGTGGCGTTTTTGGGCCGAATGAGGACATATGGCAAAATACAATCACTCGGTTTTACTGGATTTCAGCAAATGCAAGGGCTGCACCCACTGTCTAAAACGCTGTCCTACCGAAGCGATCCGTATCCGCAACGGTCATGCGCAGATTTCTGCGACCAGTTGTATCGACTGCGGCGAGTGCATCCGCCTTTGCCCCTACAATGCGAAAACGGCCATCTGCGATAAGCTGGAGGCCATCGAGTCCTTCCGCTACAAAATTGCCCTGCCGCCCCCCAGCCTCTACGGTCAGTTTGACCATCTGGACGATATCGACTATCTGCTCCAGGGTCTGCGTGATTATGGCTTTGACGAGGTATTTGAGGTAGCACAGGCTGCGGAGATCGTATCCGGCTATACCCGCAGATATCTGCGCCGTCCCGATGTCATAAAGCCTGCCATCAGCTCCGCGTGTCCTGCGATCTCGCATCTGATTGAGCAGCGCTTCCCCAATCTGATTGATAATGTCATTCCGCTGCTGCCCCCTGTGGATGTGGCGGCGAGAATGGCCCGCGAAAAGGCGCTGGCTGAGCATCCTGAGCTCAAAAGCGAGGACATTGGCATCTGCTTCATTTCGCCTTGCCCCGCCAAAGTCAGCTACCTGAAAAACGAAATTGCAAAAGGCCGGTCCAATGTGGACTGCGTCGTTTCCATGGGAGATATGTATTTCTCCCTAGTCAATATCATGAGCCGTGCCATTGAGCCTGAGGTAAATTCTCAGACCGGCATCATCGGCGTCAGCTGGGCTTCCAGCGGCGGCGAAGCCAGTGCACTGTTCAACGACCGCTATCTGGCAGCGGACGGCATCGAAAATGTCATCCGTGTGCTGGAAAACATTGATAACGGCTCCTTCCCGGAGCTGGAATTCATCGAGCTCAATGCCTGCAGCGGTGGCTGTGTCGGCGGCGTACTGACGGTGGAAAATGCGTTCATCGCCAAGGCCCGTCTGCAAACCGTCCGCCACTATCTACCCGTATCCCGCAACTGGAATGTCGCCGGTGATGCCAAATCGGATATTTCCATTCCGGACACTCTGTTTATGAGTGAGCCTCTGGAATATACCCCCCACGGCAGTCTGGCCGACAATATGATGGAAGCTTTCCGCAAGCGCGCCAAAATTCAGGAAATCGTCGATCGGCTTCCTGCACTGGATTGCGGTTCCTGCGGCTCTCCCACCTGCCTCGCCTTTGCAATGGACATTGTCAACGGCAACGCCACGGAGGATGAATGCATCGTAAAGATGCGGGATAGAATGCATGAGCTTTTGGGAGGATCTGACCATGACAGTCCGTGAACTTTGTGACGCCGCCGGCTTTGCCCCTCTGGCACTGCCGGATCCTGACCGTGAAATTGAAGGCTGCTATGTGGGCGACCTTCTGAGCTGGGTCATGGGCAATGCGTCCTATGGCTGCGCCTGGGTCACGATCATGACCAACCGTAATATCATCGCCGTAGCTACCCTCATCGATATGGCCTGCATCCTTCTGGCAGAAGGCTGCACCCTGCCGGAGGATCTGACAGAGCTGGCAATGAGCCAGAATGTCAATGTGCTCACCAGCGCAAAGCCCGCGTATGAAACCTGCGCGGCACTGGCGGGGCTGCTATGAGGCGCGTCTACTGCGACTTCCACATCCACTCGTGTCTGTCCCCCTGCGGTGACGACAGCATGACCCCGGCTCTGGCCGCCGGTCTTTTGAAGCTGTCGGGCTACGATGTGGCAGCCCTCACCGACCACAACGCCACAGGCAACTGCCCGGCCTTCTTCCGCGCCTGCGAAAGCTATGGCCTGACGCCTCTGGCCGGAATGGAGCTGACCACGGCGGAAGACATCCATCTGGTATGTCTGCTGAGAACCTGCGAGGAGGCTGAAGCCTTCGGGCAGGCAGTGCAGCAGCATCGGATGCTGATCCGCAATCGTCCCCAGTTTTTTGGACGGCAGCTTCTGATGGATGCGGAGGACAATATTCTGGGTGAAGAACCGAATCTGCTTCCCAATGCCACGGATCTGTCCCTGGAGGATGCCTACGCATTGGCCACCGATTTTGGTGCCATCTGCTATCCCGCCCATGTGGACCGGGAAAGCAACGGCATTTTGGCCATCCTCGGTGATATGCCGGAATTGCCCTCCTTTTCCCACGCGGAATTCCGCGAACCGGAAAACCGGGACAACTACTGCATCCACTATCCCCGCCTGAAGGGTCTGCGTCCCCTCTTTGGTTCCGACGCTCATCGACCCGACGCCATCTGCGATGCACAGTTCTCCATTGAGATCGCGCAGACCGGCGATGTGGCGGCGGCAGTCATGGAAGCATTGCAAGGAGGAAGCCGATGAAAGAGCTGTCACTCAACATTTTGGACATCGCCATGAATTCCGTCAAAGCCGGTGCCAATCATCTTGGCATTGAACTGAACGAGACGGAAGAGCCTCTGCTCACCATTATCATTCGTGATGATGGCTGCGGTATGAGTGAGGAATTTGTCCGGCGTCTGTCGGATCCCTTCTGCACCACCCGCACCACACGAAAGGTGGGTCTGGGCGTTCCCTTCTACCTGCTGGCAGCAGAGCAGACGGGCGGCGGCGTCACCATTGAATCCACCCCCGAGCCCGATCCCAATCACGGTACCACGGTAACTGCCGTGTTCCGCAAGGATCACATCGATTTTACGCCCCTGGGCGATATCATCTCCACCATCACTACCCTGATCCACGGCTACCCGGACATTGCGCTGGAGTTTTCCCACCGCTTCCCTACCCACGCGGTAGAATTGTCCACAGTTGAGATCAAGGCGATGCTTGGGGACATTCCCATCAACACTCTGGAAATCCTCAACTGGATCAGGGACTTTCTGGAAGAACAATACGATCACCAATCATAGAAGGAAGGATAACATCATGAAAACACTCGAAGAACTTGCTCAGCTCAGAGAGCAAATGAAGGCGAAGATGGCAATCCGCACCACCGAAGGCAAGCTCCGTGTAGTAGTCGGCATGGCTACCTGCGGCATTGCTGCCGGCGCAAGACCCGTCCTCAACACCCTTGCCGACGAAGTCAGCAAGGAAGGCCTGACGGAAAAGGTTTCCGTTTCCCAGACCGGCTGCATTGGCATCTGCCAGTTTGAGCCCGTCATCGAAGTCTTTGACGGCGACTCCAAGGTCACCTATGTCAAGATGACCCCCGACAAGGCAAAGCGCATCGTTGCCGAGCACCTCAAGGGTGGCAAGGTTGTTCAGGAATACACCATCGGCAATTCTAATGTTTAATCACGGAGGAGCAGTATAGTATGATTCGTTCTCATGTTATGATTTGTGCCGGTACCGGTTGTACCGCATCCGGCAGTGCTACTCTGCAGGCTTCCCTGCAGAAAGAGCTGGAAGCAAAGGGTCTGCAGGAAGAAGTCCGCATCGTCCCGACCGGCTGCTTCGGCCTTTGTGCCCTTGGCCCCATCATGATCATCTACCCCGAAGGCGTGTTCTATGCCAACGTTGAGGCATCTGATATTCCCGAAATCGTGGAAGAGCACCTGCTGAAGGGCCGTATCGTTCAGCGCCTCGTCCATACCGATGAGACCACCAAGGAACTCGTCACCAACCTGGCTGACACCAGCTTCTACAAGATCCAGCAGCGTGTTGCTCTGCGTAACTGCGGCGAAATCGACCCCGAAAACATCGACGAATACATTGCCAAGGACGGCTATGCAGCCCTTGCCAAGGTTCTGACCCAGATGTCTCCTGAAGATGTCATCCAGACCCTGCTTGACTCCGGTCTTCGCGGCCGCGGCGGCGCAGGCTTCCCCACCGGCCTGAAGTGGAAGTTTGCCAGAGGCTATCAGGATGATCAGAAGTACGTCTGCTGCAACGCTGACGAAGGCGACCCCGGTGCATTCATGGACCGCTCCATCCTGGAAGGCGACCCCCATGCACTTCTCGAAGCTATGACCATCGCCGGTTACACCATCGGCGCAAATCAGGGCTACATCTACGTTCGTGCTGAATATCCCATCGCTGTTCAGCGTCTGGACATCGCCATCAAGCAGTCCAGAGAATACGGCCTGCTGGGCGACAACATCCTCGGCACCGGCTTCAAGTTCAACATCGACCTGCGTCTGGGCGCTGGCGCATTCGTCTGCGGCGAAGAAACTGCTCTGATGACCTCCATCGAAGGCAACCGCGGCGAACCCCGTCCCCGTCCTCCCTTCCCCGCTGAAAAGGGTCTGTACAACAAGCCCTCCATCCTGAACAACGTAGAAACCTACGCCAACATCCCCCAGATCATCCTCAAGGGCGCTGACTGGTTCGCCTCCATGGGCACCGAACAGTCCAAGGGCACCAAGGTCTTCGCTCTGGGCGGCAAGATCGAGCACACCGGCCTGGTGGAAGTCCCCATGGGCACCACCCTGCGCCAGATCGTTGAAGAAGTTGGCGGCGGCATCCCCAACGGCAAGAAGTTCAAGGCTGCTCAGACCGGCGGTCCTTCCGGCGGCTGCATCCCCATTGAACACTTCGACGTTCCCGTTGGCTACGAACACCTGGCAGAGCTGGGCTCCATCGTTGGTTCCGGCGGTCTGATCGTCATGGACGAAGACAACTGCATGGTCGACATCGCTAAGTTCTTCCTCGAATTCACCGTTGATGAATCCTGCGGTAAGTGCACTCCCTGCCGTATCGGCACCCGCCGTATGCTGGAGCTGCTCGACAAGATCACCGAGGGCAACGGCACCATGGAAGATCTGGAAAAGCTCGAAGAGCTGTGCTACTATGTCAAGGAAAACTCCCTGTGCGGTCTGGGCCAGACGGCTCCCAACCCCGTTGTTTCCACCCTCCGCTTCTTCCGCGATGAGTACATTGCCCATATCGTTGACAAGCGCTGCCCCGCTGGCGTCTGCAAGAGCCTGATGCAGTATGTCATCGATGCCGACAAGTGCAAGGGCTGCTCCCTCTGCGCAAGAAAGTGCCCCGTTGGCGCAATCTCCGGTTCCGTCAAGAATCCCCATGTGATCGATCCTGTCAAGTGCATCAAGTGCGGCGCCTGCGAAGCAGCCTGCAAGTTCGATGCAATCAGCAAGAAGTAAGGAGGAACAGAGCATGGATATTACGATCAAAATCAATGGTTTCGAAGTGACCGCTCCCCGTGGCACTACGATCCTTCAGGCCGCAAGAATGGCCCACATCGACATCCCCACCCTTTGCTACATGAAGGAAATCAATGCAATCGGCGCCTGCCGTCTGTGCGTTGTTGAAGCAAAGGAAGGCCCCCGTCCGGCAAAGCTGGTCGCCGCCTGTGTATACCCCATCTCCAACGGCATGGAAGTCGTTACCAACAGCCCCAAGGTCATCGAAGCAAGAAAGACCAACCTTGAGCTTCTCCTCTCCAACCACAATCGCTCCTGCCTGAGCTGCGTGCGCAGCGGCAGATGCGAACTGCAGACCCTCTGCCGTGAATACGGTGTCACCGAGGAAGGCAGATACGACGGCGTCAAGACTCCCAGCGAAATCGACGAGTCCGCCACCCATATGATCCGCGACAACTCCAAGTGCATCCTCTGCCGCCGCTGCGTGGCAGTTTGCGAGAAGAATCAGGCTGTCGGCGTCATCGGCGCCAACGAGCGTGGCTTCAAGACCAACATCGGCAGCGCCTTTGAAATGGGTCTGGGCGAAACCAGCTGCGTGGCCTGCGGCCAGTGCATCAACGTCTGCCCCACCGGCGCTCTGCATGAAAAGGAATCCATTGACGACGTTCTCGCCGCCATTGCCGATCCCACCAAGTATGTCGTGGTTCAGACTGCTCCCGCTGTCCGTGCTGCTCTGGGCGAATGCTTCGGCCTGCCCATCGGCACCAACGTAGAAGGCAAGATGGTCGCTGCTCTGCGCCGTCTCGGCTTCGACCGCGTCTTCGATACCGACTTCTCCGCTGACCTCACCATCATGGAAGAAGCCAACGAGTTCATCGAACGCGTACAGAATGGCGGCAAGCTGCCCCTCATCACCTCCTGCAGCCCCGGCTGGATCAAGTACTGCGAACACTACTTCCCCGAAATGGTCGAGAACCTGTCCTCCTGCAAGTCTCCCCAGCAGATGCTCGGCGCTGTCATCAAGACCTACTTCGCAGAGACCATGGGCATTGATCCCAAGAACATCGTTTCTGTTTCCGTCATGCCCTGCACCGCTAAGAAGTTCGAGATCGGCCGCGACAATCAGAACGCTGCCGGTGTTGCCGACGTGGACTTTGCTCTCTCCACCCGTGAACTCGGCCGCATGATCGAGAAGGTCGGCATCCGCTTCCTGGATCTGCCCGATGAAGAGTACGACTCTCCCCTGGGTGAAGACACCGGCGCAGCTGTCATCTTCGGCGCCACCGGCGGTGTTATGGAAGCTGCTCTGCGTACTGCAGTGGAAACCCTCACCGGCACCGAGCTGGAAAGCGTTGACTTCCACGAAGTCCGCGGCCTGGCTGGCATCAAGGAAGCTACCTACAACGTCAACGGCATGGACGTCAACGTTGCTGTCGCTTCCGGCCTGAAGAATGCTCATGACCTGCTCATGCGTGTCCAGAACGGCGAAGCCAACTATCACTTCATCGAGATCATGGGTTGCCCCGGCGGCTGCATCAACGGCGGCGGCCAGCCCCAGCAGCCTGCTTCCGTCCGCAACTTTGTGGATGTTCCCGCTCTGCGCGCCAAGGTTCTGTACGATCAGGATGCAGCAATGCCCCTGCGTAAGTCCCACGCAAATCCCTCTATCCAGAAGCTGTACGCTGAGTACTTCGAGAAACCCGGCAGCCACAAGGCTCACGAGTATCTCCACACCACTTACGTCAAGCGTACCATCAACCACAACTAATCATTGCAACAACCGCCCCTGCTCCGGCAGGGGCGGGTCTGTATTGAACAACGCAAAAACAGGCAGCGCTTGAGCGCTGCCTGTTGCTATTTGATTGGGTATCGATTAATACATGCCGCCCATGCCGCCGCCTGCGCTGGCTGCTGCCAGAGCTGCTTCTGCTGCGGGATCGGGCTTGTCGGTCACGAGGGATTCGGTGGTGAGGACGCAGGATGCGATAGAAGCTGCGTTCTCCAGAGCGCTGCGGGTCACCTTGGTGGGATCCACGATGCCGTTGGCGATCATTTCCACATATTCCTCGGTGTAGGCGTAGAAGCCGTAGCCGGGCTTGCCGCTGTAGCGGATCTTCTCGAAGATCACAGAGCCGTCAACACCGGCATTCTCCGCAATCTGGCGGATGGGTGCCTGCAGTGCCTTGGCAATGATCTGAGCGCCGGTCTTCTCGTCACCCTTCAGGGTGTCCACCAGAGCCTCTACAGCGGGGATGGCGTTGACATAAGCAGTGCCGCCGCCTGCTACGATGCCTTCTTCAACGGCTGCCTTGGTGGCGTTGAGGGCGTCCTCGATGCGGAGCTTCTGTTCCTTCATGGCAACTTCAGTCTGAGCGCCGACGCGGATGACAGCTACGCCGCCTGCCAGCTTGGCAAGACGCTCCTGCAGCTTTTCACGGTCGTAATCGGAAGTGGTGATCTCGATGGCAGTCTTGATCTCCAGGGTACGGGCTGCAATGGCATCTTCACTGCCTGCGCCGTCCACGATGGTGGTGTTGTCCTTGCCGATCTTGATCTTATGGGCACGGCCCAGATCGCTGAGCTGAGCTTCCTTGAGATCCATGTTCAGATCGCTGGAAATCACAGTGCCGCCGGTGAGGATGGCGATATCCTGCAGCATTTCCTTTCTGCGGTCGCCATAGCCGGGAGCCTTAACAGCAACGCAGGTGAAGGTACCGCGCAGACGGTTGACAAGGATGGTAGCCAGAGCGTCGCCCTCTACATCCTCTGCGATGATGACCATCTTCTGGCCCATCTTCACGATCTGCTCCAGAATGGGCAGAATGTCCTGAATGCTGGAAATCTTCTTATCGGTGAACAGGATGAAAGGATCGTCGATGACTGCTTCCATCTTGTCGGTATCGGTGATCATATAGGGGGAGATATAGCCGCGATCAAACTGCATACCCTCAACTACATCCAGAGAGGTCTCGCCGGTCTTGGATTCTTCAATGGTGATGACACCGGAGGCGGAAACCTTCTCCATAGCCTCTGCGATCATCTTGCCCACTTCCTCGTCACCGGAGGAAACAGCGCCGACTCTTGCGATATCTTCG
>JAZRCV010000043.1:0-3197 GCA_045659925.1 Faecousia sp.
CCCAACCCCTATCCCCTGCTGACCATCATGAAAAAACTAAACTTCCGCCCGGAGGAACTTCTGATGGTGGATGACTTAAAACCCGGCTGCGATATGGCAAGGCAGTGCGGCGTAGACTTCGTCGCCGCCGGCTGGTCCAATGACCTGCAGCCCATTGAAGATTTCATGCGAAAAAACTGCGTGCATTACGCCCCCACCGTGGATGCCTTAGCAGCATTTTTGCAGCAAGCTTAATACATACAACAAGGGTGCGCCGCAAATGCAGCGCACCCTAATATTATGGAATTGTACCATTGGTGAATGTAGGGGCGACCATTGGTCGCCCGGCAGGAAATGTTGCGTTTTTGTCGAGACTACCAGCGAATTCGCAACATTTTTCGGGTGGCTGATAGCCGCCCCTACATTCTCACAAGAAGTCTTTGCTTGTTATGTCATGTCGCCGCCGAGGATCTCGCCGGTGTAGTAGTCGATCTTGATTGTTACAATATCCGCAAATTCGCTGTCGGTGTTTTCATAGGTCAGCATCCAACCGAGGCGGGTAACCTTGCTGGCCTTGTGATTGATCCCCGCGTGTTCCGTGAAGGCCCAGTTGGGCAGCACAGGATAGACCCCTGCTTCCTTCAGGGTATAGTTCGACAGGTTCAGCTGATCGCAGCTCAAGGCAATGGCTTCTGCTTCCTCCTGCGTCAAAGGCTCGTCTCCCGGTTCATGGTCGTCCAGCAGCGGGGTATAGAACACATTGCACAAATTCAGCTTTCCTGTTTTGGGGTTAATGCTAATGCGCACCGATTCATAGGAGCTGTAGATCCCCTCCAGGACTTCCCGGCAGAAATCGAAGCTTAAATACTGCTCATCATACTCCGTGCAGCTTCGCAGCACATAGCCTTGGGGCACCGGCAGAAGCTCATAGAATTCCTTCGCCAAAGCTTCGGCCTCTTCCTTCGTCTCGCAGGCATTTTCTTCTCCTTCAGACCATTCAATGCCGGTCAGATTCAGGAATTGTCCGCTATCTGCATCAAAGGTCACCGAGGTCCGGTTATCATCCTGCGTGAAAGAAACCTCTGCTTCTTCCCGATCCCAGTACATATGCTCCTGCCGGGAGACAGTCATGGCATCGGTGTCCACCTCTGTCAGACCCACGGAATGCAGAATCTCCACCGCTTTGGAGATGAAGTATTCGTCGGTCAGCGGTTCTGCGTCCTCCGGGTTTCCGATGACTTCGCCGGTATAGTCCGTTTCGGAGTGGATATCCAGATTGCCCATCTCTCCCAGTTCGTAGCTTTCCGGTTCGGGCAGCCGCCATTTCTGATAGGCAGCATAGCCCACGCCGCTGATGGCAATGATCAGGCCAAGACAGGCGGCAACCAGCACCACCTGACGAAGGGGATTTCGTTTTACCTGCGTGGTTTCCCCGGCTTTTTCTTCAATGCCTTGCAGCATAGCATCAAAAGTGCCGTCCTTCGGCCCGATACTCTCATATGCGTCATAAATTCGCTTGCTTCTCAATCAGATTCCCCCCAATCGTTTTTTCAAGGCCATTCTTCCCCGGCGCAGGTCGCTGCGGACACTGGCTTGAGGTCTTCGGAGCATTTGTGAAATCTTCACGGTTCCGTAGCCTTCGTAATAATAAAGATAGATGACCGTCCGTTGCTTTTCCGGCAGTGCCTGAATGGCAAGCAGTGTTTCATCCCCCTGCGTTTGCGGGGCACGAAGCTCTGCCGCCGCCTCAAGGGCCACATCCTTCCTTCTTGCCCGCTTCAGTTCATCCCGGCAGACATTTTTCGCCGTGACGATGAGCCATGCTTTCTCATGATCTTCATCCCGGAAGACTTTCCCGGAGCGAATCAGCCGCAGAAATGTCTCCTGCACCGCATCCTCCGTATCTGCCGGATTCATAAAATAGGGATAGCAGATGTTCCAAACCGTCTTGCAGTGGCGACGGTAAATCTGCGTCCATTCCTCTTTTGTTTTCAAATGCTCACCTCCTTGCTATATACACGATTGTGAGTGGTAAAATGTTGCAGTGTGATAATTTATTTTATCATAACACATCGAAAGATTCCTTTCCACGCAAAAAAGCACTGCCAAGCGCAGTGTGCTTTTTCTTTATACCAAAAATGAGCGCCGCAGCTCTTGCGGCGCTCAAAATTATGCTTCTCTTTTGCGATAGAACACGATGGACAAATACCATGACAGGGCATAGATGCCAATGCCCACAGCGCACAGGATCGCAAGCGCTCCCCGGAAGGGAACTGTGATCCGCAGCCCCGCACCTGTTCCAAAACTCATAGTCACCATGGTGCTGACGGCGAACACCATACCAATCACCACCGCATAGGCAATGCGTCCCTTCTCCACGCCCCAGCGGAAAATGATAGGCAAGGTCAGAGAGGATGACGCACAGGATGTCACCAGCAGCAGCGCCAACAGCCCCAGAAGCTCTGTCAGCGCAAAGATTCCGTTCCGGTGCATGATGATGGTTTGGCAGATGCCGGTAATCACCAGAACAGCCAGTTGGGCAAACAGGCCAATGAGATATTTACCGGAAACGATCTGCGCCTTACTGTAGGGCAGGGTGCCGCTGTAGAGCGTCCACTTGCTGCGCTCGTCATAGGCCAGCAGATTCACCGGGATCATGCCCACCATCAGGCAGGGATAGAAAATGAACAGATTGTCCGCGGAGAAAAAGGATACGGCAGTAAACACCACAACGATCAGAAGATAGGCACGGCAGTATTTTACCGTCATGTAAAAATCCTTCAGAAGTAAGCCCTTCATCTTATCTTCCCTCCTTCACCATGAATACGAACAGTTCCTCCAAGCTGATGGGACTAAGCTTGGTATCGGCAGGCAGCACACTGCGTTCCACCACGGCCTCTAATCCATAGGGATTCTTTTGGACATAGCGCACCGCAGCGGACGGCAGGTTTTGCAGTTCCTCCGGAGTGCAGTGGAGCATGGCGTATTTTGCCAAAAGTGCATCCTTTTCCTCGCAAAGCAGCAGCCTGCCGTTGTGCAGGAATGCCACATAGTCACACAGCTTTTCCAAATCGCTGACGATGTGGGAAGAAATCAGGATGGAATGGTTCGGATTTCTCGTGAACTCATGGAACATCTCCACCACCTCATCCCGCACCACGGGGTCAAGGCCGCTTGTCGCCTCATCCAACAAAAGGAGCTTACTTCCGTGGGACAGG
>JAZRCV010000044.1:0-22329 GCA_045659925.1 Faecousia sp.
GCTCATGAAAGCTTCGTCAGCATCATGGCCGTGATGGTGGTGATGGTGATGACCATGTTCATGGTGGTGCTCGTGCTCATGATGGTGTTCATGCTCACAGGGCTCGTCATGACCATGGTGATGATGGCAGCAGGGGCATTCCTCGTCCTCATGCTCGTGATGATGTTCATGCTCATGATGCTCATGTTCGTGGTGATGCTCATGCTCATGATGGTGCTCATGCTCATGATGGTGCTCATGCTCATGATGGTGCTCATGCTCATGATGGTGCTCATGCTCATGATGGTGCTCATGCTCATGATGGTGCTCATGCTCATGATGATGCTCGTGTTCACAGGGTTCATCATGACCGTGGTGGTGATGGCAGCAGGGGCATTCTTCCTCATCATCATGATGATGGTGGTGATGGGCATCTGCCTCCAGTTCTGCAAGCTCCTGGGCCAAGGTCCGGGTCTGCTCCATGGCATCACGAAGCTGAGGGCCTGTGAGCTGATTCCAGGGGGTGGTCACGATGGTGGCCTTTTCGTTCTTCTCCCGCAGCAGGGCCAGTGCCTTATCCAGCTTGTCCTGAGAGATGGCATCGGTACGGCTCAGCACGATGCAGGAGGCGGTTTCGATCTGGTTGTTATAGAACTCGCCAAAGTTCTTCATGTAGAGCTTTACCTTGTTGGCATCCGCCACGGTGGTGAAGCTGCCAAGGCGCACATCCTCACATTCCACCTGACGGGCAGCCGCAACAACATCGGAAAGCTTGCCCACACCGGTGGGCTCAATGAGAATGCGGTCGGGATGATAGGTATCAATCAGCTGCCGCAGGGCCTGACCGAAGTCACCCACCAGAGAGCAGCAGATGCAGCCGGAATTCATTTCCGTGATCTCAATGCCTGCATCCTTGAGGAAATCGCCATCAATGCCGATCTCGCCAAATTCGTTCTCAATCAGTGCCAGACGCTCACCGGGATGGGCCTCGGCAATCATTTTTTTGATCAGCGTGGTCTTACCCGCGCCAAGAAAACCGGAATAAATATCAATAACAGTCAATTTCAAACACCTTCTATATAAAATTCTGGGGTATCATACCATATTTGGAAGAAAACCGCAAGTATTGTGCCCATTGCGCTCCCATTTCAAAACAGCATCAGCGGCCCCGGTAATACAGGGCCGCTGAAAATATGCAATCCGATCTTACTTGTTGAAAATCGAGAAGATTGCGTCGATGTCATCAATGTCCTCTTCCGGAAGGGCAGCCGGAGCACTGCTGACAGCTCGCTCAGAAGCCACCGTGAATGCGCCTTCCTTGACAGGGATTGCGGCATCCTGCTTTTCGCCAAAGCCGGTTGCAATGACGGTAACGCGCATGACATCCTCATAGCTGTCGTCAAAGGCAGCGCCGAAGATGATGTTGGCTTCGGGATTTGCGGCCTCCATAACGATGTTGGCTGCGGTCTCTACATCATCCAGGCCCATGTCCGTAGCACCGGTGACATTGATCAGAACACCGGTAGCGCCGTTGATGGAGGTCTCCAGCAGGGGAGATGCAACAGCCATCTGGGCAGCAGTCTCAGCCTTGTCGCGGCCGGAGGCAATGCCAACGCCCATATGGGCACGGCCTGCGTCCTTCATGACAGAGGAAACATCGGCGAAGTCCAGGTTGATGATGACCTTTTCAGAGTAGCTCACCAGCTGGGAAATAGAAGAAACAGCCTGCTTCAGCACATCATCGGCAATGCCGAAAGCGTTGGCAAAGGTGATCTTCTGATCGGTGACATACTTCAGACGGTCGTTGGGGATGATAATCAGGGAGTCGACCTTATCGGACAGGGCTGCAATGCCAGCTTCTGCCTGACGCATACGGTTTGCACCCTCAAAACGGAAGGGCTTGGTGACAACGCCGACGGTCAGAATGCCGGACTCGTGGGCAAGATCTGCAATGATGGGAGCTGCACCGGTGCCGGTACCGCCGCCCATACCGGCAGTAATGAAGACCATATCCGCACCCTCAAGTACCTTGGCAATGGCTGCGCGAGATTCCTCGGCAGACTTCTTGCCGGTGTCAGGCTTGGAGCCTGCGCCCATGCCGCCGGTCAGCTTCTCACCAATCTGGAGCTTGTTGGGGCACTTGGACTTGTTGAGGTCCTGCTTATCTGTGTTGACTGCGATGAATTCCACGCCGTCAATGCCGCTGTCAATCATTCTGTTGACTACATTATTACCGGCGCCGCCAACACCGATTACTTTAATATTAACAACTTTATCTGCAAAAATCTCGGACATATGATCTCCTCCTATGTATCTTCATCATCGGATGTTCTGTATTTTTCAAATAAACCCAAAATTTAACTGGGGATATGATGCGCACATTTATACCTTTTTATTCTAACTTGAAAACTTAGATTGGTCAATAGAAATTCTTTGTGATTTGGAAAGTTTTTATACTTTTTTAGGGAAGCCCTTATGAAATCCACAAGAGAGGATGGCAAAAGCTCCGCCATGCACCGCAGTGGATTTGTTCTGCGTTTCCTTAGCTCGTCCAGGGAATGAAGGTCGCCTTTTTTGCTTCCTCAAAGGTCAGATCCAGCACACCGCTTTGGTAGCTCTCCATCTGGGCAATGGCCGCAAGCATGTAATTCAGCTTGTAGGAAAGCTCCGTTGTGTCGCCAAGCTTTACCTGATACTGGGTTCCATACCAGATCTCCAGTGCATACTTCGAGCTGACATTGACAGATGTAATGGAGCGGATATCCTCCGACGCCTCGAGCTGACGCAAAATCTGCAGGGCAATGTCCATCCGCTGCGCAGCAGAGGCCTCCGCCGGGGTTTCGATCTGCTGATCGTCCTGGGTCTGCTCGTCGCCCTCTTCGGATTCTTCCGGAACCGGATCCTCCATCACCTCTACATCCTCGCCCGCAACGGCATTACGAATGCGAACGCCTTCAATGGTCAGGTATTCCGAGGCTTCCTTGGCAGTAATCTGCTCAACGAGTCTGCCGCCGGAATTGATCAGCCAGTAGCTGCCGTCGTCTGCAGCCACAGCGTAGGCCGTCTGCAATTCTACCACTTCGACCTTTACCGTATCCGGCAGTCCAATACCCACCCGTACATCATCGATATAGGGAAGCTGCGCCTTGATCCGGCTGGCTACCGCAGTTTTATTCACCAAAAGCAGGGCACTGCCTTCGCTGACGCCGGTAGCTTCCTGAATCTCGCTGCTGCTGTACAGGGAATTTCCCACCACAGAAACACCGCGAACCCGCAAAAAGGCCATCATACAAAGGACCACCAACAGGCCGGTAAGCAAACTGATCACCAGAGAGCGGACAAATTTTCTTCCAAAAATTCTGCCAAATGCAACTCTGCGCCGGGCCTTTGCTTTCGGCTTTTTTCGCACCGGCGGCCTTTTTTTTGGCGCTGCCGGTTTCCGCCGCCGCAGCGCCGATCGATTCGGCCCCGACCGGCGGCGGGCTGGGGCAGATGTGCCGCCCCGTGAAGTGCCCTCCGGTCTCCGGCGGACAGGCCGGTCATTAACTTCGTGATTCATATGTTATCCTCCGTTATCTCTCCTCCAGGCAGATGGATGCGCCCAGGCCGGAGAGCTTCTGACAGAGGCCGTCATAACCTCTGAATATGTGCTTTGTTTCGCAGATATGGCTCACGCCCTCTGCGCTGAGGGCTGCAATCACCATGGCTGCCCCGCCCCGAAGATCCGTGGCTGCCACATTGGCACCGTGCAGCCGCCTGGTGCCGGTGATCCGGGCGATTTGATCCCGGATATCAATGTGCGCCCCCATGGCGCAAAGCGCCTTAACATGGCGGAAACGATGCTCAAACACAGTCTCTCGGATCTCCGTTGTTCCCTCTGCCCGCAGCAGCGCCGCCATCAGAGGCGCCTGGGCATCCGTGGGAAAGCCGGGATAGGGCGCGGTGGAAATGGGACGTATGGCCCGCATTGCCCGGCATCGGGCTTCAATTCGGTTCGGCGCTACCTTGAGGCGAACACCTGCTTCCTGCAGCGCATCCAGCACCGGCAGCAGATGCCTTGCTTCTACCTGCTCAATGCAGATTCTGCCGCCGCAGGCTGCCAGGGCACACAGATATGTAGCCGCCTCAATGCGATCCGGAAGCACCTGAAATACCCCGTCACGCCGGGATCTTCCCGGCATCAAACAGATTTCTCCTGTGCCTTCTCCCCTCACCTGTGCCCCCATGGCACGCAGGAACTGGGCAAGGCAAACCACCTCCGGTTCCTTTGCCGCATTGAGAATCCTAACCCCTTCCCCACAGCCAAGTCCTGCAAGAAGGATATTCTCCGTTGCGCCCACGCTGGGAAAGGGAAGCACAATGGTGCCACCCTGCAGCCGGGATACGGTGCAGCGCACCTCTTCCCCCTGCAGCTCCACCTGTGCGCCCAGCTGTTTCATGGCCTTCAGGTGCAGGTCAATGGGCCTTGCGCCGATGCAGCAGCCGCCGGGCAGCCACAGCTTTGCCTGAGAGCATCTTGCCAGCAGCGCTCCCAAAAAGATCACAGAAGAGCGCAAACGGCGCATCATTTCCTTCGGAATCTGGGTGCAGTCAACACCCGAACTATCCACTTCTATTGCATCGCCATCCCGCCGTATCCGGCAGCCAAGATGGCTTAAAATATCCAGTGTCGCATCCACATCCGTGAGATGTGGGCAATGCTCCAGACGATAATATCCGCTTTGCGCCACAGTCGCTGCCAGCAGGGGCAGCACTGCGTTTTTCGCGCCGCTGACCGTAACACTGCCGTACAGCGGTCGACCGCCATGGATCGTCAAAATCCCCACCATACATCCCTCCGCATCCTCCGGGGCTCCAAAGTTTCCCCATCCTATGCGTCAGGCGGTGTTAAGGTGCGGCCAGTTCCTGCAGCATTCGGTAAATTCGCTCTGTGGAATCCAGAACTGCCATGCTTCTCAGGGCACGGCGCATGGTCTGCAGGCGCTCAGAATCCCCGAGCAGCTCCTGCGCTCTATCATAGAGCACATCGCCGTCGCACTCCGATTCACGGATGACCATGGCAGCATCCCGGCGCTCCAGGAGCCGGGCATTCTTTTCCTGATGATTATCCGTCACATTGGGTGACGGCACAATGATGGCCGGAACCGCACTGGCCGCCACTTCATTCAGGGTGGAGGCGCCGGCACGGCAGATCACCAGATCCGCCGCCGCCATCAATGTGGGCATGTTATAAATATATTCGCGCATATCGATGTTGGGATGCTTGCTGAGATCCACACCCAACTCCTTCACGAGATCCGGCATCCAGCGCCAGCCGTAGGAACCGGTGGCATGGATGTGATGGAAAGCATCCGTCTCGCTCTCCAACTGGATAAAGCGCGCAATTTTCTTGTTCATTTCCCGGGCGCCAAGGCTGCCCCAGCAGGTTACGATCAGCTTCCGATCCTCCGGAATGCCAAGCTCCCGCCGTGCGTCTTCACGCTTCGTGTAAATAAATGCCTCGCTGACAGGCATGCCCACGGCATAAACCTTTTCCGGATTCCGGTACTGCTCCCGGGATTCTTCAAAGCAGACCAGAATGCGGTCCACATGGTTCATCACCATTCGGGTGGCGAGCCCCGGCACCGCATTGGATTCATGCACCGCGGTGGGGATCTTCAGCTTAGCTCCCTGCCGCAGGGCAGCAAAGCTGGCATAACCGCCGGTGCCAAGGATCACATCGGGCTTGAATTCCTTCAAAATGGCGCTGACTTTGCGCAGTGCGCCATAAATATCCACCGCTGTGGTCAGATTGTGCCAGATCCCCTTGGGGGTCAGGCGGCGCTGGAAGCTGGAAATTTTGATGGTTTCCAGGCGGAACCCCTCCCGGGGCACCAGGGTTTTTTCCATGCCCTCTTCCGCGCCAATAAACAGTATTTCGCAATCCGGCTGGCGTTCACGCAGCATCTTTGCCACCGCCAGAGCGGGATTGATATGTCCGCCGGTTCCTCCGCAGGTAAAAACTACCCTCATTGCTTCTGGCCCCCTGCTGATTTTTTGTGCTTGATTTTTCGTACAAGATTGATTTGATTTTTATTCTGCCGGGACACACCGAGAATCATGCCCATCTGCGCCAGATTCACCAGCAGCGCTGTGCCGCCATAGGAGAAGAAGGGCAGTGAAATACCGGTAGAGGGCAAAAGATTAGATACAACGCCGATGTTCAAAAACACCTGCAGACCCAAAAGTGTCACCATACCTGCCACAAGCAAAGCGCCAAATCGGTCACGGGCATGCATGGAAATCCAGTAGCCCCGGAGCACCAGAAGAGCAAACAGCAGCACAATAAAAAATGCGCCGATAAAGCCCAGTTCTTCGCAAACAATGGCAAAAATATAGTCATTGTGCTCCTCCGGCAGGTAGAGATACTTCTGCCGGCTTCGTCCGAAGCCAAGCCCCGTGAGTCCGCCTGAGCCGATGGCATAGCGGGACTGAATGACCTGATAGCCCTGATCCCGGGCAAAATCCTCCGGGTGAAGCCATGCTTTGATACGGTCGCCGGAATAGCCCTTGGTGATAAGATAAATGCCAACAAGGAGTACACCCGCCACCGCCAGACCAACCAGCCATTTTTTGTCGGTGCCGCCCAGGAACATCATCACCGCACCGGTTGCAACAATGATGATGGTGGCAGAAAGATGGGGCTGCAGATACAGCAGAAAGGCGATCACGCCCAGAATCGTGATAAAGGGCAGAACACCATAGCGGGGATCATGCATCCGATCCCGCCACATGGACATCATGGCCGCAAAGGACAGCACAACGCCCACCTTTGCCACCTCTGAGGGCTGAAAACTGACAAAACCCAGGCTGAGCCAGCGGGTTGCGCCGCCCTCAGACGATCCCACAAAGGGTACCAGCAGCAGGAAAAACACAGATGCCGCAAGGATGGGGAAGCTGGCAACACGCCAGATCTGATAGTTAAAGCGGCTGATCAGCCACATAATCAGAAGACCTGCCGCAGCAAAACCGCCCTGCCGTACAAAATAATAGGCAGAATTTCCCGTTTCGGAAAAGGCTCTGGCATAGCTGGCAGAAAACAGCATGATCACGCCGATGATTACCAGCATAACAGTAAGAATCAGGAAGGGCAGGTCCGGCAGTCCCCGTTCATCCTGCTCTGGAGCCCGAACCTCCGGGTTTACAATGCGCTTTGCCATAAACCTCTCCCTTCCAAAAAATCAATAGCGAGCTGCGATGCCAAGCCACGCCAGTACGCACATGGCGCAGGTAACGGCGGTAAAGACCGTGAAAATCTTGACTTCGCTCCAACCGCCCATCTCAAAATGGTGATGGATGGGGGTCATGCGGAAAATACGCTTGCCGTGGGTCGCCTTAAAATAAAGCACCTGCATAATGACGGAAAGCGTCTCAACGATATAGATGATACCCACAAGGAGCAGCACCAGGGGCATATCCAGAGCAAAGGCCATGCCGCACACGGCTGCGCCCAAAAACAGCGAGCCGGTATCACCCATGAACACCTTGGCAGGATAGAAATTGTAGCACAGGAAGCCCGCCAGACCGCCGAATAAGCAGGCCGGGAACAGGGCAAGGGTCAGCTTTTCCGCTACAATGGCACTGACCACAAAAAATACCATCACAGGCATGGTGACGCCTGTGGCAAGACCATCCACGCCATCCGTCAGATTCACTGCGTTCACACAGCCCACGATGACAAACATGGCAAAGCCGATGTAGATAATGGGATGGATCTGCCAGGAAACATGGAAGAAGGGGATGTACAGCTCGCAGCTCAGATCGCCCAGGCGATAGAGGATATACAGATATAATGCCCCTGCCGCAAGCTGAAGCAGCAGCTTCTGCAGGGCGGTGAGGCCCAGATTGCGCTTGAACTTCACCTTGAAAAAGTCATCCAGGAAGCCGATCAGGCCAAACACCAGAGAGAATGCGAAAATCAGAAGCACCGTCCATTCTCCCTTTGCCAGTCCCTGCCAGCCAAAGGCAATGCAGGGCAGCAGAGCGATCATGAAAATAATGCCGCCCATGGTGGGGGTGCCGGACTTGGAGCTATGCCAGGCGGGGCCAATCTCCCGGATGGACTGGCCTGCCTTCAGGGCATGCAGCACCGGAATGATCAGCTTACCGGCAATGGCAGCCACTGCAAAGGAGCATACTGCCGCCAGAATGATAAAAAGAGTTGTAGAATTCAGCATCTTTTGTACCTCCGCGCTTACTTTCCCTGAAGGAACAGTTCCAGCGCTTTTTCCATCTTCATGCCGCGGCTGCCCTTGAAGAGCAAGGTATCGCCGGGCTTTGCCAACCGCTGCAGGGTTGCCACCAGTTCCTCATGGCTGGCAAACTGGCCCGTCAGCTTGGCATTGATGCCGCCGGTGAGCGCACCGACGATCACATGCTCACTGTGGGGGCCATAGGCAAAGATCAGGTCTGCCTTTTCCGCAGCAATCCTGCCAAGGCGGTAGTGCTCCGCAATGGAGCAGGCGCCCAATTCCAGCATATCGCCAAGCACAGCGATTCTTCTGCCGGTCTTGTTATGTTCTGCCAGCACACCCAGTGCTGCCTGCATGGATTCAGGGCCTGCATTGTAGCAGTCTTCAATGATGGTGAAGCCGCCCTTGTCATAAACGCTCTGACGGCTGCCGGTATTGCGGAACTGCGCCAGGGCTGCCTGAATGCGCTCCGGACGGATCTGCTGCACAAGGCCCACGGAAACCGCTGCCAGTGCATCATATACGATGTGCTGTCCCTCTGCGGGAACAAACACCTCAAACTCCTGTCCAAGGCCGTTGACGGTAAAGTACATACCGCCGTCTGCCTGCACGATCTCACTGCCGCGGATGTCGCATTCCGGATTATTCAGGCCAAAATAAATGGGCTTTTTCCCCAGTTTATCCCGCTGGTTCCACAGAAGCGGCTCATCGCCGTTGAAAATCACCTTGCCATTGGAGGTCAGACCCTCAAGGATTTCCATCTTCGCCGTCAGGATACCCTCTCTGGAGCCAAGATGCTCAATGTGCATGGTGCCGATGTTATTGATGAGGGCAATATCCGGCCGGGCAATGGAGGTCAGATAGGCAATTTCACGAAAATGGTTCATGCCCATTTCCAGAACCGCCATCTCGCAGTCCTTCTGCATTCCCAGAACGCTCAGAGGCAGACCAATGTTGTTATTCTTGTTGCCCTTGGTGCGGTGAGTGCGATAGGTGGTGGCCAGAATATCGGCGACCATTTCCTTTGTGGTGGTTTTTCCCACACTGCCGGTAATGCCGATTACCTGGGCTGTATGGGTGCTGCGGTAGCCTCTGGCCAGTGCGCCCAGAGCCTGCATGGTATCATCTACAAAAACGGTGGGGATACCGGGGCTCATCTGCTTATGGGTCATAACAGCGCCTGCATTCTTTTCCAGCGCCTGCCGGACAAAAATATGGCCGTCAAAAGAGTCACCCTGCAGAGCGATAAACAGTTCGCCCGGCTGAATGCTCCGGCTGTCGGTGCTCACGCCCGTGATCTCAAGATTTGCAAATTCCGGTGCAACGGCGCCGTCACACCACTGTGCGGCCTGCTTGAGTGTCAGCATATCAGTTTCCCTCCTGCGCAAGCTCTGCCAGATATTCGGCTACCACTTCGCGCTCATCCAGATGGTATTTTACATGATTGATTTCCTGATAATCCTCGTGACCCTTGCCCGCCAGCACGATGATGTCATCTTTGCCTGCGTGAGCCATGGCCCAGCGGATTGCCTCAGGACGGTTTTCAATGGTGACATACGGTGTTTTCGTACCCTCAACCCCTTTGAGAATGTCCGCAATGATGGCATTGGGATCCTCTGTACGGGGATTATCCGAGGTAATAACGGCAAAATCCGCATTGTCCACGCCAATTTTGCCCATGATGGGCCGCTTGATGGGATCCCGGTCGCCACCGCAGCCAAAGAGGGCAATCACTCTGCCCTTGCAAAAGCCCCGAACAGTATGGAGCACATTTTCCAGTGCATCCGGGGTATGGGCATAGTCCGCGATCACCGTATAGTCGGTGCCGGGGGTGGGAATGACCTCCACACGGCCCTTGACGCCACGGGCAGTCTTCAGCGCTTCCGCGATCACAGGAAGGGACAAGCCAAGCTGCAGGGCGCAGCCAATCACCGTCAGGCAATTATAGGCGGTAAAGCCGCCGGGAATGCCAAGGGATACCGGGCAAACCTCGCCCTGATAGCAGGCGTCCAGCTCAATGTGGTCAGAGAACTGCTGCATATTTTTCGCCGTCAGCTCCGCATCGGCAGAAATGCCGTAGCTCATAATGGGGCAAAGGGCATCTTTCGTCATGGTATCGACCCACGCATCGTCCACATTCACAACGCCCCGGTCACAGCAGCGGAACAAAAGTGCCTTCGCCAGTGCGTATTCCTCCATGGTCTTGTGGAAATCCAGATGATCCTCCGTGAGATTCGTAAAGGCGCCCACGGTAAACTGCACACCGCCTACCCGTTCCAGTACCAACGCATGGGAGGATACCTCCATAATCGCATGGGTGCAGCCGGCATCCCGCATCTGAGCGAAAAGCTGCTGCAGCTCAAAGCTCTCCGGGGTGGTGCGCTCGGTATGGAGCACTTCGTCTCCAATCATGTTCTGGATCGTTCCAATGAGGCCCACCTTTGCGCCAATGGCCTGTTCCAGCACACTTTTCAGAAGATAAGTGGTGGTGGTCTTGCCGTTGGTACCGGTGACGCCGATGATCTTCATGGCCTTTGCCGGATGATGGAACCAGTTGGCACCCAGCTGTGCCAGGGCAAGACGGGCAGATGTGACCTGCACATAGCTGCAGGGCATCTCCGGCTGGCGCTCACAAAGAACCACAGCCGCACCCTTTTCCAGTGCGGAGGGAATGAACTTATGTCCATCCACCGCAAAACCGGAAATGGCAACAAACAGCTGCCCCGCTTCACACTGGCGGGAATCATAGCAAACACCTGTGATTTCCGTATTTAAGTCCGCATTGCAGGCAATGACCTCAATGCCATTCAATAATTGTTCAAGCCGCATGGAGAATGTCTCCTTCCGTATCATTTGTATAGGATCAGTCACCGGCAGAAGAGTCTGTCAGTTCCACCGTGATCGTGGTACCCCGCTCCACCTGGGTGCCTGCGGGGATGCTCTGTCCGCTGACTGCCACAAAGCCGGACTGATTTGTGGATCCGCGCATCTGCAGATACAGTCCGCCAGTGTTACTAATTGTAATATTTGCTTCGTATTGTGTCAAGCCGATCAAATCGGGAACTGTAACCAGATCCGTCGGCTTTTCCTCGCCAAGATATACCATAACCGTCGCATTGCCGGGCACCTCAGCACCCGGGGACGGAATCTGATCGGTGACGGTGTCACCTTCGCCCACAAATCGCACCTGCAGATGATTTTCCGCCAGGGATTTTTCTGCCTCTTCCCGTGTCAAGGCCACCACATTGGGCATGGACATGTTGACCAGATGGAGGTCATCCTCGCTGTAGTGGGGAGTCACGCCAAGATAGGGCAGGATATCCGTGAAAACATCCCGCACCACCGGTGCTGCCATCACACCGCCGGAAATATAGTAGCCTGTGGATGTAGCCGGCGTATCCAGCGCCACCAGCACAATATACTGGGGATCATCAATGGGGGCAACACCCACGAAGGAGACGATCTTATCATCTACCAGTCTGCCTTCTTCATCCCGGACGTCCATTTTTTCCGATGTGCCGGTCTTACCGCCAATGTCATAGCCCACCACCTGGGCATTGCTGGCAGTGCCGTCGGTGACAACGCTTTCCATCAGCTGGCACATGGTGCGGGAGGTTTCCTCGCTGATGGCCTGCCGCAGCACATGGGGCTCATTCTTCACTGCCACATTTCCATCAGAATCCAGCACCTCGCTGACAATATAGGGCTCCATTACATAGCCACCATTGACCACTGCGGAAATGGCCCGGACGAGCTGAATGGGAGTGATCTTAAAGGTCTGACCGAAGGCAGCGGAGGTCAGGGAGGCATAGGTTTCGGGATTTGCAATATCTTCCCGGGAGAAGAAATAGCCGTTGGCCTCGCCGGGAAGGTCGATGCCGGTCTGCTCCAAAAGGCCAAAGGCCTTTACATACTCATAAAGCTTATCGCCTCCCAGGGCAATGCCGATATTGGCAAAGGCAGGGTTGCAGGAATTCTGCAGGGCCTGGGCGGTACTCTGGCTGCCGTGACCGGCAGATTTCCAGCAGTGCAGGATATCATCACGCTTTTCGATCTTGGCCGTACCGCCGCAATACCAGTGATCCTCCAGACTGACCGCCTGCTCTTCCAGGGCGGAGGCCAACGTGATGGTCTTGAAGGTGGAGCCCGGCTCATAGCCGTCAGACACGGTGCGGTTGCGCCACTGCTTCAGACGGGCTGCTGCAACCGCGCTGTTATATTCATCGATCAGCTTTTCATAAAGAGCTGCATAACCTTCCGGGGTGGTGGGCAGGGGTTCCTCCCCCTCCTCCGGTTCTTCCTCACTCACCGGCTGCGCCTTGAGGAATGCAGCGCTCATCTCAGATTTTGTCTTTGCATCCATGGCTCTGACATAGAGCGCTTCCAGCTCTTCCAGGGTGCCGGGATCGCCGATTTCCAGATAATTGTTGGGGTCATAGCCACCCATGGTGGACATGGCCTTGATCTCGCCGGTGTTCACATCCATGACGATGCCGAAGGCGCCGTTCTGTACATCGTACTTTTCGATGGCAGCCTGCATGTTTTTTTCCAGGCAGAACTGCACCGTATTGTCAATGGTCAGCACCAGATCGTTGCCATCGGTGGCTTCATAATATTTTTCATAGGAATAGAGCATTTCCGAACCGTGATTGCCTCTGGTCATGACCACAGCGCCTGCGGTACCCTTGAGCTGCTCATCATAGCCCGCCTCAAGCCCCTCGGCGCCGATGTTCTCCGCATTGGTAAAGCCAATGACCTGAGAGGCCAGGGTGCTGTAGGGGTAAGTACGCTGGCTGTCGGTTTCCAGATGGACGCCGCTAAGTTCGTTTTCGCTGATAAAGGCCCGTACCTCGTCCGCAAGATCCTCGGGAATTTTCCGCTTGATGACCTCGTAAAGCCGATCGGTATTGGCTGCTTTTTCTTTAATAAAATCTTCCTCCACATCAAGGATGCGGGATAAGCCCGATGCAATCAGATCCACATCCTCTTCCTCCCGGGCGATGGCCTCAGGATCAAGAAATACATTCTCCACCGTCACAGAGGTGGCCAGCACATTCATATTGCAGTCGTAAATATCGCCCCGGTCTGCGGTAACGGAGGTGCTGCGGGTCTGATTTTCAATGGCTTCCTTCTCATAATAGTCATGCTGAATGACCATCAGGTAAAACAATCTTCCGCCTAACACAAGAAACATCAGGCTCAGAATGACGCAGGTGAACAATGTCCTTTGAAGGTAGGGCCGATTGGAGGTTTCCTTCGGCTTTTTCGCCTTCGTATTCCTGATGGGCAAGGGTATGATATTGTTTTTGCGTTTTTTCATTCCATCACCTAATCCGTCTCATACTGTTCCTGACATGCCTCCGGCATAATAAAAAGGGGTTTTAAACCTTTTTCAAGAACAAGTATAAATTGCAAACATGGGCGGAGAAGGTTTCACCGCCCATGAATCGTTGCATCCATCACTGCGCGGGCCAAAGTGTCGTGACAGCCGCGGTCGATAGTATCTATATTCGTTGTTACCCAAAGTATTCCATCAGCGTACGAATGCTGCGATCAATTGCTGTCCAGGCAGTCTCCAGCACGGTCTCCTCACCGCCATCCGAAATCACTGCTCTGTCCACGCCCTCCAGGTTCAGATAGATCGTCTGTCTGCTGTTGGGCAGGGTCATGCCCAGTGCTTCTGCCTGCTGCTGGATCACATCCAAATCAATTTTACTGTCATAGGTGGCCTCCAGGCGTTCCTGATAAGCCTGGGCTTCACTGAGCTGTGCCTGAAGCTCACTGACCATGGCAGTCTCTTCAAAAAGCTGCACATAGCCGCACAGCACAAAAATCAGCATACAGGCTGCCGCCATCATGCCAACCACTGCCAAGGGGGCAACGCTCAGCTTTGCCTTGGGGCGGGGTCTGGGACGCACATGGCGTCGGCGTTCCGGCTGCTTTAGCCGCCGGGCTGCATTGCCGGATTCCAGCTCCCGGTTGGGAAGGCGATAAATGTCGTATGCTGCTGCGCCATTGGTCTGGTAAGTCTGGCTGACTCTGCGGCGGGGTGAAGTATTTCTATTCTGCGCCATGGTTTGCCAGACTCCTTTCCGGTGGGATTATAGTTTCTGCGCCACGCGAAGCTTTGCGCTTCTGGCACGGGGGTTTTGTTCTAATTCTTCCTTGCCGGAAACGATGGGCTTCCGGGTCAGATTCTTGATCTGGGGCTTCTTGCCGCAGACGCATACAGGGAATTCCGGCGGGCAGACGCAGCCCTTTGCCGCCTCCTGCATGGCATTTTTTACAATGCGATCTTCCAGAGAATGGAAGGTAATTACCGCAAGCCGTCCACCGGGATTGAGCAGAGGAATGGCCGAATGCATCATATCGCTGACGCTTGCCAGCTCATCATTCACCGCGATGCGGATGGCCTGGAAGCTCCGCTTGGCAGGATGCTGCTTTTCCCGCAGGGCCTGCGGGGGCATGGCACCGCGGATCACATCCACCAGTTCCAGTGTGGATTCGATGGGCTTATCCCCTCTTCTGCGCTCAATGGCGGCAGCGATCAGGGGAGCATAACGCTCTTCGCCAAATTCAAACAGGATGCGCCGCAGCTCTTCTCTGGGCCAGGTATTGACCACATCATAAGCTGACAGGCTGTCCTGGGCGTTCATGCGCATATCCAAAGGCGCATCCGCCATATAAGAAAAACCCCGGGAACCATCGTCAAGCTGGGGGGAAGAAACGCCCAGGTCAAAGAGCATTCCATCCACCTTGTTGATCTGAAGTTCCCGTAAGATGGTATCAAGTTCACGGAAATTGGAATGTACCAATGTTACCCGGTCCATATAGGGAGCCAGACGCTCCTTTGCCGCATTCAGGGCAACCGGGTCACGGTCTACACCAATCAGCCGACCGGTGGTCAGTCGCTTTGCAATTTGCAAAGAATGTCCGGCACCACCCAGGGTGCCATCAAGGTAGATGCCATCGGGACGAATATTTAGCGCCTCAATGCATTCTTCCAGCAGTACAGAAACATGATGAAATTCCATCAGAACCCCAACTCCTTCATTGCGGCAAGCAGATTTTCAGGCTTGAGCTGTTCGCGCTCAAGGGCGTCATAGGCTTCCGCATCCCAGATCTCAGCATGGGAGCCCTGACCGATAAACACCACATTCTGCGTAATATTGGCAAAGGCACGCAGCTCCGTGGGCAGAAGAACACGCCCCTGCTTGTCCGGCTCGCACTTTACCACATTGGCAAGCAAAAAACGAAGGGAGCCATACTGATGCAGGGGAACGGCATTGGACTTTTCCATAAAAGCATCCCAACTGCTCTGGGTGTAGACGGTGAGGCAGCGCTCTGAGCCAAGGGTCACATAAAATGCCTCACCCAGCTCTTCACGCAGCTTGGCAGGGACGAACAGACGACCCTTCGGGTCGACACTATGCCGGTATTTTCCGTACATATCTCGTTCCTCCCTCCAATTTACTCATTTTTCTTCCATTTCGCTCCACTTCGCTCTTTTAGTATACCCGCTTGCCCAAAAAAATGCAAGTCCAATTTCCATACTTTTTTCTGATTCCTTTCGACTAATTTCCCGCAAAACCCACAGAAACACAATTTCCAAACATATGTTCAGCTTGATCGAATATAAAATGCCCCTGCGCAGTTTCATCGTAAACTGCGCAGGGGCATCATTCAATCCTCTTCCGGCTCCATCTTTCGTACAGTGCTGCAGATATCACACAGGGTATCCGCCACCTCCATATGAAACTGCCGCTGCTGGGTCAGGTCGCCAAGGGATACCATTCCCACAATTTTGCCGTCATGTTCCACAGGAAGTCGGCGGATCTGCTCCTTTGCCATCCGGCTGGAAGCCACCGCCGCGGGATCACCGGGCGCCACAGAAACCACCCGCCGGGTCATCACCTGCCGAACCATCATCTTTGTGGGATCCTCCTGCGCCGCCACACAGCGCAGCACAATATCCCGATCCGTCAGCATCCCCCGCAGGGTGCCGTCCCGGGAGCATACTGCAAGGGACCCAATATTATGCCGTGCCATCAAGCGGCCTGCCACTGCCACCGTCTCTTCCGGCAGCACTGTGACCACATCCTTCGTCATTACATCCTTGATCTGCATACATTCCTCCTGATACTATTTTTAATAAAACGGTTTCGTTTTATTAAAAAGGCCCCGCCGACGATGCCGGCAGGGCGTGTCTGTAAAAAGTATGCCAAAAATCAAAGGGTTTTAAACCGGAACCGTGGTTTTGGATGCCATTTCATCAAGGATTTCCCGGATGTTTACCGTCTCCTCCCGGGTAACCCGGCTCCAGTCAAAGTGCTGCGCCAGCTCCCGGGGCGTACAGGGGACGGGCTTTTCCAAAAGCCCCGCGGCACAGGCCAAAAGGCCAATGAGTTCCTGGGGAGAATGGTGTTCTCTCAGCGCCTGCAGATCCAGATCTCCGTCCCGCTTGGATAGTCTGCGGCCATCCGGTGCCACCAATAGGGGCACATGATAAAATTCCGGCGGCTCCAATTCCAGCAGCCGGTAAAGATAAAGCTGCCTGGGTGTGGAACTCAAAAGGTCGCTGCCCCGCACTACCTGGGTGATGTCCATGTCTCCGTCATCCACCACCACCGCAAGCTGATAGGCGTAAACCCCATCAGACCGACGAATGATGAAATCGCCGCATTCTTCCCGCAGATTCTCCCGGTAGAAACCCCGGAGGCCATCGTGAAAAGAGATCGTTTCATCCTCACACTTGAGCCGCCAAGCGGGCTTGCGGGTCATGGCAGCCCGCTGCTCTTCCGACAGATTTCGGCAAGCACCGGAATAGATCGTACTTCCGTCGCTGGCATGGGGTGCGGAAGCGGCATGAAGCTGCGCCCGGGTGCAGTAGCAGGGGTATACCAGACCTTTGGCAGCAAGCTGTTCAAAAGCGCTGCAGTACACAGCCGTCCTTTCAGACTGGCAGGGACTTTCCCAATCCCAGTCCAAACCAAGCCACTGCAGATCCTGCCGGATTGCATCCGCATAGGCAGGCTTTGAGCGGTCCGGATCCAGATCTTCTATGCGAAGCACCATTTTACCGCCCACGGCACGCACCGAAAGCCAGGCAAGGAGCGCGGAAAACACATTACCAAGGTGCATCCGCCCCGAAGGGCTGGGGGCAAAGCGCCCAACAACCACACTATCGCATTTTTTTGTTTCTATACTTTGCATATCAATAACCTTCTGTCAGGTCTACCCGGTTTTTCAGCGGCTGATTCTCAAGATACCGCTGAAGATTATCGATAAACAGATCCCAGATATGGTCACAGGTGGCACTCAGGTGACCGTATGCAATGCCCGCCACATGGGGGGTAATGATCACATTTTCAAGCTGCCACAAAGGATGCTCCTTAGGCAGCGGTTCCGGATCCAATACATCCAGACCTGCACCAAAAAATCTGCCCTCTGCCATCACCCGGGCCAGATCATCCGGCCGCAGCAGGCTGCCTCGTCCCACATTGATGAGGATCGCATCCTCTTTCATGGCGCAAAGCCGCTCCATAGAAAGAAGCCCTGCCGTCTGAGAAGTGCCCGGCAGACATCCAAAGACCGCATCCGCCTGCGGCAGTGCCTTGTCTAGATCATCCATGGTAATCAGTTCGTCAAAGGGGAGCTGTGTCGGTCTTGCATTTCTGCAAAGACCAACGAGCTTCATACCAAAGGGACGAAGCCGCAGGGCAAGCTGGGTTCCCAGATCACCTGCGCCCAGAATCAGCGCCGTTTTCCCCGCAAGACCCCATTCTGCGCCAAGATCCCGCCAGATGCCCTGCCGCTGCTGGCGGCCATAGGCAGGAAAACGCCGCGCCAAGGCCAAAAGCATGGCAATGGCATGCTCTGCAATGGTCACCCCATAAGCTCCGGAGGCATTGGTAAGGGTTGCGCCGTCTATTTTTTTGATTGAAGGAACAAACCGATCCGCACCTGCCCAGGAAATCTGCAGCCAGTGAAGCGCTTCGGCCTTAGAAAGGGCTTCCGGGGAAGGCTCGCCAAACACAACCTCTGCCTGCTTGAGAAAAGCCGGGTAATCGGGGTCATTTTCCGTCAAAAATACCGGCTCCATTTTCCCTTCGCAGAGGGCAAGAATCCGCTCCCGGCGAGCTCTGTCGCATTCATGGAGCATCAAAAGCAGCCTGTTCATTCCTCATCCTCCGGCAGATCCACAAAAATCGGGCTATGGTTTACCGCAGGCAGGAATTTCTCTAAAATATCCTTTCCTGCAAGGCGCAGGGATGCGGTATTGATGCAGGGATGGCATCCCCAAAGTTCTTGCTCCGCTACACCCTTGTCAATGACAAGCTGCACCTTACCTTCCGTATCGTTCATCAGGCCCAGCACACTGGCAGAGCCGGGGGTCAGGCCAAGATAGCGCTCCATATCCTCGCCGGAAGCAAAGGAAAGCCGACTGCAGCCAAGCTGCTTGGAAAGATCCTTGGTATGGAACACCTTGCTGCCCCGCAGGAGCAGCAGATAAAACTGGGTCTTCTGCCGGTTGCACAGGAAAAGATTCTTGCAAATTTCTGTGCCAAGGCGCTCATCCACGCACTCGCACATGGCAATGGTGGCTGCCGGATCATGCTCCACCCGGTCAAAGGGAATTCCCAGCTCGTCCAAAAGGGCATAGCAGCGGCATTCCACTTCCAGCCGACCATCTGTGTCAGCCGGACTGCCGTGATATAAAATCGGATCAATATAGAATTCTGTCATACCGTCTCCTTAGTAATAGGGGGAATAGATCGCATCCGGGGAAACCTCTTCATGATAGGGGTTATAGTGCTCATTAATGAGCCTTGCGGTGGTTTCCGGCCACAGAATATAGTAGGAGCCGTCTCCCACATAAGCGGCCTCACCGGGCAGGGTATCGGTCTGCACATTTTCGGTGCCAATGCTCTTTGCTGCCTTTGCAATCCATGCCAGCTCCTGCAGGCTCAGATTGGTGGTGGTATTGGCGGTGAGAAGGGCAGCTGCACCCGGGGTCTTCCAAAGGTTTCCCACCGTCAGCCACTGGGTCAGGGCAGCCTGAATGAAATCCCGCTGTACCTCCACGCGCTGCAGATCCGCAGCGGCATAGCCGGAGCGATAGCGCACCACCCACATGGCCTCCTTGCCGTTCAGCTTCTGCTCACCGGCCTTCAGATCAATGTAAAGATCCTGCTCGGGATCTTCATAGCTCATATCCACGGGCACATCAAAGGTCACACCGCCCATGAGATCCACAAGGCTCTCAAAGCAGTCCAGATCGATCAGCACATAGCCGTCGGGCCGATAGCCGATGCACTCTTCGGTATAATCCAGCAGCCGCTCCATGCCATCCTTGCCGCCGCCTGCCACGCCGTAAACGGCGTTGAGCTTGGGCACAGAGATGTCCATACTGGTGTAGGTATCCCGGGGCAGGGACAAAAGGCCAATCTCCTCTTCCTTCTCATCCAGATACAGCAGCATCATGGTATCGGTTCTGGTGCCATCTTCATCGGTACCTGCCAGAAGGATGGCTGTAGCACCATCCCGGTGGCCTGCCAAACTTTCTCCATCCGGCTGTCTCGCAAAAATCCACAGGGCTGCCGATGCAATTGCCAGCAGCAGGATGATGGTCAGAAGGAGCTTGAGGAAGGTATGCTTTTTGCGTTTGCGCGGCTTCTCCACGCGATTCTCCTCTTCATCATAAAGGGATTCCTTTGCACTGCGGCCATGATCCCGCTGTGCCGGTCTTGCCGCTCTGGGCATCTCCCGCGTTTGGGAAGGACGCTCCCATTCCTCCCGGGCAGGAGGTGCTGCAACCTTTCCCTTTTTTCTGGCGCGCTGCACTGCGCGGGAAGCATAGTCGGTATTATAGGCGCGGATCACCGCTCCCGTATTCGTCTGGGGATCATAGCGCATGGCAGCGGCTTCTTCGTCATAATCCGGCGTCGGCTCCTGGGGAAGATAGCCCGCCCCATAGCTGTTGGCCGCATTGCGGAAAATATAGGTATTATCCGGAAGATCGTCCTCCTGCCATACAGGCTCAAAGGAATCCACCTTGCTCACCGGACTGCCTAATTCGTCATCCAGAAGGTCGTTTACGCTTCGGCTCAGCTCGTCATAATCAAAGAAATCATTTTTCATGCCAAATCCCTCCCTTCATTTTCCTTATTTTATCTCGATTTTCCCGCTCTGTAAACAGGAAAAATGTTTTTCGTAAATTCGCTGAATTTCTCTTTGTGGTTTTTCCCGGAATGTGCTATTGTAATAAAAAGATATGCCCCGCACGGAAAGGATCTAAAATCATGGATGTTGCTGTTTTCCCCTGTAAAGAATATGATCTTTCCCTTTGCCGCGAAGCACTTGAAAAGGTACTGTCTGCGCTGGGCGGCCTTGATTGGGTGCGCCCGGGCATGAAGATCGGCATCAAGGCAAACCTCGTCTCCTTCTTGAAGCCAGAGGCTGCTGCCACCACCCATCCCACACTGCTGTGTGCGCTGACTTCCTTATTAAAAGAACGGGGCGCGGAGGTCATCATCGGGGACAGCCCCGGCGGCCTGTACTCTGCCGCCTTCCTTGCTCCCGTATATCATGCCACCGGCATGCGGGAAGCAGAAAAACACGGTGCAAAACTGAATCAGGATTTCTCCCAGAAAACCGCAGATTTTCCCCAGGCCATGGTGGCAAAATCTTTCCAGTACACCGCCTGGCTGGATGGCTGCGATGAGATCATCAATTTCTGCAAGCTCAAGACCCACGGCATGATGGCCATGTCAGCCAGCGCCAAGAATCTCTTCGGCACCATCCCCGGCACCTTAAAGGCGGAATACCATTTCAAATACTCTGATCCTGCGGATTTTGCCCGGATGCTGGTGGATCTGAACGAATATTGGCAACCGAAGCTGAGTATTGTGGACGCCGTGGTGGGCATGGAGGGCAACGGCCCCACCGCAGGCACCCCCCGACCCATCGGGGCTGTGCTGGCGGGCACCAACCCCCACAAGGTGGATCTGGCCTGCGCCGCCATCCTTGGCATCCCCCGCAGTGAAATTCCCACTCTCGAAGCCGCCTTGGAACGTAGCCTGATCCCGGAAAATGCGGAAAATTTGAACATTTGCGGCGATCTCTCCCAATTCTTTATCCCGGATTATAAAAAGATCGAAACCAAAAACGGTCTTTTGTTCCAGAATGGCATCAAGGGGCCACTGGGAAAGCTGGTCACCCCTTTCCTGCAGCATACCATTGCCTCCCGCCCCAAGGTAGCCAAAGGCGAGTGCATCGGCTGCAAAAAATGCCTTGAGGTCTGCCCCGCCAAGGCCATCACCATGGTAAAGGGCAAGCCCCGCATCCATCGAGGCCCCTGCATCCGCTGCTTCTGCTGCCAGGAATTCTGCCCGGTGGGTGCAATGAAGGTGGCCCGGCCTCCCATTGCCAAGCTCTTAAACCGTTAATGGGACGAAAAAAGGCAGGCTTTTGTTCCATTCCGCTTTATTTTATATTGAACAAAAGCCCCGGTTCGCTGCAGCCTTTCCTGCAGCGAACCGGGGCGTTATCTTTATCCTGCCTTATATCATTGGCAGCAACACATAAAAGGTATTAAAACCATTCTGGCTGACCGCCCAGATGCGGCCCTTATGATCTGACACAATGCCCTTGGCAATGGGCAGGCCGAGGCCATAGCTGCCATCCCGGCTTCTGGCCTGATCCACTCGATAGAACCGTTTAAAAATATTCTGTAGATCCTGGGGCGGGATCGGTTCGCCGGGGTTGGATACAGAGAGCAGGCACTGCCCCCTTCCCTGCCGCTGCAGACACGCCACCACCGAGCCGGAATCGGCAGAATACTTCTGGGCATTGTCCAGAAGGATCTCCAGCACCTGGCACAAATGGCGCTCACTTCCGTTGACAAAGATTCCCTCTTCGATCCGGCTTTGAAGCTCCAGTCCCTTCTCAAAAAACACCGGTTCAAAGGGAAGCACGGCATCGAACATCGTACGGGACAGATCCACCCGCGTCCATACCGCCTTTGCAAGGCCGTTGTCCACCCGGGCAAGATCCAGAAGATTTTCCACCAACGCACGCATTTGCTCTGCCATGGTGAGAATATTGGCGGCAAAGCCGC
>JAZRCV010000045.1:0-11963 GCA_045659925.1 Faecousia sp.
TCCCCTGAAATACCAGCGTCACCGCCCAAAGGGTGAGCAGATTCGTCACCAAACTCAGGAGGCTGACGCTTCCAAACTGCCACGCGATCAAGGGCACGGTGAAGCACACCGCACCGGTGGTGGAAGCCACGGTGCCGATGAGATAGCGCGCCACCTGCCGCAAAATCGGCAGGCGCAGCAGCCGCTGCACCTTTTCGGGTGCCGAAAGACGGCGGCAAATTCTGCCGCTCAGCAGCAAAATGCCCGCCATGGAGGCAAAGGAGAGCTGGAAGCTCAGGTTCGCCACCGTCCAGGGATTTATCACAAGGATCACCAGCATGGCTGCGCCAAGGCTGGTGGGCGGGTCGTTCTCCCGCCGCAAAAGGGGTGCCAGCAGCAGCAAAATCTGCATCACAGCAGCCCGCACCACCGAGGGTACTGCACCCACCATCAGGCTGAACACAACGATCACCGGAATGCCGATGACGGCGCAAAGCCCCGGCCGATTGCCGCACAGGAGCATCACAAGCCCCATCAAAACCGCAATGTGCATGCCGGAAATTGCCACCGTATGGGCAATGCCGGAGATGGACATGGCATTCTTTTGCGCGAAACTCAGGCCGCTGCGGTCGCCAATGATCAGCGCCCGCACAAAGGGTTCGGTGTCGGCAGGATATAATTCGCCGATCTTATCCTTGACGATTCTGCGCAGCAGCAACGGCAGGTTCTGCAGGGTCGTCTTTTCCGTGGGAATCACGGTTTCGCCGGGCCGGGCATAGGCAATGAGATCCACCCCAAGGGAGCGGTAATAGAGGTCATAATCCTCCCCGCCCGGCAGTCGAAGCTGGGCCGTAAGCTCCAGCCGATCCCCTGCCCGGGCATCGGGAACATCCTCCAGATACAAAAGCAGTCGGCAGGAATGGCCTTCGATCTCCGCGTCCGCGTAGACCCGGCTGCCATGGTCTGTGGGCTGCAGGTCATCCCGCATCAGGGCGGTAATGGAGACGGTTTTCCCATCCAGAGCCCGCACCGGGGCCATAAACCAGACATCATAAGACGCTGTCCAGATCAGACCCACGGCAAGCCCCAAGGCGATCAGTGCCACGGGAGAACCTCCTTTGCGGTGCAAAAGCCGCGCAATAAAGGCAATTGCGCACAGACCGCCCAGAAGAAGGCCCCAGAATCCACTCAGCAGGGCAACATAGATGGCCGCTGCCCCGCCAAAGGAAAAGGAAAACCAGGCTAATTTTCGCATAAATTATTTCAATGTGGCAATGGTCACACCATCTTCGCCTTCGCCGAAGACGCCGAGGCGGTATTCCTTCACCTGTTTATTTCTCTTCAGCTCTGCCTGCACCGCCTTGCGGAGCACACCGGTGCCCTTGCCGTGGATGATGCGCACAGAGGTGAGATTTGCCAGCATGGCATGATCCAGGAAGTCCTGCAATGTGGCAAGGGCCTCCTGAGAGTCCATACCCCGAAGATCCACTTCCGGGGACATCTGCTGATTGCGGAATTCCCGCACGGTTTTCTGAATGTATTGCTGTGCCGCCGCTGGCTGCTCCAAAAGATAGACCTCGTCGGGCTTTGCGTTAATCTTCATAATGCCCGCCTGCAGGGTGTAGGTGCCGTCCTTCTTGACTTCCAGCACCGTGGCACGGGTGCCAAGGCGGATGAGCTCCACGGTATCGCCGGGGCGCACTGCTCGGGTGGGCTTGGGGCGCTCCACGGTGGGCTTTTTCTCGTTCAGCTTGTCCTGGGCCTCGTTGAGCTTGCGGCGCAGGCCAGACTGCCTTTCGTTGATGCCCTCGGCATCGCCCAAATCCTTGAGCTGCTTGCGCAGCTGCTTCAGTTCATCCTGCACCTCGTTTGCAGTGCGGCGGGCATCATCGATGATGTACTGGGCCTCGGCCCGGGCCTTCTGCACGGCCTTTTCCCGCTCGGCCTGAATCTGGGCATAGTATTCATCGGATTTTTTCTTCTGCTGCTCCGTTTCCAGACGAAGGCGCTCTGCCTCCACCCGGGCAACTTCCATCTGCTGCCGCTGGGTTTCCAGAAGGCTCAGAACCTCTTCAAAGTTCTGGTCATTCTCGGAAACCATGTCCTGTGCCTTCTTGATGATGTTCTCTGAAAGGCCAAGGCGGCGGGAGATGGCAAAGGCATTGGACTTGCCCGGCACGCCGATGAGCAGGCGATAGGTGGGCTGCAGGGTCTCCACATCGAATTCGCAGGAGGCGTTCATGACCCCTGCGGTACGCATGGCAAAGATCTTCAGCTCTGCGTAATGGGTGGTGGCTGCCACACGGCTGCCCATAGCCCGGCAGAATTCGATGAGGGCCACAGCCAAGGCCGCACCCTCCGTGGGGTCGGTGCCCGCACCAAGCTCGTCAAACAGGATGAGGCTCTCGCCATCGCACTGGCTGACGATCTCCACGATATTCTTCATGTGGGCAGAGAAGGTGGAAAGGGACTGCTCAATGGACTGCTCGTCGCCGATGTCCGCCAGCACGCTCTTGAAAATGCACACGCTGCTGCCGTGATCCGCCGGGATCTGCAGGCCGCACTCTGCCATCAGGGTGAGCAGGCCCAGAGTTTTCAGGGTAACGGTCTTACCGCCGGTGTTGGGGCCGGTAATGACCAGGGTATCAAAATCGCTGCCCAATCGCACGGAAATGGGCACTACCGTCTTGGGATCGATCAGGGGATGCCGTGCCCGGCACAGCTCCAGCTGACCGTCGGTGCGGATCTCCGGCTCGATGGCCCGCATTTTATAGGAAAGCTGGGCTTTGGCGAAGATCACATCCAGCTCCACCAACACCTGATAGTCGCATTCGATCTGCTCCCGATGGTCGGCACAGTTGGCGGAAAGCTCTGCCAGAATGCGCTCGATCTCCGCCTGCTCCGCCAGTGCCAGCTCACGCAGGGCATTGTTGGCATTCACGGCGCTCATGGGTTCGATGAAGAAGGTGCTGCCGGTGGAGGATACATCGTGGACAAGGCCGGGAACGACAGACTTGCTCTCTGCCTTTACCGGCACCACATAGCGATCGCCCCGCATGGTGATGATGGGCTCCCGCAGGGCCTTGGAATAGGCAGGAGAGGAAATAATTTTACTCAGCGCCTCCTTGATCTTGGCGCTTTGCACCTTCATCTTGCGGCGGATATTGGCAAGCTCACTGCTGGCGGCATCCGCGATCTCATCGGGGGACAAAATGGCGGTAAAGATCTTTTCTTCCAAAAAACGATTGGGGGTCAGCTGGGCAAACAGAGGATCCAGCACGGACTCCACATAATCGGTATCGCCGTAGGATTTTACATTTCTGGCGCAGCGAAGCACCCCCGCGATTTTAAGCAGTTCCGTGGGGGACAGGCTGCCGCCCCGCTCTGCCCGAAGCAGGCTGGCGCACACATCTTCCGCACCCCGGAAGCCCGGTGCGCCCTTGGTTTCGATCAGGCGGCAGGCAGATGCGGTCTGGCGCTGGGCATAGCGCACATCATCCGCGTCCGTCAGGGGCCGCAGCTCCCGGCATCGTTTTGCCGCCTCGGGGCAGCCGGTCAGATCGGCAAGCTGCTCCAAAACCCGATCCAATTCTAATTTTCTTATGGATTTTTCGTATAAGTCTGACATAATTACTCCGAAATCATCAAAGATTTATAAAAGTCGAGGGTGTAAAAGCTCCGCTCGAACTGGGTCATCAGATAGCTTTCCGTCAGGGAGCTGAGCTGGGAAAGGGTTTCCTCACCCAGACGGAAGGAGAATAATTTTTGCGCATCGCAGGCCACAATATGCCGCATGGCCTGCAGCATCCCCGGGGTCAAGGGCAGGCGCACACCTTCCCCCAGCTCGCTCTGGCAAGCTGCACACACTGCTGCGCCCTCACTCAGGTGGAAGCGGTCCGGCATATCGCCGCCGCAGATGGGGCAGCCTTCCAATGAGGGGGTATAGCCTGCCAAACAGGCGCAGCGCAGCTCAAAGGCCGCCTTGACCAATGGCTGGGGCTTTCCCAGCTTGCTCAGGGCGTACATGGCATTGAGGCAGAGAGACAAAAGCTCCGGATTGGGGCAATCCTCCTGGGCCACCACCTCCGCCACCTGTGCAAAATAGGTGGCAAGGGAGAGTAGCTCTAAATCCTGCCGCAGCTCCACGAACATTTCCTTGGGCACTGCTTCGTCGATGGTGAAGCTGCCCTTATTTTCAAATACGGTGAATTCGCTGTAGCACAGAAGCTGGCAGCCGCTTTTCAGGCGGCTGCTGCGGCTACGCACCCCTCTGGCACGGAAGGTCATCTTCCCATGCTCTGCGGTCAGCACATTCAAAAGGCGGTCGTTGTCCCGCCAGTCGGTCTGGCGCAGCACCAGACCCGTGGTTTTCAGATACATAAATTCTCCCGGATATGTAGATCTTTCGGGGTTTTTCGTAGGGGCGGATGCCTGCATCCGCCCATAAAAAGTCGCGATTTCGCCGGTAGTTCCAATGTAAACGGAACATTTCCTGCCGGGCGACCAATGGTCGCCCCTACATTCGCATAGCAGCCTCATCCGATATTTTTCGCTTTGCGCTGCGGTACATGAGGTAGGCTTCCGGTGCGCCGGTTTCTAAGAATAAGGACCAATACAGTTGTGTATCCATGCTCAAGCCTCCGAATCTTGCGGGCGATTTCTACATGCTATGCATAGGTTTGCCCGTTTGTCCGGAGATACCCCTGCAAAATTCAGGAAGTTATTCGCTGTAGCCGAAGTTGCGGATGAAGAACTGGCTGTCGCGCCAGTTTTCTTTGACCTTGATCCAGGTCTGCAGGAACACCTTGGTGCCGAAGAAGCGCTCGCAATCGGTGCGTGCCATGGAGCTGATCTTCTTCAGCATGGCACCCTGCTTGCCGATGATGATGCCCTTATGGCTGGCTTTTTCGCAGTAGATGGTGGCATCGATGTCCAGGATGCCGTTTTCCCGCTCGGCAAATCTTGTGATCTCCACGGCGGTGCCGTGGGGGATTTCTCGCTCTAAGCACCAGAGCATTTTTTCGCGGATGATCTCCGCGGCGATCTGACGTTCGGGCTGATCGGTGATCATGTCGGCGGGGAAGAACTGGGGGCCTTCGATGGCATACTTTTCGCATTCTGCCATCACCATGTCCAGGCCGTCTTTGTTCTTCGCGCTGATGGGCAGCACCGCATCAAATTTATACTGGGCGCTGTAGAGGGCGATGACCTCTAAAAGGGTTTCCTTTTCCACGGTGTCGATCTTATTGATGACTAAGATCGCGGGCATTTTTGCGGCGCGAAGCTGGTCGATGAGGCCCTGCTCCTGAGGGCCGATGCTGGCGATGGGTTCTACCAGCAGCATGACCGCATCCACATCCGCGACACTGCGGCTGACCACATCCACCATATAGTCACCCAGACGGGTGCGGGGCTTGTGGAAGCCGGGGGTATCCAGGAAGACGAACTGGGTCTCGCCCCGGTTGACGATGCCGTAGATGCGGTTGCGGGTGGTCTGGGGTTTATGGGAGACGATGGCGATTTTCTCTCCGACCAGGGCATTGATGAGGGTGGATTTGCCCACATTGGGCCGGCCGGCGATGGTGATCATTGCAGATTTTTCCTTCATAGCAATCCTCTTTATCTTGGAAGGTCGATTTTCTTCAGTATTTCTTCTTCTTTGGCACGCATTTGCCGCTTCATGGGGCCTTCGTCCAGATGGTCGTAGCCCAAAAGATGTAAAATGGAGTGGATGGTCAGGTAGCCGATCCCCCGCTTGGTGCTGTGGCCAAAGGCTTTGGCCTGCTCCCTTGCCCGCTCCAAAGAGATGGCCATATCCCCCAAGGGAAGCAGGCCGGTCTGCTCATCCAAATAAGGCGTAAGATCCTCCGGCAGCTCGCCGGGAACAAAGTCGAACATGGGGAAGGACAGCACATCCGTGGCCTCATCCTTATCCCGGCTGGCCCGATTGATGGCCCGGATGCCCAGATTATCCGTCACCAGCACATTGATCTCGCAGGGCACAGGAATCTCCTGCGCCTCCAGCACCGCCCGGATGCAGCGGCGCAGATGCACATTGAGGCCAATGGAATCAAGGCTTTGCTTTTCAAAAGCGACGACGATGCGATGATTCATGGCTGTTTCCTCTTAAAGGTCTTGCCCGGGGTCTTGGGGCCCTCATGGCGCTTTTCATAGCTGTCATAGGCGGCCACGATGCGCTGCACCAGCTCGTGGCGCACCACATCCGCGGCGGTCAGGCGGCAGATGGCAATGTCCTGCACCCCATCCAGCACCCGGATGGCATCCTTCAGGCCGGAGGTCTTATCGGAGGGCAGGTCGATCTGGGTCACGTCGCCGGTGATGACGATGCGGGAGCCAAAGCCCAAGCGGGTCAGGAACATTTTCATCTGCTCCCGGGTGGTGTTCTGGGCCTCGTCCAGAATGATATAGCTGTTGTCCAAAGTTCTGCCGCGCATATAGGCAAGGGGTGCTACTTCGATGCTGCCCCGCTCGATGTATTTCTGGTAGGTTTCCGGGCCGAGCATATCAAAGAGGGCATCATACAAAGGACGCAGGTAGGGGTCTACCTTATCCTGCAAATCGCCGGGCAGGAAGCCCAGCCGTTCACCCGCTTCTACAGCGGGGCGGGTGAGGATAATGCGGTCCACTTCCCGGTTGCGGAAGGCGGATACCGCCGCTGCCACCGCCAGATAGGTCTTGCCGGTACCGGCAGGGCCTACGCCGATGGTGATGGTGTTTTTCATGATGGCCTTCATATATTTCTGCTGGCCCACGGTCTTTGCCTTGATGGGCTTTCCCTTGGCAGTGATGCACACCACATCCCGGGAAATCTGCTGCACCTGATCATCATTGCCCGCATTCACCAGGCCGATCAGATAGCGCACCTTCTGCTCATCGATGGTCTCACCCTTGGCGGCAAGCTGCATCAATGCCTGAATGGTGCGGGCGGCTTTGTCCGTCATTTCCTCGTCGCCCGAGATTTTCAGTTCCATGCCCCGGTTGGTAATATGTACCCCGAAGGCCTGCTCGATGCGAAGAATATTTTCGTCAAACGATCCGAATACATCAATCAGATGCTCCATTCGTTCCGCGTTGATCACTCGTTCCATGTTGTTCCAGCTCCAGTATTGGTATTTCCACACTGCGGGCAATCATCTCCCGGCAGTGAAGGGTTTGTGTCAGGGCGTATACACCGCGCTGCAAATTGGGTTCAGATTGGGTGGTGAGCACCTGCCCCGCCACCAGTTCATTGTCCACCCATCTTGCGGTGTAGTCCGCGAGAAGCTCCTTTGCCGCCTGCTCTTCCAGCTCCGTTTCCCGGGGCGTGGTGTGGTAATAAGTCTCGATCCACAGGGCGAGGGGGATATCTACACCCCCTGGCAGGCACAAAGCTTCCCTTCTTATCATTTTAACACAATCCCCCATAGAAATTCCACTGTTTCCGAATATTTTTATTCTTTTTCTTCCGGCAGTTAGCCAGATGCAGTAGCCTGCCACGGATTCGGGGCTTCTTTGGGTGCGATTTTTTGGGGTCAGCACGGTGATTTGGCGGCGGGTGTCGGCGTAGACCTCCCCCAGTGCGCGGGTGTACATGGTGCAGCGCTCCAAATCCACCAGCCCGGAGATCAGCACCTGCCCCTTTGTCACCGCATCCCCCACCGCACAGGCGGCCTGTCCGTTCATGGCATTGAGTTCGGTGATGATGCCGTCGGCACAGGCCACCAGATTGGTGACCGCCTCCCGCCGGTCTAAAATAGGGTCAGCTTCGCTTCTCTCGGAAACCAGTATATTTGCCTGCATCCCGGAAAGGTTCACCGCAATCCAGCGAAGCTCCGGCACCAGCTGCAGCATTTCGTTTTTGATGTGCTCATTGTCGATGGATGGTCCCCAGGTGCCGAAGCCCACATCCAGGGTTTCCAGCGCCCGCAGGACTTCTGCCGGCTCTAAGCTTTCACAGCCTTCCACACTCCGTCTTACCACAAAATTCGGCAAGATCACAATGCCCGCGATTGTTGCCGCGAATCCAAGAAGAAACACCCACCGCCGCAGCAGGCCGGAAACATCCCGCCGGAAGCTTCGCAGCGAAATGACTTCCCCTTCGCACTGGCAGCGCCGGGCAAGGCTCTGGGCAAGGGGCGCATCTATCTCATACAGGTGCAGGGAAAGGGTGAAGCTGTCCTCCTTTTCCACCCGCCAGAAGGGGATGTTCGCTGCCAAAAACCGATCAAGGCATCGCTCCGGATCGCAGCCCCGCAGAATCAGGCGGCAGCAGCCCCGAAAATAATCTATGATCCCCTTCATCCGGCTCCCTCCAATGTCAGGGCGTCGATCCTCCCCCGGATGCATAGGCGGCTGCTGCTCAGAAAGGACACCCGCAGGGATGCCCCATCGATGCACACGCAGCCTTTTTTGCACCGAACCTCAATGCGCTGGGGCTCATAGAGCCGGATGCCGTGATGCCCATCCACCGTGACCTGATGATTGCCGCTGAGCAGGATCTGGGAATCATTCCCCACCGCCTCCGGCGGCAAATCCAGCCGCTCCTGCATGCGGGTTAAAAGCTCTCTTGTTTTCAGCATTGCGCCACCTCCAATGCATCCTATGTGGCACGGGCATGATTTTTTCCTTGACGCATAGGATGCAGTAACACGGGTTAAGGTTTGCGATACAGCTGCCACTGTGAATGTAGGGGCGACCATTGGTCGCCCGCGTAAAGGTTGCGAATCCGCCGAGAACCACCACATAAACGCAATAATTTCTGCCGGGCGACCAATGGTCGCCCCTACATACACAGAAGAAGTGCGTGCAAGATTTGGAGATGATGGAATGGAAGAACGGAAAAATCCGTGGGTGCAGGCGTTTCCTGCTATCCTTGGTATGTTACTCCTGATGGTTCAATCCAGTGCGGCCCGGGAAGGGGCGCTGCAGGGGGTCAAGCTGTCGATGGAGGTGGTATTTCCCTCTCTGTTCCCCTTTTTTGTGCTGTCCCGGCGGCTGACAGGCAGCGGAATCTTGCGCTTTCGCCGGGGCAATCGGCTGTGCCGCGCTCTGTTTGGCATCCGTGCGGCGGGATTGGGGGCGCTGGGCATGGGCTTTTGCGGCGGCTATCCATTGGGTGTGGACACCGCCTGCGGGCTGTACCGCAGCGGGCAGCTTGGGAAGGAAGAGGCGCAGCGCCTGATCTCCTTTGCTAACAATACCGGCCCTGCTTTTTTCTTCGGCATGGTGGGGGCGGTGCTGTTTCAGGATATCCGTATCTGCGCAGCGCTGTATCTCATCCACATCCTCAGCGCCCTGCTGACGGGGCTGCTGCTGAAAAGCGAAGGGCCGGAAGAGGCCGCTTGCGCCGCAGTTCCCCAAGCCCTGCGGCAGGAAACCTTACCGGAATCGGTGCGGCGGGCATTTTTCGCCCTGTGCCAGCTTTGCGGCTATGTGGTGTTCTTTTCCGTAGTGCTGGGGATGGTACCAAAGTTTGGTGGGGATGTTTTCTGGGCAGTCCTGTGCGCCATCGTGGACTTGCCCAACGGCATTGCCGCCATTGCCCGGATTGGGGATCCCGTCCTACGGTTTTTCCTGTGTGCCGGAGCCATCGGCTGGGGCGGCCTCTGCGTGCATATGCAGGCGGCGGGGCTATGGCAGCAGGCGGGTCTGGAACCACGGGGTTACTTTTCCGGAAAGCTGCTGCACACCCTGCTCTCCTGCGCCCTGGCCTTCCCGGCTGCAGGCGTGATATTCGGCGGCGGAATTCCCATCTGGCCGGGATTTGTGCCGATTTTTGCGGTAGTTGTGAAAAGAACGGTAGCTTTTTTTCCCGCATTGGGGTATAATACGAAAAACACTTGGAAACGGAGGCCACCCCATGCTCTTTCGCAAAAAAATGGAACGCGCCTGTGCTTACTGCGCCCGGGCGGTAAAAATCGATGAGGAAACCGTGGCCTGCATCAAAAAAGGCGTGGTCAGCGCCGATGCTGCCTGCCGCCGCTTCCGCTACGATCCCCTCAAGCGCATCCCCGAACCCGCCGGCATGGATCTTCCTGCATCCCGGGAAGATGCAGACTACAGCTTATAAAAACACTTCAGACGTGATGTAGAATTGTTCCGCACAATTCCCTCATTAGCCGTTTCTGCGGCACAATAAAGTTCCTCAACAGACACAAAACGGCACTCCGCACATAGGGAGTGCCGTTTTTCAGCTAAATGAAAAGGGAGTCGAATTTCTCCGACTCCCTCAAGTATGCATCCGCAAACGCATACCCCAATTAATATTGATATTATACTGCGCTACGCAAAAAAATGCAACCTTTTTGTCGAAAATCAAAAAAATTTCTTACTTAGAGAAAATTCTTCAAGATGATTAGTCTGCTTTGTAGATCTGGATGAACAACCACCTTGGACACAGGAGTGCTTACTACAGCCTTATAGTTGTCCGTAATACGTTCAAATTCACGAATAAAGGTCTTGATTTCGGTCTTAGGAACCTTCATCAGCTTCAAGTAGTAACAAGTTAAAATCAGGTAATCTCCAATTGTTTTGAAATTCACATAAGGAAGACCAACCTCATGCTTTAGGGTCTGCTTCATTGCTTTTGTAGGATCAATGTTACGGAATCTTGTGTCAAATACTACGGCATTGTGAGCAACAGCATTTCTTAAATCCTTGAGCGTGTACAAATACTTATATACCAGTTCCCGATTGGTATCCCAAGAAAGATTAAAGCCAATTTTTCTGGAAATTGCCTCACGAGTGTCAATCGTAAGGCAGGAAAGGAAAAAAGCAAAGTCACCTAAGGTCATAATCTCAACAAGCGCCCAGATAGGAACATCATTGTAACTCATGTTATTATAAAAATGGGTGATTTTTGGATTACCGTTTGCATAAGCCTTAGCCAGATAGGATTGGACCATACTTTGTAATGACAGTTTATTCTTCTGGATTTTCTTTTTTGCTTCAGCATCAACGGTGGTAGGAGCATTCTTATAACCACATACTGCTCTATCAAAAATATTCTGAATATTTTCAGATCCGGCTTTATCCAAGATACATTCCAATGCAATGTTCTTGACAGCAGTTTCAATGAACATCATTTTTTCATAAAATAATGCTTTGAGCTGGGAGTCAAACTGAATTGTAGCATATACCTCTTTGTATGTAGTAAAAGGGAGCCTATTTCTGGAATTCTTGAAGAAACGGTAGCCTTTGTAACCGTGAAAATAACCAGTATTTATAAGCTGGCGCTTTTGGCCACCGCCTTTAATAGCAATGCCGCTGCTTCGCAGGTGACGCATCAGACTATCAATGCTCTTATAACCCATAGTTTTCCTCCGTATTATTTCTGTAAGTATTATATCGTATTCTGTAGAAAAAACAAGGTTTAATGTACAGCACAAGTCATTGTTTTCGGTGTTGAGAGAGATAGCAAGGATTTTCTTTCTCACGGCAGGACCTTTGGTACAACCAACAATCAACCGACGAGAGAAGCATAGTATGCCCCTCCCGCCGGTTTGCGTTTGACTTATTTGGATTTGCCCAGGTAGGCTTCTTTGATCTGCTCGTTTTCGTACAGCTCCATGCCGGTGCCCTGCATGGTGATGCGGCCGGTTTCCATGACGTAGCCCCAATGGGCAGTCTTGAGGGCCATGTTGGCGTTCTGCTCGATGAGGAGCACGGTGATGCCTGCCTCGTTGATGGTGCGGATGATGTCGAAAATACCTTTGACCACCAGCGGAGCCAGACCCAGGGAGGGTTCGTCCATCATGATGAGCTTGGGCTTTGCCACCAGGGCGCGGCCTACCGCCAGCATCTGCTGCTCGCCACCGGAGAGGGTGCCGGCCAGCTGCCATTCGCGCTCCTTCAGGCGGGGGAACAGGGAGTAGACATACTCCAGATCATCGCTGAGGTTATCCTTGCGAAGATAACCGCCGATGCGAAGATTCTCCTTGACGGTCAGGTTGGGGAATACCCGGCGGCCTTCCGGTACCATGATG
>JAZRCV010000046.1:0-4464 GCA_045659925.1 Faecousia sp.
TGGTGCCGGTGACCGGACTCGAACCGGTACGCTGTCGCCAGCGGTGGATTTTGAGTCCACTACGTCTACCAATTTCATCACACCGGCATATTCTTTTGAATTCTTCCGTATTATAATACAGCTTTCCTGAAAAGGCAAGCATAATTTGCCGTTTCAGCGCCGCTCTTTTGCGAAAAACGGCCCGGAGTGCAGCACTCCGGGCCGGATCTTACAATATTACAGGCCTGTCTTCATCTGTGCGGACAGGTGCTTGGACAGCACGGCCAGAGAGGTGGCCATATTCTCGTTCTGTACCAGAACGCCTTCCGGGACATTCAGGTGTACCGGGGCAAAATTCCAGATGGCGCGTATGCCGTAGCGGATCATGTCGTCGCAGACCTGCTGGGCATGCTCCGCAGAAACCGTCAGGATGCCCATGAGGATCTTCCGTTCCCGGCAGACCCGCTCCAGCTCATGCATGGGGAGCACGGTCTTACCCGTCTTGGTCAGGCCGATGATGTTCTCATCCACATCGAAGCCGCAGATGATGTTCAGGCCGTATTCTGCAAAGCCGCCGTAGCCTAAAAGGGCACGGCCAAGTCGTCCTGCGCCTACCAGCACGGCGTCATTGGTATTGTCATAGCCCAAAAACTGCTCAATGTCGTTGATCAGAAGCTGGCGGTTATAGCCCACCTTGGGACGGCCGCCATCGGAAACCAAGGCAAGATCCTTGCGCACCTGCACCTCGCCCATGCCCAGGGCATTGGCCAGGAAGGTGGCGGATACATTGGGCGAAGCATCCACCGGCATGGCCTTGAGGTAGGCAAGATAGCCGGGTAAGCGCCGCAGTACAGATTTCGAAATTTCCTTTTGCACCATGGATTGCTTCACTCCTTCTGATTGAATCCCACGATATTATAGCGATTGTTTTTCTAAAATGCAAGCAGTTTCACAAAGGAAGCTCTGAATTCTCTCACGCAGACCACTGACGGGAGATCTCTCTGCGAAGCCTTGCCATAATGCGCTTCTCCAGCCTTGAGATATAGGATTGGGAGATACCCAGCAGATCCGCCACCTCTTTTTGGGTGCGCTCCTTTTGTCCACGCAGGCCGTACCGCCAGCAGACGATGTTCTGCTCCCGGGGAGTCAGCAGGGTGAGGGCATCGTGGAGCAATGTTTTTTCCTCGTGTTCTTCCATGGGACGCATGACGGTGTCCGCGTCCGTGCCCAGAATGTCTGAAAGCAGCAGCTCATTTCCATCCCAGTCTGTGTTGATGGGCTCATCCAGAGAAACCTCCGTTTTCTGGGAGGAGATCTTGCGGATGTGCATGAGAATTTCATTTTCAATGCAGCGGGAGGAATAGGTGGCCAGTTTGATTTTCTTATCCGCCCGGAAGGTGCCCACTGCTTTGATCAGGCCGATGGTGCCGATGGAGATCAGATCCTCTAAATTCACGCCGGTGTTTTCAAACCGCCGGGCGATATACACCACCAGCCGCAGATTGTGCTCAATCAAAATCTGCTTGGCCTCTTCCTCACCGGCGGAGAGCCGTTCCAGCATGGCCTGCTCCTCTTCGCCTTTGAGAGGAGGGGGCAGCACATCGCTTCCCCCAATATACATGATTTTTGATGGGCGAAGCACGCCCATTTGCATAAGGATCCCGCTGATTTTCATATTAAACTCCTTCCCCAATCAATCCCTCATAGGTTCCATTTTCCGATACCGTGGTGGGAGATATCGCGATATAAACGCCCCGCCGGGTCTTCCCATCCACCTGCAATTCATCGCACCGCACCGCCAGCAACATTGCCCGCTGGGTGCCCACCGCCCGGTAGGGGATCAGCCGCATGGATAGCTCCGGCAGCTTCCCATGAAGCTTTTCCATTGCAGCTGCGGCGTCTTCAGCGCAAAGCCGGAATTCCTGCCCAGCCTCCGGCAGCAGCCTTGCAAACACCCGCCACTCCACCACCGGGACGGCGCAGCCCATAAAGGGATCCCGCAGGGTGTTGCCGCTGTCCCGGAGCAGGCTCAGCTTCTCCCTGCGTCCCTGCATAGAAATCACTGCTGCAGTCATGCCGCCGCCGGTGTGAGCCATGCTGCCCTGCAGCAAAAGCCATAGCCCCAGATACATTGCCCCCGCCAGCAGGATCAATGTGGCTGCGTCAATGGCATAGAACGCCCGTCCCTCCAATAGCCAGACCTTCGCCCCGAGTAAGCCGCTGAGCATCAGCACAAGGCCGCTCAAAGCAAGGCTCAGTGCCAGAAAGATCCCGCCCAGAGGAACCGCCCGCCCAGAGAGGCCAAAGGCGACTACCAGCATGGCAGCCAATGCCCCGATGCGCCAAAGCACCCCGGATAAAAAGTCCAGTCCCGGCACAAAGGTCAGGGCGGCGTAGGCTGCCCCCAGAACCGCGGCGCAAACCATCCTGCGCCTATGGCAGATGCTTCCCACAAGGCGGGCGCTTGCATTGAGTAGGAGATAATTCACCACACCGTTCAGCACAAATACCACATCCAGATAGACGCTCACCCCATCCCTCCTTGCTTCTGCTGAGCGGATTTTACCCCAGGGCATAGAAAAAACAGGTCGCAATTCCCATAGGGAACGCAACCTGTTTGTCGTGAGAATCTTTGATTTCCCGGTGGATTTTCCGGGTCTGCTGCCTTTGCGGTCAGCACTCGTCTGCAATCGCGGGGTGATCGTCCGAAGCCCTGTCATGGACTGTCGATGGATTATTCGCCCCTTCGTATTTCCCGGATGTTCTTTTCTGCCTTGCTTCGAGGCAGCATCACCTCATGGCCGCAGCCAAGGCACTTGAGGCGGAAATCCATGCCGGTTCGCAGCACCTTCCACTCCTTGCTGCCGCAGGGGTGGGGTTTCTTCATAACAAGTACATCCTGAAGCCGTACATCCATTATCCGTGACCTCCCTTGATTTCATCCCAGTAGCGTTTGGCGGCCTGCTCTGTCTTGTTGTCGCCGTATTCATAATACCGCTTGCCCACCAATGCATCGGGCAGATACTGCTGCCGTACCCAATGGCGGGGATAGTCATGGGGATAGAGATAGCCCTGTTCCCGCTCCTGTCCTGCACTGTCGGCATGGACATTCTGAAGCTCCCGGGGGATTGGCCCGGTGATACCTTTGCGGACGTCCCGCAGTGCCAGATCAATGGCATCGTGGGCGGAATTGGACTTGGGGCAGGTGGCAAGGAACACCACCGCATCCGCCAGGGGCAATCTTGCCTCCGGCATGCCCAACTGCAGGGCCGTGTCCACGCAGGCCTTCACAATGGGAATGGCCAGGGGATAGGCAAGCCCAATATCCTCGCAGACGGAGCAGAGAATGCGCCGGCAGCAGGCAGGAAGGTCGCCTGCCTCTAAAAATCTTGCCAGATAATGTATCGCTGCGTCCGGATCAGAGCCACGGATGGACTTCATCAGGGCGGACAGGCAATCGTAATGGTTATCTCCATCCCGGTCATAGCGCATGGCAGAGCGCTGGGTGACGGTCTTGGCGTCGGCAAGGGTGATGGCCAGAATCTCGCTGTCGGTACCGGCAGCGGAGAACAGCACTTCTACTGCGTTGAGGGCCTTTCTCAGGTCGCCGCCGCAGGAGAAAGAGATATGCTCCAAAGCGCCGGGCTCGCATTCGGTGCGAAGTCCGGTCTTTTGCTCCATATAGGTGATGGCGCGGCGCACCGCCTGCATCACCGCCTCCGGCTCGAGCTGCTTGAACTCGAATACCGTGGAGCGGCTGAGGATGGCGTTGAACACATAAAAATAGGGGTTTTCCGTGGTGGAAGCGATCAGGGTGATCTTGCCGTTTTCAATGTGTTCCAGCAGAGTCTGCTGCTGCTTTTTATTGAAGGACTGGATCTCATCCAGATATAAAAGCACTCCGTTGGGGGCCAGCATGGTGTCGAGCTGGGATACAATCTCCCGAATGTCCGAAGTGGAAGCGGTGGTGGCGTTGAGCTTGAAGAGCTTGCGCTGGGTACGCTCGGCAATGATATTGGCCACGGTGGTCTTGCCTGTGCCGGAGGGGCCGTAGAAAATCAAATTGGGAATCTTTCCGGATTCAATGATGCGGCGCAGCATCTTGCCCTGCCCCAGGATCGATTCCTGCCCATAGACTTCATCCAGTGTTTTTGGCCGCAGTTCGTCTGCCAACGGCTGGTACATATGCTGCACCCCCTTCTTTAGCGTTATTTTACAGCATTTTCAGGAATTAAGCAAGGGCGGCTTTTTTGCGGCAGGGTTTGCAAAACGGATGGCAGTATGCTATATTGAAATAAAAATGAAACCGCCGCGACATTTGAGAACTGAGGTAACAACCATGGTATTTCGCAAAGCAACAGCGCAGGACATTCCTGCCATTGAGAAAATCTATGATGACATTCACACGGAGGAAGAAGCGGGCCGCACCTCCATTGGCTGGATCCGTGGAGTATATCCCACCCGGCAGACGGCGGAGGCATCCCT
>JAZRCV010000047.1:0-4079 GCA_045659925.1 Faecousia sp.
CCAAAAAGAATAAGATATGTTTTGGATTTTGAATACATAAGGCTCTCCAAAGTGTGCTTGTGTTGGAATATATGCAATCACATTGTACATCATCTTTAAAACAATGACAAGAAGAGAAATAGAAGCGTCGTTATTCCATCATGGGCGGAGCTTCTCAATGCCTGCGGCCCGGGGCAGCTCATGCAGCCTTTAACAATTGCGTTATAGTTTCTTCTATGCTACAATGATAGCGAAAGGAGCTGATCCCAATGGCAGCATTCTATGGTATAGCCAATTATTTTGGCCTGTTTTTTGTGTTTGCGGTCTGTGCGTTATGTGTTTCTGTTGGGTTTATTATTGTTGGTTCCCGATGGAGGAAGCAGGGGCGTAGTGAGGCGCAAAGGAATCGGCTGGTTCTTGTGCTTGGCGCGGTGGAGGCAGTATTCTTTCTGCTTTTTATAACGATTTTTATTCCTGCCATTGAAAACGCAGGGGATCTCTTGCTGCCTAATATGTATGAAGTCAGGAAAACGGCGGGAACGGTGGGGCATATCATGCCGAAGGATCATGTGCCCGTTTTCTATTCTGATGGCGAACTTCACAGCGGCGCTACATATTATATCGATGGGCATTACTATGATGGAATTGATGACGGCTGCCTTCAAAGAGGAATGCTGATCGAACTGGAATATGCCCACGGTGAACACGATGGTGTGATCCTTAGTTGGCGCGAGGTGACCCCGGAGCAGGCGGCTCAGACCCTTGCAGAGGCGAAACACTATGAGGTGCTGGCAGAACCTTCGCCTCAGGAGAAGCCCCTCAGGACGGCTCCAATCGCTGTTAGTGGGGAGTTGGAAAAGGTGCTGATTTGGATCCAGTATATTTGCTCTGCTGTATTTCTTGTTATGATCGTGCTGCAGGAGCGGTTCCATCTTGTGAAGCGGCCATATTACTGGAATCATCGGCAGGATCACAGGATCACTTTCAACTGGGCTGTTGGCGGCTTCCGTTTCGTGCAGTTTGGCTCTGTTCATATCTGGATCATGTGTGCAATCATTCGCGGAATGAAATACGGCAGACTGGGCGGTTCGCTCATGGCCGTTGCCTTGATCCTGTCCCATCTGTCTTATTTCCTGTATGACCTGACCCGCTGCATAGAAATTGACGGTGAATTGGTGACGGTTTCCCGTTTCGGGATACAGCGTCAATATACCACCTCGGAAATTCGCGAGGTGAAATGGGAAATAACGCATAAAGGGCGAAAGCTTTTTGGGAAAGTAGATGGCTTCCCTTTTGAGGACTGGGAGCGTGTGATGGATACTTATTATGCGCTTACGGTGATATTCACCGACGGAAAGCGGTATCGATTCCCTGTGGATACCCATTTGGGTGTCAGAAGCGCCTATGAAGAGCTATCAGACCGGCTGACCGCCCGCGGCGGTGTGCCGGTGGAGGAATTGTAAAAGTGGCAAAAAGGAAGAATAAACGCAAAAAACTGAAAATGCCGCCGTTATCTCTGCTGGATCAGGCGATTTATGGGTTCCTTGGCGTATGCAGTTTTTTGTTGGTATTCCTTTTGTTCATTGCACCTATGCTTTACGGCCAGTATATTCCCTTTGTGGATGAGCAGGTGATTGCATATCAAAGCCGTGAGAATTTTGGGTTTGCAGCGCCATTTTTGTTCTATGTTATTGCAACAGTGGCGAGCGTTCTTGGTGGTGCAAATAGCAGCAGACTTCCAATTTTTGGAAAACGCGGTGTCAAATACGGTCCTCCCAACTATCCGCCGGTTTATCCGATCTTTATGAAGAACCGACCCAGTAAGTGGGTAAGTGAAAAGAAGAAGGAATCACGAAGAATTACGGTTTGGATGTGGTTGGCAGGCTTTGTAATCTGTCTTGCACTCTATCCGCTGTCCTTTTCCGGGCGCATTTGTTTGACACAAGATGGAATTGTGCAGGTTTATAATGCCTTTAACCGGATAAAGGCAGAATATCATCCGGAGCAGATAGAAACGGTCACCTTTGATACCTACCAGCCAAGTCATTATCATAACACTCGAGGCCCGGATCTTAATTTTTTAAAGGACAGAGATTGGAAATGTGTGGTAAATATTACGGTTTTGGGCGGAAAAGAGTATTCGTTTGTGCAGGATAATTTCAGAGAGCCAATGGATCCTCTGGAACCGATGGGGCATCTAAAGACGCTGTATCCCCCAGAAATCATCACCTATGAAGGAACGGATCATCTGCATGATGTAGCGCTGGACAATTATTTTACGGAAGAGGAAACGAAAATGCTCTATGAGCTGTATGCTGTACCTGTAACCGATGGCCCGTGGTATATCCAGTAGGGCCGAACCGTAGGGACAGCCGTTCCTGGCTGTCCGCGAACAGGCTGCGAATTCGCCGCAATCCCTGATATAATCGCAATATTTCCTGTGCGGGCGGATGTGGGCATCCGCCCCTACGAGGGGAATCATGTAGGTATCGTAGGGGACGATGCCCACATCGTCCCGCTATATTATGCAAATCAAACAGATCACATCGTAGGGGCGATCTGCGATCGCCCGAAAATGTTGCACTTCGCCGCAATTCCCGATATCATCGCGGCATTTTCTGCCGGACACTCCGGAGGAGTGTCCCTACGATGCGTCATGAAATTTCTAATCAAATACAAAAATCCGCTGCAAGGGATTTCCTTGCAGCGGATCGTTTTATGTTGTAGGGTTTTCTTAGAAGACGCCCTGTTCCATCATGGCCTGTGCGACCTTCTTGAAGCCTGCGATGTTGGCGCCGGCTACCAGGTTGTAGCCAAGGCCGTATTCTTCGGCGGCTTCTGCGGAAGCATTGTGGATGTTGATCATCATGCGGTGGAGCTGCTCGTCAACCTCTTCTGCGGTCCATACCAGACGCTCGGAGTTCTGTGCCATTTCCAGTGCGCTGACGCCGACGCCGCCGGCGTTGACAGCCTTGGAGGGAGCCACGATCATGCCGGGCTGTGCCATCAGGTAAGCCAGAGCATCGTTGGTGGTGGGCATATTGGCAACTTCGATGTAGTACTTCACGCCGTTGGCAGCGATCTTCTCAGCGGAGTCCATACGGACGTCGTTCTGCATGGCAGAGGGCATGATGACATCAGCCTTGACGCCCCAGGGCTTTTCGCCGGGGTAGAAGGGAACGCCGAACTTATCGGCATAGTCCTGCACCTTGTTGCGGCCGGAGTTACGCATCTCAAGCAGGTATTCGACCTTTTCTGCGCTGGAGGAAACGCCCTCTTCGTCGTAGATGTAGCCGTCGGGACCGGACAGGGTGACAACCTTTGCGCCCAGGTGCATAGCCTTCTTGCAGATGCCCCAAGTGACATTGCCGAAGCCGGAGCAGGCGATGGTCTTGCCCTTGATGTCTTCGCCTTCATGCTTCAGGACTTCCAGGAGGTAGTACATAGCGCCGTAGCCGGTGGCTTCGGGACGGGTCAGGGAGCCGCCGTAGCTGAAGCCCTTGCCGGTGAGAACGCCGTTTTCCCACACGCCCTTCAGGCGGCGGTACTGGCCGAACAGGTAGCCGATTTCGCGGCCGCCAACGCCCATGTCACCAGCGGGAACGTCCACATCGGGTCCGATGTAGCGGTACAGAGCGGTCATGTAGCTCTGGCAGAAGCGCATGATCTCAGCGTCGGACTTGCCGGCGGGATCGAAGTCGGAGCCGCCCTTGCCGCCGCCGATGGGCAGGCCGGTCAGGCTGTTCTTAAAGGTCTGCTCGAAGCCCAGGAACTTGATGATGCCGGGGTAGACATTGGGCTGGAAGCGGAGGCCGCCCTTGTAGGGGCCGATGGCACCGTTGAACTGGCAACGGTAGCCGGTGTTGGTGTGGGCAACGCCATTGTCGTCCATCCACACTACGCGGAAGGTGAACATACGCTCGGGCTCTACCATGCGGCCCAGCAGATCAACCTTTTCATATTCCGGATGCTTGTCGATCACAGGAGACAGAGAGGACAGAACCTCTTCCACCGTCTGAACGAATTCCGGTTCGCCGGCGTACTTCTTGCGGACGCCGTCGATGACGCGTTCTACATATGCGTTCATATAATCATTCTCC
>JAZRCV010000048.1:0-3175 GCA_045659925.1 Faecousia sp.
CGCTGTTCGCTCTGATTACCCCCACGCCCCTGACCTATTGCGGCCCCACCCGCTTCCGCTATTACCAGTTCTGGCTGGAACACACATTGGGCTATATTGCCATTTTCTACATGATTTTTGTCCACGGCATGCGGCCCAACCGTCGCTCCATCCTCCGCTCCTACTGTGCCCTGCTGGCTCTGGCAATCCTGGCCGCCTGGGTGAATTCCATGGTGCCCGGTGCCAATTACCTCTACATGGCCCGGCCGGAAAGCGCCCCCTCGGTGCTGGATATCCTGCCGCCCCATTATGGGCTGCGGGTCGCCATCATCGTGGCGGTCATCACTGCCATGTTCGGCCTTGCCTATCTGCCATGGTACCTGAAGGACCGGAAGGCCAAAAGCTAATAGGAAAACGCCCTGCTGCGAAAGCCATCGCAGCAGGGCGCTTTTCTTACATTATAATATAGTATATACTATTAAGCCTTGGGCACATTCAGGGTTCTTGCGCTGGTGCGGCCTTCGGGGCGGATCTCGCCAACCTTCATCAGGGAGCGCTTGGTGAGATAGGGACCAACCAGTTCATAGATCAGCACGGCAAACAGCACCACATTGCGGGTCAGATCGCCGCCGGGCAGGGTGGCAGCGGTGATGGCCATGCCCAGAGCCACACCCGCCTGGGGCAGCAGGGTGATACCAAGATGGTCTGTGATGGGTTTGGACTGCCGGGTGATGCGGCAGCTGAGATTGGAGCCGAAGCACTTGCCAACAGAGCGGGCGATGATATAAATCACGCCAATCAGCAGGGTCACAGGCTGGGCCAGCACCTGCAGATCCAGCTCTGCGCCGGAAATGACGAAAAACAGCACATTCAGCGGCATGGTCCAGCCGTCGATACGGGACATCAGTTCTTCAGAAGTATCGCAGATGTTGCAGAAGATGGTGCCGGTCATCATACACGTCAGCAGCAGAGAGAAGCCGCAGCTCACCGGGCCGATGCGGAACTTCAGAGTGGACAGACCCACCGTCAGCAGAACGAAGGCCACGGAAATGGTCATACGCTTACTGCGGGAGTGGAACATATGCTCCACCGCATCCAGCAGCCAGCCCATGGCAGCACCGAGGGCAAGGGACAGCACGATCTCAAGGACAGGCTCCACCACCACTGCCAGCACGCTGACCTGACCCTGGGACAGGGCAGTGGCAATGCCGAAGGAGGCGGAGAACAGCACAAGACCCACCGCATCGTCAATGGCCACCACCAGCATCAAAAGCCGGGTCAGAGGGCCATCCGCCTTATACTGGCGCACAACCATCAAAGTTGCCGCCGGGGCAGTGGCAGAGGCGATGGCGCCCAGCACGATGGCGCAGGGCAGGGACAGAATCTGCGGGAAGCAGAAATGCAGAGCGATCAGCACGATGTCCACCAGAACAGTGGTGAAAACCGCCTGGAAAATGCCAATGGTGATGGCCTTCGCGCCGGTGGCCTTCAGCTGGCTGAGGCGGAACTCGTTGCCGATGGTAAAGGCGATGAAGCCAAGGGCCGTCTGGGTGACGATGCCAAAGGTCTCCACCTGTTCAAGGGAGTTGAATCCAAGACCGGGCAGCTTCAGCGCCCCAAGGAAGAACGGCCCCAGCAGCAGACCCGCCACCAGATAGGCAGTCACCGCAGGCATATTGAGCAGCTTGGTCACGCGGGAAAGCAGGAGTCCCCCCACCATCGCAAGGGCCAGACAAATCAGATAGGTTGCCATAGAGTATTCCTTCTTTGCAGTAAAAATAACCGGCCGGAGAACAGCAAAACACCAAAATCTCCACCGATTTTCGGCCTGTATCATAGCACTTTCCAAGCCCTGCCGCAAGAGCAATATCTCCCAAATTTCGAACTTTTTTGAGGAAATGTTTGGTGGATGTTGTTCTGCAATACAGGCCCATTTTACTGCCGATATCATCGTTTCTCATAGACAGGAAACATTTCTTGACATGCGTAAAGTTGCAACCAAAAATGGTTGCTTTTTAAATTTGCAACCTAATTTGGTTGCTTTTCATATAAGCCACTCCCGTCGTTGGTGCGGGCAACTGGCCCCGTTTGCATTTTCTCTCCGTTGGAGAGAAAATTATAGTTTCGTTGCCGTCGAGCCGGCAACGACTGGGCTACCAGAGTGTAGCAGTACGCAGATGAGCTGCGAAGTCAGTGGATAGCAGAGCAGGTAGCCCTTCGGCGGCTTCTGCCGTTCGAAATCGATAGGCATCGCATCGGTATCCGCAACACTGCGCCCTACTCGCCAGAGCGGGATGCGAAATCAAGTCAGCAAGCAAAAAACAGAATATGTAACGATAGCAATGCACTACAGAAATGCCATTAGTAAGTGATATCTTGAATAGATCCAAAGATTTGAATATAATTTTTGGTTGAGAATGTAGGCTTACAGCTCTCCGGCATTTTGTATTCATTCAGTAGTTGCTCATAACCTGTATCATAATAGGGCGGTGGAAAAAGGCTTTGTACTGATAACAAGCCTGTTTGACCAATCCACTTCAGTGCATTAGAAACTGAAACTTTAGCGATTGCAACAATTCTGTCTGAATAATCTGCAAAATCATTCGGATTTTCGCTGTTCTTCTTTAGCATTAGTGCATGTTGTGCATGGGGTCTCAAGAAGTATGACGGTATAGCTTTTCGTAGATCAACAAGAGTAGTCTGCGTTCCAACATAAACACCAGGTTGCTTTTTGCTTTCTGTCGTTGCATCACTGCTAATTAAAAATACATATCCGAATTGGCTTTCATCATTCTCAAAAATATGGATATATTCCCTTCCGTCTACAATTTTTGCGTTGGTTTTATGAACAGCAAACCACAGTGCAATCCATACATTATCAACTATATCCAACCAATAAGTCCGTATGCCGTAATGCTGAAGCATTGGTTCCATTAGAAGGCTATCGCGATCCTTAAAATTTTTGGTTCGCGACACGCTTTCTTTAATATAATGTTTGTATTCTGCAATTCGCCGTGCATTATTGATTGTCATTCCCTGTTTAGAACGAAGGGCAGATGGGGGAAGGTTGCCTGCATATAGGGATGTTTGACCTCGCAAATAAACATTACCAGCATCGCGGTTCATATACTTTCCAAATCCGATTAGCTGTGTTAAAGAATGAAAACTACTAATTTCATAAACAGGGATCTCCCCA
>JAZRCV010000049.1:0-1975 GCA_045659925.1 Faecousia sp.
TTCTGCAAGAATGCCGGAGCCAATGGCTACAGAATCACTGTCCACCACGAAAATGTTATCATAGTCTGCAGCTGCGATCATGGCGCTCTGGTAGGTACCGGAGAGTTTTGAGGAAATGGTCAGCACAACGGCGCTTTCTCCTGCCTTTGCCACTTCCTCAAATACGGTCTCAAATGCCCCGGGGGTTGCCTGACTGGTGTGGGGAAGTACATCTGTTTCGATCAGCTTTTCATAGAATTCTTTGTGGCTGATGGTGATACCGTCAATATATTCTTCCGTGCCGAAGTGAACCGTCAGGGGAACAACGGTGGTTTGGGCTTTCACGGCGGGAAGCAGATCTGCGGTAGAGTCAATGATGATTCTTACTTTCATAATTTGACCTCCTGAAGGGGTGCATGTTGTGTTAGCTCCGATGGGGCTTATTTGTTGGGAAGTCCCTCTTTGCACAGCTTTCGCAGATTCTCTGCAACGGATGCAAGGGAGGCATAGAGAATTGCACGGTTTTCATCCGTCAGATCTTTACCTGCAAGTTCCACTGCCAGAGCGGCTCTTTGCTTCACATGATCTGCGGCAGCCACACCTGCGGGCGTCAGCCGGAATACGCCGTTATAGCGGCGCTGATGGGCACTTTCTTTGATGGCAAAGCCATTTTTTTCCATGATCCGCATCATGCGGGAGACATCGGATTTGTCCCGACCGCACAGCTCGCAAAGCTGCGGTGCGGTCAAGCCTTCCGGATGCTTTGCCATGATCAAAAGGTATACCGCGTGGGTACTTCTTAGCCCGTGCTGTTCCATTTCATCGGCGGACAGCTTGTGCCAACACTTTGAGATTTCTGAAATTGCGAAGGAAAATCGCTCAAATCGATCCAACATAGCGGTTCCTCCTATCATTACCTGATGGAAAGTTGATATTTCAACTTCTTGCTGATTATACCAGAGAGAAGTTGAGGTGTCAACTTTTTCCTTGAACGCTATTGTAGGGTGAATCTGTTCTTCTTGAAGGACAGCAGGCCTTCATCCCGCATTTTGCAAAGCTCACTCGACATGGCGCTGCGATCCACGGATAAAAAGTCTGCAAGCTGCTGCCGATTGAAGGGAATGGAGAAGTTGCCGCTGTTTTGCCGCCGGGCTTCCTCGGAGAGATAGGAGATCAGCTTCTCCCGGGTGGTGCGCTTTGTGATATGGCCTAATTTCTGCACCAACTTCCGGTTCTTTTCCGAAATGGCAAAGTAGAGATTCTTTACCACCATAGAATGAAAACGGCATCCGGCAGAGCAGACGGTGAGCACCCGCTCCACATCAAAGAACAGCACTGCGCTGTCCGCCACAGCCACAACATCATTGGGGATCGGGCCGCACTGGGGACCGGCATACCCTTCTGCAAACATATCGCCCACCCCGATGGCGCTGATGATGCTGCGGTTGCCCCAGTAACCATCCCGCTGCACATGAAGTTGCCCTTCGGTCAGCAGGGCGATGTGGCGGATGTGTTCTCCCTGCCGGAAGATGAACTCGCCTTTTTTATAGCAGCGCAGCTTTGCCTGCAGGCATTGCAGCATGGCGGAGATGTCCTCATCGCCAATGCCGGAAAATAGCTGGGTGTGCTTCAGAAGGGGAAGATATTTTTCCATAGAAGCCTCATTTCTGTTGTAAATACAACGGAAGTTTTTCTATTATTATGCTATACTGTTGTCACAAAATCAAGACAGGAGTGATTTCCATGCTGAGAAAAATCATTAAAATAGATGAAGAGAAATGCAATGGCTGCGGTGCCTGTGCGGCTGCCTGCCATGAAGGTGCCATTGAAATGGTAAATGGAAAAGCCAAGCTCACCCGGGAGGATTACTGCGACGGTCTGGGCGACTGCCTGCCCGCCTGCCCCACCGGTGCCATCACCTTTGAACTGCGGGAGGCTCCGGCCTATGATGAGGCGGCGGTACTGGCTGCAAAGGCGGCAAAGGACGCAAAGCCCA
>JAZRCV010000050.1:0-13642 GCA_045659925.1 Faecousia sp.
GGCGGCATTGCGGGCGTCCACTGCGAAAATGCCGATGTGATCGATGCCCTCATTGCCCAGGCAAAGGAAGCAGGCGAGCTCTCCCCCGGTTCCCATCCCCGTACCCGTCCTGCCCCTTTAGAAGCAGAGGCAGTGGATCGCCTGCTGAAAATGGCGCAGGTGGCGGAGGTTCCGGTTGTCATTGTTCATCTTTCCTCCGCCGCCGGCTATGATGAAGTGCTGCAGGCAAGGGCAAAGGGACAGAAGGTATTTGTAGAAACCTGTCCCCAGTATCTGCTGCTGGAGGATAGCCGATATGACCAAGCCGATTATCTGGAGAGCGCAAAATTCGTCTGCGCCCCGCCCCTGAGAACGCCCCAGGACCAGGAGGTGCTCTGGAATGCACTGGCAGAGGGCGGCATCCAGACCGTCTGCACCGACCACTGCAGCTTCACCCTGCAGCAGAAAATGGCAGGACAGGACGATTTTACAAAGATCCCTGGCGGTCTGCCCGGTGTGGAGACCCGGGGCATCCTGCTCTATACCTACGGCGTTGCCAAGGGCCGCATCACCAAGGAGCAAATGGCGGCGGTACTGTCGGAGAACCCCGCAAAGCTCTATGGTCTGTATCCCCGCAAGGGTGTCATTGCCGAGGGCAGCGATGCGGATATCGTGGTCTATGATCCTGCCGGGCAGCACAGCCTGACCCATAAAGCACTGTCCGCCAATGTGGACTATACCCCCTTTGAGGGTTTTGACATCGCGGGCAGCATCCGGCAGGTATGGCTCAGGGGTAGGCTGACTGCTGAGATGGGAGAACTGCTGCATCCCGCAGGCGGCATCTTCCTCCCCAGAGGTAAATGCCAGCTATAGGCGAAGGAATCCCTGCATTTTTTGTATGAATTTCCGCCCGAACATCGGTTCCCAAAGCCGGTGTTCGGGCCTTTCCGGTTCAAAGGGGAGGAAGATTGTCAAAATATAGCGAATTTCCCCCGTTGATGTGGAGCGAAAACCCCAGATTTCGACATTTCGTAGGATCATCAAGATGAAACTTTTCATTTATCTCTTGCAAAAATAAGCAAACCGTTGTATAATAGGGATGAATAAATGCATCAGGAGGAACCTCTGATGAGCCGCATTGACAAAGAAAACTATTATCTCGACATTGCCCAGACCGTGCTGGAGCGCTCTACCTGCGCCTGTGAGCACTATGGCGCACTGATCGTCCGCAACGATGAGATCGTCTCCACCGGCTATAATGGTGCGCCCCGGGGCCGCAGCAACTGCATCGACCTTGGCTACTGCATCCGTCAGAGAATGAACATTCCTTCCGGTGGGCGTTACGAGCTTTGCCGCAGCGTCCACGCAGAGGCCAACGCCATCATCTCCGCCGCCCGCAGCGAATGCATCGGCGGTACCATCTATCTGGTGGGCCGCGACGCCGCCACCGGCAACTTCATCGATCATGCTCCCTGCCCCCAGTGCAGACGCATGATCATCAATGCGGGCCTGAGCAAGATTGTCATCCGCAGCACCAAGGAAAAATACGATATTATCAATGTGCAGGACTGGGTCTTCAATGACGATTCCATTCTGGAACCTACTGTTGACTTCTGATCCCACTGTGAATTTCCCGGATGGGCAGCGGAAGCTGCCCATCTTTGTCTCATTCAGCAAGGAAAGGAGTACTCCCCATGAGTAAAGAAGATACAATCAATGTCCTGAATATCTATTTTGATGAATGGAAATATCGCCACGAAAACTTCTGGAAACGGCTGACCCAGTTTACTGTTATCATCTTTTTTATCAGCACGCTTCCCATTACATTCCGCCTGTTCAACAATTTGAAACTGCCCAACATTTCTCTTCTGTTTTTTCCCATTTGCGGCTTTGTGCTGTCTATCGTTTGCCTGATCTTCTGTCTGGCAGAAAACAGTCGTCTGGTGGCAACAGATAAAACCATAAAGCGGATCGTGAAAGATAAGCTCGGCGCATGCTACGAAAAGGAGCAAGTTTCTTTTTTCCGATGGCGGATCGGTACATGGGTCCCTCTCGTGATCACAATACTGCAAATCGGTCTTTCCGCATTAGTCATTTACCTGATCCTGACAAAAAGAATCTGAGATCATCCAATATTCCATTTGGAAGGAGGCTGCCTGATGGGTTTCTGGGTTTATATGCTGTGCATGGATCTTCTGATTCCCTTAACGATGATTCTCTTTGGGCGTGCCTTTCTGAAAAAGAGCCCCAACAGCATCAACCGGGTCTTTGGCTACAGAACTGCCATGTCCATGAAAAACCGGGATACCTGGGACTTTGCCCACCAATATTGCGGAAAATGCTGGTTCCTTTGGGGCCTCATTCTGCTGCCCTGCAGTGTGATCCCCATGCTGTTCCTGTTTGGCAAAAACACGGATGAAATTGGAATTTTTGGCGCAATGTTGATGTTTGTGCAGATGATCCCTCTGGTAGGTGTCATCATCCCCACAGAGTGGGCCCTGAAGCGCACCTTCGATCAAAATGGCCGCAGAAAGCAGCCAATAGAATAACGCAAACTGTAAAGCACCTCTTTGCCTGTCGGATTTTGGCGCGTTAAAATGCGTCCCCACAGGGAAACCTTTAGGCAAAGGAGGTGATCTCGTGGAAATGAAGTCCTTTGCCGCTACTGTGGGTGCGGGTATGGTGCTTGGTGCCGCCGCCATCATGATGATGCCCCGGCAGAACAAGGTTCGTCGCGCCGTAGAAAAAACCGCAAACAAAATTGAAGATCGCATTGAAGATACCATGTGCTGCATGAAGCACAGCTAACATGGGCTAAAATGTGCATTGTGAAAGCAATGCACATTTTATACATCTTACTCGGATGGAAAAATTTACATTCTGTTCGTTTTTTCGCATCTTGCTGTGGTATAATATAAATGGTAGTTTATGCCTTGGAGGATATCATGCTGTCAAAAGTTTATGTGGAGATCACGAACCGCTGCAATCTGCAGTGCGCATTTTGTCCCGGCACCAAGCGGCCGCCCCGGGATATGCAGCCTGAGGAATTTGCCCGCCTCGCCCCGGAAATCCAGAAGGTGACCGGCTTTGTCTACTTCCATGTAATGGGCGAGCCGCTGTTTCATCCCCAGCTTTCCCGGATGCTGGATATCGCCGGGCAGCAGGGGCTTCGTGTGATTCTGACCACCAACGGCACCCTGCTTGATGAAAAAGCGGAAATGTTGTTATCTTCACCGGCCCTTCATAAGGTCAATATATCCCTGCATTCCATGGAGGCCAACGGCGCCCTGTCTATGAATGAGTATATCCATGTCTGTGGAGAATTTGCAAAGGCTGCCGGCAGCCGGGGCATCATCTGCTGCCTGCGGCTGTGGAACTTAGACGGGGAAGTTCCGGGTCTTCATCAAATGAATGAGAAAATTCTGGAGATTCTTTACGCAATTTTCCCGGAACCCTGGGCTGAAAATTCCAAGGGCTTTCGCCTTGCACCAAGGGTATTTTTGGAATGGGGCCAGCGGTTTGAATGGCCGGATAGCGCATCCCGGGATCGGGGCAGCATCGGCTTCTGCCAGGCTCTGCGGGATCAGGTGGGCATCCTGAGTGATGGAACCGTGGTTCCCTGCTGCCTGGATCATGAGGGGGAGCTTGCCCTGGGCAATGCCTTTTCCTCTCCCCTGACCCAGATTTTAAATGCACCCCAGGCGCGGGCCATCTATGATGGCTTCTCCCGTCGTCAGCGGGTGGCAGAACTGTGCCGACACTGCGGCTATGCCGAACGCTTTACAAAATAGTTTTCTATTAGGGTCTATGTAAAATACATCTTTTTATTCTCAGGAAATGGAGTAATATGATGAAAAAGTTGCTCTTGATTGTCAATCCCCACTCCGGAACCAAGCGCATCGTCCGCTATCTTCCGGATATCATTCATCTGTTCCGCCAGTACGGCTACGAAAATACCGTCTACATGACCGCAGGACAGGGCGACGGCTGTAAGATCGCAGCCCAGCGGGGCAGTGATTTTGACCGCATTGTATGCGCAGGAGGTGACGGCACCTTCAACGAGGTGGTATCCGGCATGCTGTACGCCGGACTCAACATCCCCATCGGCTACATTCCCTGCGGCAGCACCAACCATTTTGCCACTTCCCTTCATCTGCCCAAGACCATCCTGAAGGCAGCCCGCTGCGCCATGGACTGCGAACCGATTTCCATTGACGCAGGAAAATTTGGGGATCGCTATTTTTCCTATGTTGCATCCTTTGGTGCCTTTGCCAGAACCTCCTATGCCACGCCCCAGAGTGTGAAAAACATGCTGGGTCACCTCGCCTATATTCTGGGCGGCATCAAGGACATTCCCAACATCCGTCCCCTGCATCTAAAGGTAGAAACAGAGGATGTCACCTTTGAGGACAACTACATTTTCGGTGCCATCAGCAACACCACCTCTCTGGGCGGTTTGATGAAGCTGAATTCCGAGCATGTTGATCTCAACGACGGTCTTTTTGAACTTCTGCTGATCAAATCTCCCAAAGATCTCATTGATCTGAATGAATGCATTCGGGCATTGAGTGCGCAGGACTACAGTTCCAGAATGATTACCTTCTGCAGTACCTCTGCGCTGCAGGTATCCTCTCCAACGCCGCTGGACTGGACACTGGACGGAGAAGCTGCTCCGGATATCACGGAGGCTTCCATAGTCAACCTGAAAAGCGCCATTTCTCTGTGCTGTCCCTGAGGTGAAACCATGAAGAACACTACACTGTGCTATCTACAGCAGGATGACTGCTACCTGATGCTCTACCGCACAAAAAAGAAGAACGATGAAAACGAAGGCAAATGGATCGGCGTTGGCGGAAAAATGGAAGAGGGTGAAAGTCCCGATGAATGTGTCCGCCGGGAAGTGCTGGAAGAAACCGGCCTTACCATGACCCAATGGCACTACAGGGGGATCGTTACCTTTGTATCTGACTGCTGGGAAGGGGAATACATGCACCTTTTTACATCAAGTGCCTTTGAAGGAACGCTTTCCTCCTGCGATGAAGGGGAGCTTGCCTGGATTCCCAGAGCACAGCTTCCTCAGCTTCCCCAATGGGAAGGGGACCGGATCTTCCTCTCCCTTTTAGATCAGGACATTCCTTTTTTCTCCCTGAAACTATGCTACGAGAAAGACCGGCTGACGATGGCCATTCTGAACGGAAAACGAATACAGTAAATTCAGCAGAGCTGCCGAATTTGACGAAAAAATGCGCTGTTCCTCCGGAACGGCGCATTTTTTAACCCGACGCATAGAAACATAGCACACTAAAGCAGAAAGAATGCCGCCATGGTGATCAGAATGGTCTGCATATCCTCCTCGCTTTCAATGAGCAGCAGCAGCGCGATCAAAAGCACCAGCACATCCCCCAACTCCATGCCCTTTGGCAGCAGCTTTGCCAGCCGATTTTTCAGGGAAGGCGGCATCGGTTTCGGTGGTGGTGCCATCTCACAGGGCGGTTCCGGAGGGACCATTTGCGGTGGCGGTGCCTTTGGCGGGTTCTTCGGCGGAGCCGGAGGCATCCCCCTTGGGGGTGCAGCTGTAGCGCCGACCTGTCTGCGCTGATAGATGCCATCAGGTCCCGGCGTAAACCTGCTGTACATAGATTTCACCTTCCTTTTTCCTCTTCACGGTCGGTTAGCTGCAAAGCCAGGCTCGCCAGGCCGGACAATCGGCCAATCTGTATGGCTCGCTCCAGCTTTTCCCGCCGCTTTGGCGATAAAAAAGGCCCCAGCGCATGAAACAGCGCCGCATGCCGCTCATTTCCTCCGGGCAGTGCCTTCAGCATATCAAGCCCAGGCAAAGGCGGCGGCACCTCCTCCTGCTTTTGCGCCCCACCCTCCTGGGGCATCATTGCCCCCAGGGATTGGGCCAGATTCATCACCTGGGCCATGGCATTGGGATCGCTCAGAAGCTTGCCCAAGGCTTCATCCAGATTCTCCATTCCTTACTCCGAATTCTTTTTCAGCCTGCTCAGCAGAGCAGCCGCTTCAGGATTTTGCAGCATCGGCTCCAGCACAGATTTTGCGCTATCAAAGTCGCCGTTTTTTACCGCCTGCGCCGCCTGCTGCAGCGCGCCTCCCCCATCCCGGCGCAGCAGTGCCAGAAGCTGACGCCCCTCCGCAGATGCGAGGATTTTGGCAAGATCTGCCTGCTGAAAGGGGAACGAACCTGAATTATTTGCAGCATTTGAAAACATTCCATTGCCTCCTGACCGTTCGTTTGTTATAATAACTTTGTTAAGCAGCAATGCCGCTATCCCAATATATGCGCCCCGGTGCGAAAGGTGAACTCTATGAAGCTGTTGATTTTATCCGACTCCCATAAGAATATGAATTATATGTGCACCGCAGTGGAACGGGAGCAACCTGACCGGATCATCCATCTGGGCGATCATGAGCAGGATGCCATGCATCTGGCAATGCGCTATCCCCATATTCCCCTGCTAAGCGTCTGTGGCAACTGTGACTTTGGCAACGCCCCGGAGCGTATTGTGGAAGAATTAGAAGGTGTCCGACTCTATATCACCCACGGCCATACCCTGCGGGTCAAATACGGCCTTTTGCGGGCCGAACTGGCCGCCCGGGAGGCAAACTGCAATATCCTCCTGTTTGGGCACACCCATCAGAGCCTGTTCGACTGCTATAACGGCCTGTGGCTGTGCAATCCCGGAAGCTGCAGCGGTAAAGGCCCGGTCACCTATGCCGTGATTGAATTGTCCAACGGACAGGTTCGAGGAAAAATTTGCGATTTCAGGCAGCAGGCCTGAGAAGGTTTGGAGGAAGTATTATGATTCTTGCCATTGACATCGGCAACACCAATATCGTACTGGGCGGTATGGAGGATGGTCAGATCGTATTCGTGGCCCGTATGGCCACGGATCCCATCAAAACCTCAGATCAATATCATTTAGAGCTGCGGAATATGCTCTCCTTGTTCCAGGTGGATTTTTCCCAGCTGGAGGGCACCATTATTTCCTCTGTTGTGCCGCCGGTGCAGAACTCGATGTACACTGCCGTGATAAAAATGACGAAAAAAGAGCCCCTCATCGTGGGCCCCGGCATCCGTACTGGTTTGAATGTTTTAGTAGATAATCCCAAGCAGGTGGGCAGCGACCTGATCGTTGCCGCTGTGGCAGGTGTCCGCTTCTATGGCGCTCCGCTGATTATTGTGGACATGGGCACAGCCACCACCATTTCCGTCATTGATGAGAATCATGCGTTTAGAGGCGGCTGCATCTGTCCGGGCCTTCGCATCTCCATGGATGCCCTGACCAGCCGCACGGCACAGCTTCCCGGCATCTCTTTAGATGCGCCGAAGCATGCCATTGGCCGCAACACAGTGGACTGCATGCGCAGCGGCATCATGTTGGGCGCAGCTGCCATGCTTGATGGCCTGCTGGATCGCATGGAGGAAGAAATGGGCAGAGAAATGCCGGTGATTGCCACCGGTGGCATCTCCCAGTTCGTGATCCCGCTGTGCCGCAGAAGCATCCGCTATGATAAGCACCTGCTCCTGAAGGGCCTGGAAATCCTGTACCGAAATAATACAAAGGACTGAGGTGGTTTCCCATGCCATACGGCAACACCCACCGTCCCGATCGCCTTTTCCTGCCCCAGCAGGCGCTTGTGCGCTTTGCCGCGCAGGTACCCACCCCCTTCTATCTTTACGATGAAGACGGCATCCGCAAGTCAGCCCGCACCATCAAAGGCAGCTTCTGCTGGAATCCGGGGCATCGCCAATGGTTTCCCCTGATGGCAAATGCCACTCCTGCCGTGCTTCGTATTCTGGGTGAGGAGGGCTGCGGCGTACTGGTGCAAAACAGCAGGGAACTGCGCCACGCACAGTACTGCCACTTTACCGGAGACAACATCCTGCTGCACACCCCCGCCATGACAGACTCCCTTGCTGCTATGGCGATGCAGGTGGGGTGCAGTGTGGTATTCGATGCCCCTTGCCAAATTGATAAGCTAAGCAGCAGATTGCCCAAGCGGTGTTTGCTGCGTTTCCGGCCGGAACGATGCGCCATAGGGCCGCAGTTTGCTTCCAACACAGAAAAATATAAATCCGGCATGAGTCGGGAGCAAATTCTGGACGCTGCCCTTCGGCTTCGCACTGCCGGTGTGGAAGAGATCGGCCTTCAGTGTCATCTCTTTGCAAATACAAAGCAGGATATCTCTTATCTGGCCGCGGCAGATCTGCTGTTTTCTCTGGCTGCAGAACTGCGAAGCCGTTATGATATCCATGTCAGCTGCTGCGATCTGGGCGGCGGACTTGGCATTGGCCGTCCCCTTCCAAATCTTCCCCACATTGGTTCGCAAATCCGCTCTAAGTATCGTGCCGCTTTTCCGGAAGGCAGCGGCCCTGCCCTCTATACAGAATTGGGGCAATATGCCCTCGGCCGGCATGGCATCCTTGTATGCCGGGCTGTTGAGGTGCGGGAGCAAAGCCGCCGCCATGTGATTTTAGATGCATCGGCGCCGGTATTTCCCCGGCAAAGAGATTTCCACATCTCTGTTGTGGGCAACTGTCGCCGTGGGGGAAGGCTGCTTTACTCCATCCATGGCTGTACGCCAAGCCCCCATGACCGTTTTTGCGACAAAGCCGTTCTCCCCGAAATTCAGCCCGGTGCCCTGCTCGCCATCCATGATGCAGGTGCCTACCACGAATCCGTCGGCAGCAGGCTTTGTATGCTGCCCGATCATCAAAGCTACCTGTATACCCGCACCATGCAGATCCTTTCCGCAGAATAATCTCAAAGCATAAACAAAAATGCTCCAATTCCCACCAGCATGCTGACACCGATCACAGCGGTCACCACCGCCTCAAAGGCCAGCAGGAGGAAGGAGGCTGTGTGCTTTGTTTTTTCAGCCCCACGCCCAATGGTAATGCGCTCCGTAGGAAGATAGGGGCAAAGATCGATCATTTGATTCATAAGAACATCTCCTTTCCTTTTCTGTGAACAGAATACATCTTTTAGTGTCCAAAAAAACGGACTCAAAACAAGTCTACATAGAAATGATTGACTTTTTCCGTAAAACGGTTACAATATGGTAAAGGATTATGTTCAGAAATGACATTTTTAAATTGACACATATCCCGGCCGCAACGCCAAATCGCTGCGGCCTGTTCCCTTCTCTGCCATCCGGCAGTTGATTATCACAACAGGAGGACATCCCCATGAGAATTAAAATCAGTTCTGACAGCACCTGCGATCTGACAAAAGAGATCGTGCAGCAGTTTGATATTGAAATCATTCCCCTTTATGTCACCAAGGACGGCCAGTCCTACAAAGATGGTCTGGAGATCACCGCTCAGGATATCTTCGACCATGTAGACAATGGTGGCGCTATGTGCAGCACCGCTGCAGTCAATGTGGAGGATTATATCCAGACTTTCAGCCGGCTGAAGAAGGATTCCGACGCAATCATTCACTTCACCGTCAGCTCTTCCATGTCCTCCAGCTACCAGAACGCCTGCATCGCAGCAACCGAGCTGGAGAATGTATATGTGGTGGATTCTGAAAATCTTTCCACCGGCATCGGCCAGCTTGTGCTGGAAGCCGCAATCATGGCCCGCAGCGGCATGGAGCCGAAGGCCATTGTGGAAAAGCTGAATGAAATGAAGAAGAAGCTGGATGTCAGCTTTATTCTCGACACCCTGGAATACCTGCGCAGAGGCGGCCGCTGCAGCACAGTCGCAGCCCTTGGCGCAAACCTTCTGAGCCTGAAGCCCTGCATCGAAGTGCATGACGGCAGCATGAAGGTGGGCAAAAAGTATCGCGGCAATCTGGATAAGTGCCTTGAAAAGTACATCCAGGACCGCCTTGCAGATGTGGATACCCTGGATCTTCACAGAATCTTCATCACCCACTCCGGTATGGCCCAGGATAGAGTGGATCGGGTGCAGGCTCTGGTGGAAGAGTGCGCTCCCTTCACCGAAGTTCTGCAGACCACTGCAGGCTGCACCATTTCCAGCCATTGCGGCCCCAACTGCCTTGGCATCCTGTTCTTCAGAAAGTAAGCTTTCCCATCTTATATCCGGCTGGAGGCACACCATATGGCAATCACTTACGGCATCATTGCGCTGATCGGCTATCTTCTGGGTTCTATCAGCATTTCCGTGATTCTTTCAAAATTTATCCTGCACACGGATGTGCGCAAGTGTGGCAGCGGCAATGCCGGCGCCACCAATGTTGCCCGGGTATTTGGTATGCGGGCAGGCCTGCTCACCCTCCTGGGGGATATGCTGAAAACCGTAGCCGCTGCTTTGATCGGCCAACTGCTGGCAGGTCGTCTCGGCCTGGTCATCGGCTGCGCAGCCTGTGTCATTGGTCATAGCTGGCCTGTATATTTCAAGTTCCGGGGCGGTAAGGGCGTGGCTGTTTCTGCCTGCATCGCGCTGATGTTGGATTGGCGCTTTTTCCTGCTGCTGGCTGTGGTATTTTTCACCGTCTTTTTCCTGACAAAGCGGGTCTCTGCCTGCTCTGTGATCTCCGCAGTGGTATACCCGGTGATTTACTGGCTTCTGCATCCGGTCTTTGATGCCGAGCAATGCCTGTGCATTTTTATCTGCGTGTTGGTAATTTTCCTGCATCGCAGCAATATTCGCCGGCTTTTGCGGGGCGAGGAAGCAAAATTCAGCTTCAAATCCAAGAAAAAAGCAGAATGACCGCCTGCCGGGAGGTGCAATATGAACAGTCTCTTCTCAAAATTTGAGACAGTTGTGATATTCGATACGGAAACCACCGGGCTTTCCTTTCAGCACGATGAGATCATTGAACTGGGCGCAGTTCGTCTGCGGCGGGAAGGTGCAAGCTATGTCCCGGACGGGGAACTGAGCTGCCTGATCTCCCTTCCCCCGGATCGGACGCTGCCGCCGGAAATCCAGCGCCTCACCGGGATCACCCCCACCATGCTGGAAACCCAGGGCATCGACCGTCAGCGTGCCGCCACGCAGCTTATGGAGCTTCTGACCGGCCCGCAGATGCTTGTGGTGGCCTATAACGCCCAATTCGATCTGAACTTCATTTACTATCTCCTGTCCCGGTACGGCTGTGCGTCCTGCCTGACGCAGGCAAAATACCTGGATGCACTGACGGTTTATCGCGATCGCAGACCCTATCCCCATCGTCTGGAAAACGCCATTTCGGCATACCATCTGGAAGAGGATGCGGTCAACAGCCACCGCGCCGTGGATGACGCCATGGCAACCGTACAGCTCCTGCGGGCAATGGAACAGGAGAAAGACGATCTTCTGTCTTATGTAAACCTATTTGGCTATCATCCCAAATACGGTGTCAGCGGAAAGCGGATTCGCTCCATTCGATATCTTCCCCAGCCCTATGGCGATCATCCGCCGCTTTATACCACGGAATTCCCTACATAAACAACCAGCAGCGAAGGCGCTTTCGAGCAAAGCCTTCGCTGCTTTTGCATAGGTATCAAAACCCGGTCATACAATGGCATCACCGCCAAAGCGGCGGTAGTTCTTGATACCGGAGGAATGCAGATGAATCGGGTTGTATGGTTGGGCATGGCGTTACTGCTGATGATGGGCTGCAGTGCAAAGCAGGTAGTATATGAAACGGTATCGGATGTGATGCCGGTATGCGCCCCAGCGGATGCGCCTTATGAAATTGAAGTGACGCTTCCTGATGACGCCAGAGCACTTTCAAGCACCGACGAAGGCTGCCTCTATGAAGCCGCAGACGGTGCCTATACCATCTATACCCGGGTCATGGTCACCGATGGACTGGATGCTGCGGTCTATGCCCTGTCCGGCTTTGCCCAGCCTCAGCTGCGGCTGGACAGCACCGATGGCGAAAGAGAAGCATGTCAGTTCGCCTGGTGCTCTGCCGGAGAGCAGGGGCAAATGGTTTGTCGGGCAAAGATACTGCGGGAGGGGGACTACTATTATGCGCTGTGCTTCAGCCTGAAGGAAGGCCTTGGCGGGGCTTATAACCAGCGCATCAATGCCGTCTTTTCCTCCTTTACCCTGAAAGAGCGCAGCCAAAGTGTATCGGCTGCATCAGAGGAAGCGGAGGTATTCCCCCAAAGCGAAACCGACGAGATCGCCGTATCGCACCACGTACCAGCCATTGTAGCCGTTCAGCACCTCCACCGCCGCACCGGAGGGGATTCTCTCGATGATTTGACCTGAGGATGAGGGTGTGCCCCGCAGATTCAAGGGGCCGGAGACAGTTTCCACCACGGCCTGACGGGTTTGCCCCGGTGACAGGAAGGGCAGGCCAAAATACTCCGTCACGCTCAGCACCAGTGCCCGGGCAATAGCATTCAGATTGTTTTCCAGCCAAGTAGCATCTTCTATGTTGTCGTGATAACCAAATTCCCCCAGCACAGCAGGGATCCGGGTGGAACGCAACTCATAAAGAGAATTGGAGGCCACGGTGCGAACCCGATCCGGCAGAGGATAAATGGGCTTTATGTTGTCAACAATGATATTGGCCATACGCAGCGCCTGGGTGCTGCCGGGATAATAATATATGTCCACACCCCGGAGCTGGCCGCTTAAAGACTCCGGCGCTGCATTGGAATGGAGCGCCAGATGGAAGTCATAGTTCCCCCCATTGGATGCCCGGACGGATGCACCCACGGTGCCATTCGGATCATTTCGCGTCACATTGATCCCGCTTGCCTCAAGGTAGGGCGTCATTTCATCTGCCAGCAGATTCATCCAGTATTCCTCATTTCCCGTGGTGACATAGGGGTTATACTCCTGGGTGGATGGGCTTAAAAACAAAAATGCCATAGCTTCGCCGCCTTTCCTGTTTCCCCATTCTATGCACGCAGTGGGGGAAAGTTGCGGTTTCCTGGAAACTACTGTTGCACGAAGGGCAGTTGTGTGGTAACATAACAGAAAGATCAAATGGAAGGCCCAACACTTATGCAGTATATCATTCTTGATCTGGAATGGAATCAGCCATGGCCGGGTTCCCCCTCGGCGCAGAAGGTGCTTCCCGTTTCCATTCACGGTGAGATCATTCAGATCGGTGCCGTGCGGATGCTGGAAGACCAGACACTGGCAGATGAATTCCAGGTTTTGGTTCGTCCCCGCTATTATAGAAGATTGAATAAACGCGTCAGCAGCCTGACCGGTATCAAAGAATCCCGCCTCAAGGCAGAAGGCGTCAGTTTTATCGAAGCCATAGAGAAATTCCGCGAATGGTGCGGAGAAGACTGCACCTTCCTCACCTGGGGTTTTGATGACCTGACCATTATGCGGGAAAATCTGACGCTGTTCAGCTTAGAGACAGACTGGATCTCCCGTTGGTTCAACGCCCAGATGATTTTCAATGCCCAGACCGATGGCAGCAACGCCCAGAAAGCCCTGAAAACTGCCATGGAGCTGTGCGGCATTGCCCCCACCCGGCCCGCCCACGATGCACTGGGCGATGCATTCCACACCGCACAGGTGTGCGCCACGCTGGACTTGATGCGAGGCTGCCAGGAATACGAGCAGGCGCTGAAACTCCATGAGAACGGCTTCCACGGGTCGCAGCCGGAAGGTTGTCTGGACCGGCGTGTATTCCACGGATATCCGGATAAGGATAAGGCCATTGGCGACATGGGCGGCAGAGAAAACCGCTGCCCGGAATGTGGAAAATCC
>JAZRCV010000051.1:0-7696 GCA_045659925.1 Faecousia sp.
AATGATGATCAGGGAGATGATGCCGCCCCAGGGCAGGCCGATGTAAGCATCGGTGTTGCCAAAGGCAGCAATGAAGTCGCCTGCGCATTCGGTGCCGCCCCAGGCGTCAACGCCGAAGAAGCCGCCCACATGGATCAGGCCAAATACGCTGGAAACAATGAGAACGATCACGGGGAAGAGCAGATCGAAGACACGGCCACGCTCGGTGACAGGAGCTTCGTCATTGGCAGCGATGTCGTCGGTGTTGCCGATCACATCACCCTGCTGTGCCTTGATTTCAAAGCCAGCCATCTTGCCATAGTCAAAGCCCAAAATGGAGATGGTGATGATAAATACGAAGGTCAGAAGGGAGTAGAAGTTGAAGGGAATGGCCTTGATGAAGAGTTCCAGACCGGAATAGGTCTCGCTTTCAACGCAGCCGGAAACTGCTGCTGCCCAGGAGGAGATGGGAGCGATCATGCAGACGGGAGCTGCAGTGGCGTCGATGAGGTAAGCCAGCTTAACGCGGGAAACCTTCTTGGCATCGGTCACGGGACGCATGACGGAGCCAACGGTGAGGCAGTTGAAGTAGTCGTCAATGAAGATCAGAACGCCCAGAGCAAAGGTAGCCAGAGCAGCGCCAACCTTGGTCTTGACATGGGTGGCTGCCCAACGGCCAAAAGCCTGGGAGCCGCCTGCGCGGTTTATCAGAGCAACGATGATGCCCAGGATGACCAGGAAGGCAAAAATGCCTGCGCCGTCAGCGATGGAGGTCATCAGACCGTCGGTAACAACGGCATCAACGGTGCCTGCGAAGGAGAAGTTGGTGTACATCAGGCCGCCGAGGACGACACCGACGAACAGGGAGGAATAAACCTCTTTGGTGATCAGGGCCAGAGCAATGGCCACGACGGGGGGAACAAGTGCCCAGAAGGTGCCGTACATGGAACTGCCGGCTTCTTCTTCACCGGAACCACCACAGGTGGAACAGGTGTATTCGGTTTCGTCACCGGTTGCATAGTCTGCAACGGAGACAACACCGGCGCCTTCGCATTCGCTGCAATCCTGCATGCGAACTGCGCCGTTGGTGGTGACAGCACCGACGATGACTGCCGCGATAATCACGAAGACAACGATCAGTGCAAGGATGGATGAACGTTTCATTCTTTTCACTCCTATAAAAATAAAAATTGCGTCATGATAGGGTCATGACGCAATACAACAAACTGCAGCAGACATGACAGCGCTCCACAAATGTGACAGTCTGACGGATGTTCTCCGTCAGCCCGGCAATTACCGCGGCAGGCACCACGGCAACACCTCGGCGAAATCCCCTTTTGGCGCTCGGCTGCCTGGCCGATATTCGCGCCTACTCATGTCATTCGCGCCTCTATCATAACTATATGTCTACATTATAATAAAAAAGCAGTGTTTGTCAACAGAATTCTGTTTCTTTTGCGCTAATACTACGATTTTTTAAAAATATTTCCCCTTTGCTGCATTCGGTCGAACGGTGAAGGGTGATATCGCATATGCTGAAGGCAGGAGGGATTGAGGATGAATGGATTCTATTTTACCTTTCGGTCAGTCACGGCAGCGCAGCGGGGACAGATGATCTTGTCTTCGGCAGGTATTCCGTCCACGATGCAGCGCACCCCGGCCACCCTTTCGGTGCATGGCTGCGGTCATTGCCTGCGGGTGTCCGCCCAGTGGGCATCGCAGGCAACAAAGGTGCTGCAGGGCAGCGGTGTACAGCGCTGCTATGCAAGAACCCGAAACGGATTTGAGGAGGCGCAATGTGATCTACTTTGATGCTGCGGCAACATCGATGCAAAAGCCTCCGGGGGTTAGCAGGGCGACAGCCCGGGCCATTGAGCGGCTGGCCAGCCCCGGAAGAGGTGGCCATTGGCCTGCACAGGCTGCCGAAAAAACCATGTTTGAATGCCGCCTTGAGGCGGCAAAACTGTTTTCCTGTGAACCGGAACAGGTGGTTTTTACCATGAATGCCACCCACGGCCTGAACATCGCGATTAAGAGTCTTGTCTCAACGGCAGATCGGGTGGTAATTTCCGGATTTGAACACAATGCGGTGCGCCGACCCCTATACGGGATTGGCGCGGAGGTGGTGGTGGCGGGCAGAAGGCTTTTTGACCGGGATGATTTGCTGAGTGCATTTGATCGGGAGATCACCCGGGGTACCGGGGCTGTGGTGTGCAATCATGTGTCCAATGTGTTTGGGTTTATCCTGCCGCTGGAGGAGATTGCCGCACTTTGCCGGGAGCGGGGCGTACCCCTGATCGTGGATGCATCCCAGTCGGCGGGGAGTTTGCCCCTGTCTTTTCGGGATCTGGGGGCAGCATTTATTGCCATGCCCGGGCATAAGGGGCTTTTTGGTCCCCAAGGCACGGGGCTTCTCCTGTGCGCTCAGCCGGGAAAGCCCCTGCTTGAGGGAGGAACAGGAAGTCAGTCCCGCCCTGCCCAGATGCCGGAGGAGCTTCCGGAGCGGCTGGAAGCGGGCACACCCAATGTATGCGGCATTGCAGGACTTCGGGCAGGGCTTCAGTTTGTGCGGGATACCGGGGAAGTGGAGATTCTTGCCCATGAGACAGCTCTTCGCCGCCGGCTGCAGGCAAAACTGCAAAAATATGAACGGATTCATTGCTACTGCGGGCCGTTTGATCAGCAAAGCGGTGTGCTTTCCATGCAGATCGACGGTGTGGACAGTGAGGATGCGGCACAGATGCTGGCCCAGAAAGGGATTGCGGTGCGCGCTGGGCTGCACTGCGCTCCCATGGCCCATGAAAGCGCTGGAACGCTGCAGGAAGGCACCCTGCGTGTCAGCTTCAGCCCCTTTAATACTGCCAGAGAGGTGGATTGTTTCGCCTGCGCTGTGCAGGAGATTCTCCGCCTGACAGAAAGATAAGGAGAAGTGCGAAAAAAACGGATTGAGCACTTGCTATTAGGAGAAATTTGGACTATAATAAGTTGATGATTATAAGTGCAACTATGCCCATTTTTGGATAAGTGCGATGTTGGGAGAATTACGAATGATAGGACTGCTCAATTCATTGCGGGAATATGCCAGCCTGATCCCGAAGCCAAATGTTATGGATTTCCTCGATATACTGATGGTCGCCTGCTTGTTTTACTGGATCTTTATGCTGATCCGGCGGACACCTGCGGCCAGAATTCTGAAGAGTATTGGGCTCATTTTGGTCGTCTTTGCGCTGACCCGCATCCTGCAGATGCACGCGCTAAACTTTGTGCTGAACTTTGTGCTGGAATTGGGCGCATTTGCGCTGATCATTATTTTCCAGCCTGAGCTTCGCCGGGGTCTGGAGCACATCGGTGCCAGATCTTTCTCTAAGTATTTTTTCGGTCGCGACACCTCCAAGCAAAGCGAATATGTGGTGGAGCAGCTGGTTCTGGCCTGTGAAAAGTTTTCCCAAAGCCGTACCGGCGCCCTGATCGTGCTGGAGCGCACCACACCGCTGGAGCATTATTTTACCAACGGTACCATCATCGATGCCAAAGTGTCTGAGGAACTTTTGGCCAACATCTTCTTCCCCAAGGCAGCGCTGCATGACGGCGCATTGATCATTCAGGGAGAGAGAGCTGCTGCTGCGGCCTGTGTGTTGCCCCTGACAGAGAATTCCCGCCTGAGTTCTGACTTGGGTACCCGCCATCGTGCCGGCATTGGCATGAGCGAGGCAACGGACGCCGTGGTGGTGATCGTTTCAGAGGAGACCGGTATCATTTCTGTGGCTTTGGGCGGACGCCTCAAGCGCCATCTGGAGCCGGAGACCCTGCATAAGCTCCTGACCCAGGAACTGGGACTGCAGGAGGAGACCCAGCCGAGCCTTTTGGAGCGGCTGAAGCGGCATTTTTCCGGGGAGGGCAAAAAACATGAAAAATAAGCTTCCCATAATGCTGCTGGCATTGCTTGCAGCGATCTTTATCTGGCTCTATGATGTCACTGTGGTCAATCCCAACGATGTGGATACCTTTACCTCTATTCCCGTCAGCTTTGAAAATGAGGATGCCATCCGGGAGCAGGATCTGATGATGACTTCCGGCAGTGATGTTACGGTTTCTCTTCGTATTTCCGGTCGGCGTTCTGAACTGAAGAAGCTTTCCAGAAACAATATCCAGCTTACCGTGGATCTGTCTCAGATTGATGAGGCAGGAACCCATGAGCTTCTCTACAATGTCAGATATCCGGCCAATGTTTCCAGCAGTGAGCTTTCCATTGAAAACAGAACCCCTGCCTATGTTACCGTATCGGTGGAGCACTATATCCGCCGGGCGGTGGAGGTTCGTGCGGTGTTTGAAGGGGAGGGAACCACGGAAACCGACGGCGAATCCCTGCTCATTGACACGGACACCATGACCATCACCCCCAGCGAAGTGATGGTGACAGGCCCTGCCGCTCTGGTAGAAGCCATTGACTGTGCCAGAATTGTGATCAATAAGTCTGCGATTACCGCAACCACTGTGGCGGACTATGACTATGAACTGTTGAATACAGAGGGGGAAGTGGTATCCCGGGAAGAATTGGTAACGGATGTGGATTCTGTATCCGTTTCTGTTCCTGTGCTGAAGTACAAAGAAGTACCCCTGAACCTCAAAACCATTGACGGCGGCGGCGCCACAAGCGAAAATATCAGCTATACCCTTTCTCCGGAAAGCATCATGATCTCCGGCGAGGCGGCTGCTGTGGATAAGGTCAATCAGGTTGATCTGGGCATTCTGGACCTGGCAACAGTCACCGGCCCCATCACCAAGAACTATCCCATCAACCTGCCCGAGGGTGTCAACAATGCCTCCGGTGTGGCGGAGGCGCAGGCATCGGTGCGAGTCACCGGACTCAATGTTGTGACCATGTCGGTCTCAGATTTTGAACTTATCAATGTGTCGGAGAAACTGACGGCCCAGCCCATCAGTGAAAGTGTGCAGCTTACCCTGCGTGGTACTCCTGCGGCATTGATGAATCTGAAGCCGGAGGATGTGATCGTGACGGTGGATCTTTCCAGCTTTACCCAGGCAGGTACCTATATTGTATCTGTGAATGTGGAAGTGCCGGACGGACTGCAGGTGGGACCCATCGGCAGTAATACCCTGACGGTTACGCTATCCTAAATATCAGAAACAAATTGGAAGGAGCATTTCATGCAGCAGCGGGTTCAGGTTGCAAAAGTATATCCCGACGGCTATGCCGAAGTGTTTGTGCAGCGGGAAAGCGCTTGCAGCGGCGAGTGCCACAAATGCAGTGGCTGCGGCGCTGCAAAGCAGCAGGTTTTTGTCCGGGCACGAAATGCCATTGGAGCCCGTCCCGGCGAACAGGTGATTGTAACCTCAGATGACCGGCAGATCCTTCCTGCCATGCTGGTTGTGTATATTCTTCCGCTGATCCTGCTGCTGGCAGGCTACTTTGCAGGCCTTGGCCTTGGCGTTATGCCGGGGCTGCTGGCAGCGGCAGGCTTTGGCATGGGAATTGTAATTATGATTCTTTATAACCGTTATGTGCAGCAAAAGCGGCCTGTGGCCTTTGTCATCACAGGCTATGCGGAGAACTGACCATGTTTGGCTATATCCGTCCCCGTGTTGATGAACTCCGGGTGCGGGATGATGCCCACTATCGCGCAGCCTACTGCGGCCTTTGCAGAACCCTTGGTAAACGATATGGAGCGCATTGCCGTTTCCTGGTGAATTATGATATTACCTTCCTGTATCTGCTTTTGGCAGCCCAGGAGGAAGCCCAACCCTGCAAGGCATGCTTCTGCCCGGCAAACCCTTTCCGGCGGAAGAAATGCGCTGCAGTAACTCCGGCGATGGAATATGCGGCGGATGTATGTGTACTGCTTTGTGCCCTGTCGCTGGATGATATGCGAAGGGACGATGCGGGCATCAAGCGCATTGCTGCGGCAATCGCGTTTTGGATGCTGCGGGGTGCTCTGCGAAAGGCAGAAGGCCACCGCCCAACGCTCGCGGTGATGGCCAAGAAGCAGCTTTCCGCCCTCCATACATTGGAGGAACAGGGCTGTGACAGCATGGACCGGGCAGCGGATGCCTTTGCTGCCCTTCTCAGCCACTGTGCCGATGATGTGCTTCCCGGTGAGAAGCGCCCTGTGCAGCAGCTTCTTTACCATGTGGGCAGATTTATTTATTTGACAGATGCGCTGGATGATGTTCCCAAGGATGCAAAATCCGGCAGCTATAACCCGCTTTTGCGTCGTTTTTCCTGCCCGGAGGGGCAGCTTTCTCCGGAAGACCGGGCCTATGTGTGCCGCAGCATCGATGATTCTGTGGGTATGGCGGCAGCGGCTTTGGAGCTTTGCGAAGGAAAGCAAAACCGGGAAATTTTACACAATATAGTCTATCTTGGAATGCCTGCGGTGCTGCGCGCAGTGGATCGGGGGACATTCCACGCAAAACGCAAGATGAAAGATACAGGTGAACTATGAACGATCCCTATTCCGTGCTTGGTGTATCACCCAACGCCAGCGATGAGGAAATCAAGAAAGCGTACCGCGATCTGGCGAGAAAATATCATCCCGACAACTATCAGAACAATCCCCTGGCAGACCTTGCCCAGGAGAAGATGAAGGCCATCAACGAAGCCTACGATGCCATCACCAAGAGCCGTGCTTCCGGCAGTGGCAGCAGCAGTACAGGCTCCGGCTACGGCGGCTATGGCAGCAGCTATGGCGGTTATCGCTCCTCTGCTTCGTCCAATCCTGCCTATTCCCAGATCCGGCAGGCCATCAACATGGGAAACATCCAAAGAGCCGAGCAGCTTCTGGATGAGATCTCCGTTCACGATGCCGAGTGGCATTTCCTTTCTGGCGCGGTGGCCTACCGCAAGGGTTGGCTGGATGAAGCCCAGCGCAATTATCAGATCGCCTGCTCCATGGATCCCAATAATGCGGAGTATCAGCAGGCGCTGCAGATGCTGCGCTTCGGCGGCAACCCCATGTACCGTCAGACAAGCTATCAGAACGGTTGTGACGGCTGCGATATCTGCACCGCCCTTATGTGCCTGAACTGCCTGTGCGGCAGATAAACTATGAAAAAAATCGGAAAATTAACAAAATCAGCTATTTTGACGGCCCTTTCTGCCATTTTGGTGTGCGCTGCCGCCTGGCTTCCCACCGGACGGCTGGCAATGCCAGCGCTGGCGGCACTGATTACGGCGGCTGTGGTCATTGAATGCGGCACCGGATGGGCAGCGGGACATTATGCGGCAGTGTGTATTTTGTCGCTGCTGCTCTCGGCGGACAAGGCCATGCCCCTATACTATGTCTTTTTGTTCGGGCATTACGCCATTTTTAAGCACTGGATCGAGAGAATCTCCGTTCCGATGCTTCGGTGGGGCTTCAAGCTGTTGGTGTGCTATGGATGCATGGCCCTGCTCTATGCACTGTTTTCTGCGGCCTTTGCCGCAGTATTTCCCCCGATCCCCCTGTACTGGCTTGCAACTGCACTGGGATTGGTATTTGTTTTGTATGATATTGCTTTTTCCGGTCTGATCGGACTTTACTTGAGCCGAGTCCATCGGACGATCCAATAGTGTTTGCAAAGGAGAGATTACTTTGATTAAGAGTATGACCGGCTATGGTCGCGGGGTACAGATGCTTCGCGGCAGAGAGATCACTGTGGAGATCCGCTCTGTCAACAATCGTTATCTTGATTGCACGGTGAAGCTGCCCCGGATCTT
>JAZRCV010000052.1:0-2070 GCA_045659925.1 Faecousia sp.
AGATGCCGTAACCCTGGCCTTCGAACTCAGCTTCCGCTTCGGCGATGGTCTTGCCGGTAGCGGCACAGTAAATGCTCAGCAGGTTGGAGATACCGGGCTTATTGACAGTGTCGAACTTGACGGCAGTTTCGCAGTCGGTAACGGCACGCTTGAACTTACGCATAATATCCTCAGGCTTATCCATCAGGAACACACAGCCGTCGGGTTCGGACTTGGACATTTTATTTTCAGGAGTACCCAGACTCATAACACGGGCACCCATCTTGGGGATGAATGCTTCAGGAATGGTGAAAGTATCAGGGAAATGATAGTTAAAGCGGTTGGCAATGTCGCGGCACAGTTCCACATGCTGCTTCTGGTCCTGACCCACGGGGACAAGATCTGCCTGATACAGCAGAATGTCGGCTGCCATCAGAACGGGATAGGTGAAGAGGCCGGCGGTAATGTTGTCGGCGTGCTTCTTGGACTTGTCTTTAAACTGGGTCATACGGCTCAGCTCACCAAACTGGGTGGAGCAGCCCAGAACCCATGCAAGCTCTGCATGCTGGGGCACATGGCTCTGGATGAACAGAATGTTCTTCTGGGGATCGAGGCCACAGGCCAGATACTGGGAAAGCTGCTCCAAAGAGCGGCGGCGCAGGTCTGCGGGAACCTGACGCACGGTGATAGCATGCATATCGACGATACAATAAAGGCATTCATACTCGTCTTGCAGGGCCACCCAGTTCTTGATGGCACCCATGTAGGAACCCAGAGTCAGGTCACCACTGGGCTGAATACCGCTGAAAATTCTCTTCTTTTCGCTCATATAGAAACACCTCGTTCGGCAAATTAGTTTTCATACATGTTTTTGATAAAAAGGTTTCATAACCTTTTTTATAGTGCCGAAGGCGCGTCAAAAACAGCATGAGACGGATTTTGTGATTTTCTATCTCAAAAATCACGAAATCGGCAACGCCGTAAGGCGGTGCCTTTTCATAAAACGAAACAGTTTTATGAAAAATGAGTATCAATCCAAAATATGATAGCACATTTTAAGAAAAATGGCAACTAATCATTGACATTCTTATATGTGAAAATGTAAAATAATCAGGAATATTATTAGGAGGACTATCCTATGAGTTTTTTTAATGAAATGGAAGCACGAATCCCCAAGGGAACCCTACGCACCCGCTTTGCCCCCAGCCCCACCGGCTATATGCATGTGGGCAATCTCCGCACCGCCCTGTACACCTGGCTGATCGCCAGAAGCCACGACGGCACCTTCATCCTCCGCATTGAGGATACCGATCAGGGCCGCCTTGTGGAAGGCGCTGTGGATGTCATCTACAAGACCATGACCCAGTGCGGCCTGACCCACGACGAAGGCCCCGATGTGGGCGGCCCCGTCGGCCCCTATGTGCAGTCTGAGCGCCGGAGCCTGTTCGGCAAATATGCCCAGCTTTTGGTGGATCGCGGCGGTGCCTACCACTGCTTCTGCCAGAAGGAAGAAGAACCGGAAACCGAGGCAAAGGAAGTCTCCAAGGAGATCAAGAAGCATGTGTGCGCCTGCCCTCAGCTTTCCAAGGAAGAGGTTCAGGCCCGCATTGATGCCGGCGATCCCTGGGTCATCCGTCAGCGCATTCCCAAGGAAGGCTCCACCACCTTCCACGATGCCTCCTTTGGCGACATCACCGTGGAAAACAGCGAGCTGGAAGATCAGGTCCTGCTGAAGTCCGACGGTCTTCCCACCTACAATTTTGCCAACGTGGTGGACGATCACCTGATGGGCATCACCCATGTGGTGCGCGGCAGCGAGTATCTCTCCTCCGCCCCCAAGTATAACCTGCTGTATGAAGCTTTCGGCTGGGAAGTTCCCACCTATGTCCACTGCAGCCCCGTTATGCGTGACGCCCAGCACAAGATGTCCAAGCGTCACGGCGACCCCAGCTACGAAGACCTGATCGCACAGGGCTTCCTGACGGAAGCAGTGCTGAACTATGTGGCCCTTCTGGGCTGGTCCCCCAAGGGCGAGCTGGCAGAGCAGGAATTCTTCACCCTGTCCGAGCTGGCAAAGGCCTTTGACATTGC
>JAZRCV010000053.1:0-3377 GCA_045659925.1 Faecousia sp.
AAGCGGCGGCTGACCGCCAACGGCACAGATGAAGACCTGACGGAGTATTTTTCCTTCGTCCATGTGGACATCAAGGCCGCGGAGGATTTTGACGCGGTGGCGGAAGAGGAGGTCTATCAGCTCATGACCTCCTGCCGGGAATCGGAGTATCCCGAGATCATGCAAGATGTTCGTGGCGCGAAGATCGTAGCCTGGTGGGACCGGGCGGCGGACATCATCCCTGCCGACGGCGGCAAAGGTGTGGGCATCGAAAAGATCCTTGGCTACTACCATCTGGACCGCTCTCAGGCCCTTGCCTTCGGCGACGGCAACAACGACATCGAAATGCTGCAGGCGGTGGGTACCGGGGTTGCCATGGAAAATGCCTCCGAGCAGCTCAAAGCCGTGGCCGACGAAATCTGCGGCCATGTGGCCCAAGACGGTATCTACCACTATTGCCTTGATAAGGGACTGATATAATAACAACGCACCCGTGCAGTTTGAGATTGCACGGGTGCGGTTTTTCGCTGACAGTATTGCAGAGATTTCTTGTGTGAATGTAGGGGCGTGCATTGCACGCCCGCGTAAATGTTACGAATTCGCCGGTAGTTTTGATGAAAACGCAACAATTCCTGCCGGGCGATCAATGATCGCCCCTACATTCACGGAAGGAAGTGTGCTGCAGATTTGGGTGACTGCAAAAAGCTTTCTTATTCGGTATGCGGTGGCAGCTGGGATTTCATCAATTCCAGTGCCTGTTCCACCCGGCCTTCGGTCAGGGGGCTTTCCAGATCCACGGTTTCCAGTTCCTCCGGGAAGAGCATCTCCGGGAAATCCAAAAGGGCAAAGTAGGCGTCCCGGCCGGAGCCTGCCTGGGTCAGCTCCTTCTGGTAGATCTGCATGGCGGAATCCACCGACACGCAGTAGCTCAGCACATAGAAGGGCATTTCAAACAGATGGGTGACCTGCGACCAGTAGAGGCTGCAGAATTCCTCGTCCCCGTCCACGCAGCCATAGTCCTGCATGCAGGAAAGGGAGAGGGCGTTGAGGGTTTCGGCGTTCAGTTCCTCTTCCGGCAGGGCATAGACCGCCTGCTCAAAGGAGGCGAATGCGCCCTGCGTGGTATAGGTGTCCAGCGTATCCAGCAGCTTGATGCGCAGCAGCGCTTCATATTCGCTTTCGCTCAGAATGGATTCCAGATGGCAGAGGGTCAGGTATTCCATGCCCTGAGAATAGGTCTCGTCCAGATCCAGACTGGCCACGCCGTAGCCGTACATCCATGCCGCCAGAAAATGTCCGAATTCGTGGGAGGTATACAGCACATCTTCCACATCTCCGTAGGTATCCACAAAGAGGTAAGGGGTTTCATAGCTGGGAAGGTAGGCGGTATAGGAAATGGGTGCCTTGTTGAGGCTGGGGGTCACATTGTAAAGCTCAAGCTCCAGCATGCGATCCAGCACATTCGCTGCGTCAGCCCCAAGCTCCTCCATCACCTTTTTTAGGGTGGACAGGAGCTTATCCTCTGTCATGGCGGGATAGGTGCGGGCGTCGTATTCTCCCTGGGTCACCAGGGTCTGGCGGTAGGGGCCAAGCAGCTCCCGGATGTCGGCAAGATAGTCTGCCACATCCTCCGGGGTATAGCTTCTGCCGTAGTAGTCATACTGGAAGGCTTCGTAATCGGTATAGCCTGCAACCTCCGCCATCTCCCGGCGAAGGAGAATCAGCTCACAGTAGAGCTCGGCGACTTCGCCGTTGATCTGCTGCATATAGGCAAGGTAGGCCTGCTCCTGTTCTTCCTCCGGCACATCCTCCCGGGCCAGATACTCGTTGAGCTGCACGGAAGTTCCGTCAAGGGTGATGGTGGGGTCGGCGCAAAGCTCCCGGTAGGCGCTGATCAGCTCGCTCTCCCGCTGATACAGTGCCACCATCTCATCATTAAAGCTGTCGCTATCCTCATAAGCATCCAGTTCGTGGGGCAGGAAATAGCCCTCCCGTTCCAGCCGAGAGCGCAGGGGGCTCAGGGCGCAGGCCTGCAGCATCTGCTCCATCCACTGCTCTACTTTGGCAGACAGCCGTTCACACCAGGCATATTCCTCCAGCCAGTAGGTGTTGGTCTGGTCGCTGTCAGAGCGGATCATGGCGATGGTATGATGGGTGTGGAAATCCCGGTAGGCCAGTGAGGCGGTGTCCAGCGCACCCATCAGGGCGGGCACATTCTTCTCTGCGGCAGCGGTTGTGGCGGTGTCGAAGTTCTCCTGCAGTGCCGCCTCATCGGGATGCACATAGGGCATATCAGAGAAGGCGACCGGAGCCGGGATGCCGGTCAGGGTTTCTATGATTTCGCTGAAAGGGGATTGCTGATCGCCGTACAGTGCCTGCTGCAGCAGGTCCACAGGGCTGCAGCCCGAGAGAAGCAGGGCAAAGCACAAAAGCAGCGCGATCCATCGATATTTGTGCATTATCGCACCTCCGTTGATTGTTTTGATATAATTCTACTATATTAGATGCGAAAGGCATAGTACCACCCGCTATTTTGCTGTTTTTCTACATAACTTCCAATTTTGTCGAATTATGTAAAAAACTTTCTGGCCAAATTGCGGCATATCTATTGAAACGAAACCAAAATTATGATAAATTTAAATCAAGCCGCAGTCACCAACAGCTGCGCAGGAATGATTACATGAACGGGAGAGTAACACAATGGAACGATGCTTCAATGTACTCATTGCCGATGGCAATGAGGCATTTTGTGAAGAACTTCGCCAGCGGCTTGCCGGAGTCGATGGCTATACAGTGGTGGGCGCAGTAACAGACGGACAGCGTGCGGTAGAACTGCTGCGGCAGTACCGGCCGGATGTGCTGGTTTTGGATTTGATGCTGCCGAAGCTGGACGGCATTTCGGTGCTGAAGGCGGCGGCAGAGCTGGAGCGGCAGCCTGCATCGGTGGTCATGTCACCCTTTGTGACGGACTATGTGGCCGGTATGACGGCAGGACTGGGCGCCCAGTATTTTATGCTGAAGCCCTGCGATACCAGGGCGGTGGCAGAGCGGCTGAAGGAACTGCGGGAGAATGTCAGCCCGCAGCGCAATGCCGTGCTGCGCACAAGACCGGAGGTGAATGTGGAGGCCATGGTGACTTCCATCATTCACGAGATCGGTGTCCCGGCCCATATCAAGGGCTATCAATATCTGCGGGAAGCTATTATGATCGCGGTGGAGGATATGGATGTAATCAACGCCATCACCAAGGTGCTCTATCCCCAGGTGGCGAAGACCTTCCAGACCACCCCATCGAGAGTGGAGCGGGCCATCCGCCATGCCATCGAGGTGGCATGGGATCGCGGAGATCTGGAAACCCTGCAGCGCTTTTTCGGATATACGGTCAGTAATACCAAGGG
>JAZRCV010000054.1:0-3248 GCA_045659925.1 Faecousia sp.
AAGGAATCGGAAAATGCGGGAATCGTCATTATCCACCAGGAACTGACTATGATTCCCGAGCTTTCCATTACCGAGAATATTTTCATGGGCAATGAGATCGTTAAGCATGGACTCATCGACTGGGATGAAGCCCGCGTGAGAACGATGGAATTGCTGGAACGTGTTGGCTTAAATCTGAACCCCAATACGCTGATCAAGAATCTGGGTGTAGGCCAGCAGCAGCTGGTTGAAATTGCGAAGGCACTGTCCAAGAACGTCAAACTGCTGATCCTGGACGAACCTACCTCCGCACTGAACGAGGACGATTCCGCCAACCTTCTGGAATTGATGCGGGAACTGAAGCGCAAGGACATTACCTGCATCATGATCTCCCACAAGCTGAATGAAATTGCAGCGATTTCTGATGCCGTTACCGTTATCCGTGACGGACGCACCGTTGAGACTTATCCGGTAGAAGCGGGCAAGGTAGATGAGGATCGTATCATCAGCTCCATGGTCGGTCGTGCCATTGAAAACCGCTATCCTCCCCATGAGTCCCACCCTGGAGAGATCATTTTTGAAGTGTCCGACTGGTGTGTGGAGGACCCCAACGTTCCCGGCAGAATGGTCTGCAAGAACTCCTGTTTCCATGTCCGTGCCGGTGAGGTTGTTGGTTTTGCCGGTCTGATGGGCGCAGGACGTACCGAACTGATGCGTTCCATCTTCGGACACAACTATGGCCTCTTCAAGGGCGGCAAGGTGAAGCTGAGAGGACAGGAACTGAACCTTTCCTCCGTCTCCGCTGCCATCAAATCCGGCATCGCCTACGTTCCGGAAGACCGCAAGAACTTAGGCCTGAACCTGCTGGATAGCATCCGTACCACCATCGTATCTGCTAACCTGAAAGCCATTCTCACCGGTAAACTGCTGGATTCCGACAAGGAACTGCAGGCTGCGGAAAAGGCCAGAACAGACCTGCTGATCAAGACCAGCTCCGTGGATGCGGGTGTGACCACCCTTTCCGGCGGCAACCAGCAGAAAGTGGTTCTGGGCAAGTGGCTGTTTACGGAACCCGAGGTTCTGATTCTGGACGAACCTACCCGTGGCATCGATGTGGGTGCCAAGTACGAGATCTACCGTCTGATTCACCGAATGGCGGATCAGGGCAAGGCAGTGATTCTGGTATCCTCCGAACTGCCGGAGCTGCTGGGCATGTCCGACCGAATCTACACCATCTGCGAAGGCGCGATCACCGGTGAGATCGCCAGTAAGGAAGCCAATCAGGAAAAGCTGATGAGGTTGATGACAACCACTTCTGACGATAAATAAAGAAGGGAAGGATGGAATCTACTTATGAAACAGATTAAAAAAGTTTTGGGTGAAAACCTGAGCAAATACACTATGATCCTTGCTCTGGTTGCCCTGGTTATTTTCTTCAACATTGCCTCCGGCGGCAAAATGGTAACCCCCTCCAATTTCCAGAACCTGCTGTCCGGTAATGCCTACGTGCTGATCCTGGCAATTGGCATGCTGATGGTCATCGTCATCGGCCACATCGACCTGTCTGTCGGCAGCGTTGCCGGTTTCTGCGGCATGGTCATGGCAATTGCATTCCAGACCTGGAATTTACCCTGGTGGGCAGCCGTGCTGCTGGCCCTGGGTGTCGGCGCTCTGGTTGGCGCATGGAACGGCTTCTGGGTGGCAAAGATGGGCATCCCCGGCTTCATCACCACTCTGGGCAGCCAGATGGTTTTCCGCGGTGCCGTCATCTGGATCTCCCGCTCTATCTCTGTTCCCGCTCCCACGGAACTGAAGTGGTTTGGCGCCGGTCATCTGCCTGAGTGGGGTCCCGCCTTTACCGGCATGAACAACTCCACCCTGCTGCTGGGTATTTTCGCGATTTGCTTCTTCGCTTACTCCCAGCTTCGTCAGTATAAGCGTACCAATGTGCTGCGTGGCAGCAAAGAAGAACTGTGGCCCACTCTGGCCCGTATCGCACTGATCTCTGTCACTGTCGGTTATCTGACCTGGATTTTTGGCACCGGTCGTCCCGGTACCTCCTTCCCCGTTCCCGGTCTGATCCTGGTGGTCCTGGTCATCATCTATCACATCATTACAGAAAAGACCACCTTCGGCCGTCACATCTATGCGGTCGGCGGCAATAAGAACTCTGCTGCCCTGTCCGGTGTCAACGTGGAAAAGACCACCTTCCTGACCATGCTGAACATGTCCCTGCTGGCTGCCGTGGCTGGTATCCTGTTCGTAGGCCGTTCCACCGCAGCAGGTCCCTCCGATGGTACCGGCTGGGAGTCTGATGCCATCGCAGCTGTCTTTATCGGTGGTGCAGCCGTGTCCGGCGGTGTCGGTACCGTTATGGCCACCATGGTCGGCGGTCTGGTCATGGCCGTTCTGAACTCCGGTCTGATGCTGCTGGGTGTTGGCGCTGACAAGACCCAGGTCATCAAGGGTCTGGTTCTGCTGGGAGCTGTTGCCTTCGACGTTTACAACAAGCGTCCCGGCCATGTCTCCATCACCAAGCGCCTGTTCAACCTGAACAAGGCAGAAAACAAAGAAGGTACTCCTGCTGAAAAGAAATAAAGCAGGACCTTAATAAAAAACAAAAAACAATCGTAGGAGGAAAAACAATGAAAAAACTGTTCGCATTACTCCTGGCTATGGTCATGGTCCTGTCCCTGACTGCCTGCGGCGGCGGCCGTACTGAGGCTCCCGCTGCCGAAGCAAAGCCCGCTGAAAACGCAGAAGCCGCTGCACCCGTTGTGGAAGAAGCTGGCATCAAGGAAGGCGACGTTATCGGCGTCTCCCTGCCCTGGCTGGGCACCCAGAACTGGAAGGAAGCTGAAGAAATGTTCAAGACCGAGCTGGAAGCAGCCGGCTTCAAGCCCCTGATCCAGGCTGCTGACAACAAGGTTCCTCAGCAGCAGCAGCAGATCGAGTCCATGATCCAGAACGGTGCTAAGGTCATCGTTGTTGGCCCCATCGACGGCACTCAGCTGGGTGCTGTCCTGGAGCAGGCTAAGGCTGAAGGCATCTATGTCATCGGCTATGACCGTCTGCTGGAGAACACCACCGGCGTTGACGGTGTTGTTCAGTTCGGCCCCGTTAAGACCGGTGAACTGCAGGCTCAGGCTCTGCTGGATGGTCTGAAGGAAATGAAGGGCGAAGGCCCCTGGAACATCGAGCTGTTCGGCGGCGGCCCCGCTGACCCCAATGCTCCCAACTTCTTCAAGGGCGCTATGACCGTTCTGCAG
>JAZRCV010000055.1:0-5995 GCA_045659925.1 Faecousia sp.
TTGGCCACCTTCTGGCGTTCCTTCTGGCGGGTGGGGGTGAAGCTGCGGCTCCAGGTGGGGGTGTATTTGATGAATGCGCGGGCGAAATGAATGCCGCTTTCATTGGAATAACCGATGGCATGGGGGGTGCCGGAATCCGGAACGCCGCCTACATAGTCGATGTCCTGAGCGCAGCCGGTTTCCTGATCCCGTTTTGCAATCAGAGCACCATTGCGGTAGCGCATATCCTCTACATTCACACCTTCATAGCTGGAGGTGGGATAACCGTAATAGGTCCAGAGGAAGGCGCAAATCTTCATTTCCTCGCCCGGAGGGGAGAGAACTTCGATGCCGTCGGGGCTGATCTCTACGATCTCGCCGGGGCCAAGCTCACGCACGGTCTCATAACCCAGCTTCGTATAGGAGAAGGGCTCGAAGGCCACGCAGTAGCCATCCTCATTTTTGCCGATGGACAGGGGCAGTCTGCCCAGGCGGTCTCTTGCCGCGATCAGGTGACCGCCATCGCGCAGGATCAGGATGGTGGCAGTGCCATCGATGACACGCTGTGCAAAGTGGATGCCGTCCACGAAGCTGCTCTTCTGATCGATCATTGCAGCAATCAACTCGTTGGTATTTATCCGACCGCCGGTCATTGCATCAAAGTGGCCGCCGCTGAAAGCAAGGTATTGGTCGATCAGAGACTGGGCGTTGTTGATGATGCCGATCGTGCTGACCGCATAAAGACCGAGATTGGAGCGGATCAGCAGGGGCTGGGGATCGGTATCGCTGATGCAGCCGATGGCGGCGTTGCCCTTCATTTCTGCGCCCACATGCTCAAACTTCGTGCGGAAGGGCGAGTTTTCAATATTATGGATTTCCCGCTGAAGACCCAGCTTGGAATCATAGGCGGCCATACCGCCACGCCGGGTTCCCAGATGGGAGTGGTAGTCTGTGCCGAAGAACACATCAAGAATACAATCCCTGCGGGATGTAACTCCGAAAATGCCTCCCATTGATATCCTCCTGTTTACGCGCCAAATACGCGGCGCATCATTTCTTTGTAAGCGTCCTCAGTGCCGCCAAGATCACGGCGGAAGCGATCCTTATCCAGCTTTTCGCCGGTGGTAGCATCCCAGAAGCGGCAGGTGTCGGGAGAGATCTCGTCTGCCAGGACCAGAGTGCCATCGCTCAGGCGGCCGAACTCCAGCTTGAAGTCCACCAGACGGATGTTCAGGCCCAGGAAGTAGGCCTTGAGCAGTTCGTTGACCTTCAGTGCCATAGCACGGATGGTGGCGATTTCTTCCTTGGTGGCCAGCTTGAGAGCCAGTGCATGGGCGTCGTTCAGCAGGGGATCGTGAAGATCGTCGTTCTTGTAAGAGAACTCGAAGGTGGGTTCGTCAAATACGATGCCCTCCTCAACGCCATAGCGCTTTGCAAAGCTGCCGGCGGAGATGTTTCTCACGATGACTTCCAGGGGAACAATGCTGACCTTCTTAACGATGGTTTCGCGTTCGGAGAGTTCTTCCACATAGTGGGTGGGAACGCCGTTCTTTTCCAGCATCTGCATCAGATAGTTGGACATGCGGTTGTTCACAACGCCCTTGCCGAGAATGGTGCCTTTCTTTAGGCCGTCATTGGCGGTTGCGTCGTCCTTATAGGAAACGATGACCTGTTCTGCGTTGTCGGTTGCATAGACTTTCTTGGCTTTTCCTTCATAGAGCATTTCGGTTTTCATAGTATTCCTCTCCTCCATTAATCGTTATATTGCTTTGCAATGGCCTCGTCGGCCTCGAGTACTTTTTTGGTGCCTGCGGTGCGGGCATCATCCAGCTTCTTAGCAAGCTCGGGATCGCTCACCGCAAGGATCTGAATAGATAACAAAGCGGCATTCACTGCGCCGTCAATGGCTACCGTTGCCACCGGAATTCCGGAGGGCATCTGAACCGTAGCAAGAAGCGCGTCAATGCCGTCTAATTGTTTTGCAGAAATCGGCAGACCGATCACAGGCAGCGTAGTTCTGGCTGCAAGTGCGCCTGCCAAATGGGCGGCCTTACCGGCTGCCGCAATGATGACACCATATTCGTTTTCCCGGGCACTCATGGCAAACTGAGCTGCTTCGTCCGGGGTTCTGTGGGCAGAAAGAACCCGTACTGTGCAGGGTACTTCATACTGCTTCAGGGTTGCAATGGCTTTTTCCACAACAGGCAGATCGCTTGTGCTGCCCATCACGATAGCTACTTTTTTCATACTTTTCTAATCCCCCAATTCAATCAAAAAATGGGCATTCCGACCCCTCCGGTCGGAATGCCCAGACGGTCGGCATCTGATAAAATCAGTTATAATTTTCTGCTCCCATGTGGTGCTCCACAAATCCGTCAGTCACAGAAAAATTCATGATAAGTATACCATGATACGAAAAAAAAGCCAATATCGCAGAACAGAGAATATTTATTAAAAAATAAGGGGCTTTTTGACGGAATGCACAATCTACAATGTGCTAAAACCAGATATGTTGCGCATTTGAAGTCAAAAACCACAAAATATTGTATATATCAACTTACTTTTTTCCAATTACCCTACAAGTTTTTACAAATCATTTTACCGCATCTTGACTTTACAATTGCGTCATGATATTCTAATAAAAATCAGATATTCGGACTTTAGGACAAATGTCTGCCTGAAGTCCGTTCTTTTGAGCAGAAAGGAGTATTTCCATGGATTTTGTTTTCAGAAACGGTTTGGTTTATCATGATGGTAAGTTCGTTTCAGAGGACATTCGTGTTTCCAATGGCGTATGTGTGCCGATGGATGAATATTCCGGCGCGGAAGAGCGTGTTTTTGATTGCACCGGATTGGTGTTGTTACCCGGTTTCGTGGATGTGCATGTGCATCTGCGTGAGCCGGGCTTTTCTTATAAAGAGACCATCGCAACCGGCACAAAGGCTTCTGCCCGGGGTGGCTACACCACAGTATGCGCCATGCCGAACCTGACTCCCACTCCGGATACGGCGGAGCATCTGCGTCCGCAGCTGGATGCCATCGCAGCCGACGCCTGCATTCGGGTAGTTCCCTATGGTGCCATCACCATGGATCGAAAAGGGGAGACCCTTGCGGATTTTGATGCCATTGCTTCCGATGTTGTGGCTTTTTCCGATGACGGAAGCGGCGTACAGCAGACCGGCATGATGGAGCAGGCGATGCTGGAAGCCAAGCGGCTTGAAAAATGCATCGTTGCCCATTGCGAGGACAATGCCCTGCTTCATGGCGGCTATATCCATGATGGCGAATATGCCAAGGCCCACGGTCATGCCGGCATTTGCAGCGAGTCTGAATGGGGTCCCATTGCCCGGGATCTTGAACTGGTTCGTAAAACCGGCTGCAGTTATCATGTGTGTCACATTTCCGCAAAGGAAAGTGTGGAGTTGATCCGAAAGGCAAAGGCAGAGGGACTGGATGTAACCTGCGAGACCGGCCCCCATTATCTGGTTTTGGATGACTCCAAGCTGCAGGATGATGGCAGATTCAAGATGAATCCGCCCCTGCGTTCTGCTGAAGATCGCGAAGCCCTTCTTAGAGGCATCTGCGACGGCACCATCGATATGATCGCCACCGATCATGCCCCCCATAGTGCAGAAGAAAAAAGCCGCGGCCTGAAAGGAAGCGCCATGGGCATTGTAGGCATTGAGACGGCCTTTGCACTGACTTACACCCATCTGGTAAAAACAGGTGTGATTACCATGGAGCGTCTGATGGAGCTGCTGCACGATATGCCCTGCAAGCGCTTTGGCTTTGACGGCGGCCTCGAACTGGGTGACCGTGCGGATTTCACAATTTTTGACCTGAATCAGAGCTATACCATCGATCCGGATGAATTCCTGTCCATGGGCAAGAGCATGCCCTTCTATGGCTGGGAAGTGTTTGGCCGCTGCCGTATGACGGTGGCAGGCGGTAAGATTGCCTGGACGGATGGAGAAATGGAGGAACTTAGATGAAGCAAAGTACCTTTGAAATCGTTCATAATAAATTGCTGGCTCCCGGTGTTTACGAAATGCTGCTGCAGGGTGATACCTCTGCCAACACCGCACCGGGACAGTTTGTGCAGATCGCGCTGCCGGGTTATTATCTGAGAAGACCCATCTCTGTGTGCGACTGCGAAGAGGGCAAGCTGACCCTCATCTATAAAGTAGTGGGACATGGCACTGAATATATGGCCACCCTGCAGCCCGGTGACAGTCTGGATCTTCTGGTCGGTCTGGGCAACGGCTATGATATTGCCGAATGCGGCAAAAAGCCCCTGCTCATCGGCGGCGGCGCCGGTGTGCCCCCCATGTACCTGCTGGCGAAAGAACTGATCGCTAAGGGCGCAGAGGTTTCCGTGATCCTTGGTTTCAACACCAAAGAAGAAGTTTTCTACGAAAAGGAATTTGCCGCCATCGGTGCAAAGGTCACCGTGACCACGGTGGACGGCTCCTACGGCATTCCCGGCTTTGTCACCAATGCCATGACCATGGAATATGACTATGTCTGCACCTGCGGCCCGGAACCCATGCTCAAGGCAGTTTATGACAAATCCGAGACCTCCGGCGCTTTCAGCTTTGAAGAGCGCATGGGCTGCGGCTTCGGTGCCTGCATGGGCTGCAGCTGCAAGACAAAATACGGCAACAAGCGCATCTGCAAGGAAGGCCCTGTGCTGAAGAAGGAGGAAATCATATGGTAAATACCAAGGTTACGCTCTGCGGCATCGAAATGGACAACCCCATCATTCCTGCCAGCGGTACTTTTGGCTTCGGCTATGAGTTTGCAGAGCTTTATGATATCAATTGTTTGGGCACCTTCTCCTTTAAGGGTACCACTGTGGAACCACGCTTTGGCAATGCCACCCCCCGCATTGCAGAGTGCCCTTCCGGTATGCTGAACGCAGTTGGTCTGCAGAATCCCGGCATGGAAAAGGTGATTGCAGAAGAGCTTCCGAAGCTGGCCCAGTGCTTCCATAAGCCGGTCATGGCCAATGTCAGCGGCTTTGCCGTGGAAGAATATGTGACCCTTTGCGAAAAATTTGATGAGCTGCCCCAGATTGGTTGGCTGGAAGTCAACATCAGCTGCCCCAATGTTCACGGCGGCGGCATGAGCTTTGGCACTGACCCCAAAATGGCAGCAGAAGTCACCAGTGCAGGGCGCAAGGTAACGAAAAAGCCGGTCATCATCAAGCTTTCCCCCAATGTGACGGACATTGCCGCCATTGCGAAGGCCTGTGAAGATGCAGGTGCCGATGGCGTGAGCCTGATTAACACCCTGCTCGGTATGCGCATCGACCTGAAGAAGAAAAAGCCCCTGCTTGCCAATGGTACCGGCGGCCTGTCCGGCAGCGCCATTTTGCCGCTGGCAGTGCGGATGGTATATCAGGTCTACAAGGCCGTCAAGATCCCCATCGTGGGTATGGGCGGCGTAAGCACAGCAGAGGATGTGCTGGAACTGATGCTGGCGGGCGCTACTGCTGTTGAAGTTGGCGCAGCCAACCTCATCAATCCCTGGGCCTGCCGAGATATTATCAATGATTTGCCGAAAACCATGGAAAAATATCATGTGAATAACTTAGAAGATTTGATTGGAGGAGCACACAGATGAGTAGAGATGTCATTATCGCCTGTGATTTTGCGGGCAAGGAAGAAACACTGAAATTCCTCGACCTGTTCCAGGAAGAAAAGCCCTTCCTGAAGATCGGCATGGAGCTGTTCTATGCTGCAGGCCCCGAGATTATTACTGAGATCAAGCGCCGTGGCCATAAGATCTTCCTGGATCTGAAGCTGCACGACATTCCCAACACCGTAAAGAAGGCTATGGCTGTCCTGTCCAAGCTGAATGTGGACATTGTCAACCTGCACGCCGGCGGCACCATCGCCATGATGGAGGCAGGTCTTGAAGGTCTGCGCCGTCCTGATGGCACTCGCCCTCTGCTCATCGCCGTTACCCAGCTTACCTCCACCAGTGAGGAAAAGCTCCACGAGGATCTGCTCAT
>JAZRCV010000056.1:0-2280 GCA_045659925.1 Faecousia sp.
GTACCGTAGAAATTTCCGCTGTAGCAGGCATATTCCAGAAACTGATCCTTTGCGATCATATCCTGAAATTCCTCCACGGGCTTAAACCAATAGGTCACACCGTCTACATCCTCAGGGCGGGGCTTGCGGGTCGTTGCCGACACAGAAAGCCAGATTTGCTCGTTTCTGCGGCGCAGTTCCTTTACCACGGTGCCTTTGCCGACACCGGAAGGGCCAGAAAGGATCAAAAGGGTTCCTCTTTTCACTGTTCTTCCTCCTCCCGCTCCTCCAGCCGGGCCAGAAGGGATTCCGGCGCAATGGCAGAGAGGATCACATGATCTGTATCCATCAGCAAAACAGACTTTGTCTTCCGACCAAAGGAGGCGTCAATGAGCATCCCACGATCTTTTGCCTCCTGACTCAGCCGCTTGATGGGGGCTGACTCCGGGCTGACCACCGCCAGCACTCTTCCGGCGGACACAAGATTGCCAAAGCCTATGTTCAAAAACTTCATACTTCCTCCGCTTACTCGATGTTCTGCATCTGTTCGCGGATTTTTTCCAGTTCCGCCTTGATATCCACCACGGTGCGGGCCTGCTCAATGTCATTGCCCTTGGAACCGATGGTGTTGGCTTCCCGGTTCATCTCCTGCATCAGGAAGTCCAGCTTGCGGCCGATGGTGCCGCCGTTTTCCAGCATGGTCTCCATCTGGGCCAGATGGCTGCGAAGACGCACCGTCTCCTCATCCACGGCGATTTTATCCGCATAGATGGCAGCTTCCGTCAGGATGCGGCTTTCCTCGATCTGCACATTGTCCAGCACCTCCATCATCCGGTTGGTGAGGCGGGCGCGATATTCTGCGAGGGTGATGGGGCTTCTTGCTTCCACCTTCTCCACAAGCTGCAAAATGGTGGCAGCACGGCTGCGAAGATCGGCACACAGTGCCTCACCTTCCCGCACACGCATGGCGTCATAGGCAGCAAGCGCTTCCTCGGTGACACTCAGAAGATCCTGCACCACTTCCTTTTCATCCTGCTGCTGCTTTTCCACGGAGAACACATCCGGCATCCGGGACAGGGCACAGACGCTAACATCATCCCGCACGCCATAATCGGCAGCAATGGTCCGCATGGCGGCAAGATAACCCTCCAATACGGGGCGGTTCAGCTCAATTTTCACATCATCCAGTGCAGACAGATTGACACTGACATACACATCCACCTTACCACGGGCCACGGATTCCTTGACCCGCTGCTTGATGGCATCTTCTGCGAAGCTGAAGATCCGGGGCAGCTTCACCGTGCAATCAAGATAACGATTGTTGACAGAGCGGATCTCCACAGTGATCTCTCTGCCGCGAAGCATCTGTACCCCGCGGCCATAGCCGGTCATACTCTTAATCAAAGTAATCTCTCCTTTGCAAACACTATTGGATCGTCCGATGGACTCGTCTCAAGTAAAGTCCGATCAGACCGGAAAAAGCAATATCATACAAAACAAATACCAATCCCAGTGCAGATGCAAGCCAGTACAGGGGGATCGGGGGAAATACTGCGGCAAAGGCCGCAGAAAACAGTGCATAGAGCAGGGACATGCATCCATAGCACACCAGCAACTTGAGTCCCCACTGAAGCATCAGAGCAGAGACTCTCTCAATCCAGTGCTTGAAGATGGCGTAATGTCCAAATAAAAAGGCATAGCACAACGGCATGGTCTTATCTGAAGAGAGCAATAACGCCAAAGCGCACACCGCCGCATAATGCCCCGCTGCCCATCCGGTGCCGCATTCAATGACCACGGCTGCCGTGACCAATGCCGCCAGTGCAGGCAATGCCAGCCGTCCGGTGGGAAGCCAGGAGGCGCAACACACCAAAATCACAGATAGGGCAGTCAAAAGGGCTGATTTCGTCAGTTTCCCGGTTTTTTTCATAACTTATCTGCCGCACAGGCAGTTCAGGCACATGAGGGCAGTACAGATGTCACATCCATCGCAGCCATTCTGATAGCTTGTCTGACGGTACATGGGGTTGCCGCCGAAGCGCAGCATCTGCAGCGCCTGCTGATACTCCGCGTTATTGGGATCCATGGAGCAGGCGATCTGATAATTGCGCTGGGCTTCATCCAGCCAACCCTTGCGGTAGGCCACCGCGCCAGAAAGGAAATGCCACTCCGCATCGTGGACGGAAATCTCATCCAGAAGCTGCTCGGCTCTTTGGATGTTTCCCATGTTGATGGCCTGCCGGATCTGGGAATAGGCAGGATTGGACGAAGCAGAGGAGCGATAACCGCCATAGCTGCTGC
>JAZRCV010000057.1:0-2351 GCA_045659925.1 Faecousia sp.
ACAAGGCCGCCCAACTCTACTGCCTTTTGATACATCCGGTCAAACACAGCGGATTTTGTGCTTTCCCAGTCATTGTCATTCAGCGCATCCCGGCAGATATATACATGAAGGTTGCCGTCTCCGGCATGACCAAAACTGGGAATACGGACGGAAAATTCCGCTGCCAGCTCATGGGTGTATTTGATAAAGGTATCCACCCGGTTGCCGGGAACTACCACATCGCATTCATCCATTTCCGTGGTGGATGCTTTGATTGCCTCCAGGAACGCCCCTCGGGCAGACCAAACGGACTTCTTCCGCTCCTCGGTATCCACGATATAAGCATCCAGCGCACCGATCTGCAGACACAGTTCTGCCACAGTGGACATATCCTGCTCCACCTGGGCATCGGTGTTGCCATCGAAAGTCAGCAGGATGTAAGCGTCGTTTTTTGTATCGGGGAATTTTTTACCCAAGTAGCTCTCGGAAAACAAAATGGTATCCCGGGACATATACTCAATGGCGGTAGGCGTTACCTTGGAGCGAATGATATGAGGAACCGCCTCAATGGCGCTCTTCATATCCGGAAAGGGCACCAACAGGCTGATAGAGACCTTGGGCAGGGGGACAAGTTTCATGACCGCCTCGCAAATCACCGCCAAAGTACCCTCTGAGCCAATGATCAGATCCTTCAAACTATAGCCGGAGGAGTTTTTCGCCACAGCGGCACCGAAGGTTTGGATCTCGCCGTTGGGAAGGACCACCGTCAAAGACCGGACATAATCCCTGGTAACACCATATTTCACCGCCCGCATACCACCGGCATTGGTAGAGATATTACCGCCGATGGTGGCGCTCTTTTCGCCGGGATCCGGGGGATACAGAAAATCATGGTCCTGGGCAAATGCTGCCAGTTCCATCAGCAAAACACCGGGTTGAACCGTTACGGTCAGATTATTCTCATCCAACGCCAGGATCTGATTCATTTTTGTGGTTTCCAGCAGGATGCCTCCATGAATGGGAACAGCCGCGCCCACAAGCCCTGTGCCGCTGCCTCGGACGGTAACGGGAATGTTCCGCGCATAGGCATGGCTCATGATTTGGGAAACCTCCTGTGTGCAATGCACACGCACCAGCACTTCCGGCAAGCAGGAAATGCCGCCCAGCTCGTCATGAGCATAATCGGGGTTGATGGCGGCACCGGAGAAAACTTCACTTTCTCCCACAATGCTCCGCAATTTCTCGATATCCGCCTCTGTTACCTTGTTATACATCAGGACACCCCCTTGATCTTGTCAATGAGTTTGGGCACGATCTCATTTACGTCTCCTACCACACAGTAGTGCGCCACATCAAAAATTGGAGCGGCCGGGTCTGTGTTCACGGCAACGATGCAATCGGAGGATTTCATGCCGGCAGCAAACTGAACGGCACCGGAAATGCCAAGGGTGATGATCAGCTTGGGCTTGACCGTTCTGCCGGAAAGGCCGATCTGGTGCTTGGCATCAAACACATTGCCTTCTACCAGCGGTCTGCTGCAAGCAACCACACCGCCCAGCAGATCCGCCAGTTCCTTTGCCAGTTCCAGCATACCGGCAGTACATGCGCCACGGCCAACGGCTACAATCACTTCCGCTTCGGCGATATCGATATCCTTGGGTTTTTCCAGCGTCGTCAGAACCTTCATGCTGGTGTGAACCATCTCGTCGGTGACTTCCATGGCTACGATCTCACCGGAAGGCCGCTCTGTTGGCTTGGGTTCGGCAAAGACCTTATACCGAACCGTACAAAACTGAGGTCGGGTGTGGGGCGTTACGATCTGGGCCATAATGTTGCCGCCAAATGCCGGGCGAATCTGCACCAGATCGGTATTTTCCTTCATTTCCAGCACGGTGCAATCGGCAGTCAGACCGGTGCGGCATCGTGCCGCCACTCTGGGTGCCAGTTGCCGACCCAGATTGGTCGCTCCCACCAAAATGGAAGAGGGCTTTTCTTTTTCAATAAAATCGTAGAAAGCCGCTGTATAGGGTTCAATCCGGAATTCCGCGAATTCCGGATGATCGTAAACGAAGACCCGATCCACGCCGTAGTGCCGCAGCTGTTCCGCACAGCCGGCAGTATCGTGACTGATGATCAGGGCATAGACCGGATGACCGGTAACAGCTGCCAGTTCCTTTGCCTTGCCGCAAAGCTCAAATGTCACCCGGTGGAGCTTTCCGTCGGTGCAATCGGCATAGACACAGATGCCTTTCCAAAGAGACTTGTCGATTTCCTTGCTGTCATCCACAAATTCCACCAGACCCTGCCCTTTGCGGACACACATCTTGCACAGCTTACAGCCGGAGGAAATATCCAGTCTGCCATTTTCATAG
>JAZRCV010000058.1:0-6484 GCA_045659925.1 Faecousia sp.
GTGCGAAGCACATTTCACATTGTGCAGCAATATTTCACTCCCGAAGGCAATTTCACTCGTTCCGAAGGAACTAATTTCGTTGAAAAAAAGACGGTTACTTTCGTAACCGTCTTTTTTTCTGGAGGTGCCACCCAGATTTGAACTGGGGAATAAAGGTTTTGCAGACCTTTGCCTTACCACTTGGCCATGGCACCGTATGAAATAAGGAACGCAAATGCGTTCCTTATTTGTTTGGAGCGGGTGACGAGGCTCGAACTCGCTACCTCCACCTTGGCAAGGTGGCGCTCTACCGGATGAGCTACACCCGCAAATGGTGCCTCCGGTCGGAGTCGAACCAACGACACGTGGATTTTCAATCCACTGCTCTACCAACTGAGCTACAGAGGCATATGTATGGGGTGTTATGAAAACACCCCAATTTTTTGGCGACCCGGAACGGACTCGAACCGTCGACCTCCAGCGTGACAGGCTGGCGTGCTAACCGACTGCACCACCGGGCCAAATATGGTGGAAAGTACAGGGCTCGAACCTGTGACCCCCTGCTTGTAAGGCAGGTGCTCTCCCAGCTGAGCTAACCTTCCATTTACGTTCGCTTCAGTGTGTTTCGCTGTGGTTTCCTGCAGCGGACGTTAGTTATTATACATATGACCCCCCATTTTGTCAAGCACTTTTTTGAAATTTTTTAAATATTTTTCAAAGTCTTATAAATTGTTCAGAATTTCACTGATTTCACCGGGAGTAAAGGCATAATCCACATCACAAAATTGACACGACATATGGATATCTTTGCCCTCATCTACCATGTCTTGCAATTCTTTTTTTCCAAGACTGATGAGAGCTGCGGTCACGCGGTCTCTGGAACAGTAGCATTTATAGGAAACTTCCTCTTCCTCAAACAGCTCTACCTCAAAGTTTTCCAGCACGGCACGGATCATGTCGGCGCCGTTCATGCCGTCGGACAGCATCTTGGTGACTGCGCCTGCATTCATGATGCCGATCTCCACCCGGGCGATCACATCCTCCGGTGCACCGGGGAGCAGCTGCACAAGGTAGCCGCCGGCGCATTTGACAGACTGATCCTTTTCCACCAGCACGCCAAGGCCGCAGGCGGAGGGGATCTGCTCACTCTGGGCAAAGTAGCCGGTGACATCGTCGCCGATTTCGCCGCTGATGAGCTCCACGCAGCCCACATAGGGTTCCTTCATCTGCAAATCCCGGATCACGGTCAATCTGCCGTCCCGGCCCACTGCTGCGCCCACATCCAGCTTGCCCGGGTATTTTTCCATCAGGCTGATGCAGGGGTTCTCCACATAGCCTCGGACGTTGCCCTGGGCGTCGGACACCACCAGAATGGTGCCCAGGGGGCCGCCGCCTTTGAACTGCATGGTGATGGAACCGTTTTCCACTTTCTGCATATTGCCCATCATGGAGGCAGCAGACAGGGCGCGGCCCAGTGCCGCGGTTGCCACGGCGGTGGTATGATGAATCTGTCTTGCCCGTTCTACAAGGTCGGTGGATACGATGGCCACTGCCTTTACATAACCGTCGCGGGACATTCCGCGGATGATATGGTCCATAAGTTATATTACTCCTTGCAAGCTGTAATAAAGATTCTCTGTTCCCCTGCTTCCGGGGGCGTCATGCGTCGGTCGCCATAGAGCTTCACATTGGTAAAACCGGCCTCGCTGAGATACTGGGTCAGCTGTTCGGTGGTATAGGCATACTCCTGATGCTCCTCAAAGCTGCGGATCCAGTGCTTTCCCTGCCGCTGGAAGAGGTCAATGCCATAATAGCAGATGCGCTCGGCTTCGTCAAATTCTGCCCGCCAGACGCAGTAGACATCGTCATCCTCGTCCAAAAATACCTGCCCATCCAGACCGCGGAGCTTTTCCTCGGAATTGATGTCAAAAAGCAAAATGCCGCCGGGATTCAAGCAGGCATAGACCCGGGCGAGCGCTTTGCGGCAGGCCTCCGGGTCGGTGATATAGTTCAGGCTGTCCAGGCAGCATACTGCGCAGTCCACGCCCATTGGCAGCCGCAGCCGTTCCATTCGCTGGCATACGAAGTAGGGAGGATTCTCAGGCAGCTCTGCAGCCTTCTGGGCGGCCTCTGTGAGCATATCTTCCGACATGTCCACACCGATGACCTGATAGCCCTTCTGCGCTAAAATAACAGACATGGAGCCGGTGCCGCAGGCTAAGTCCAGCACCGTCTCCGGCTGCTTTCCTTCTGCCTGCAGCAGCGTCTCCAAAAAGCTCCATATTTCCTGATATGCCACATCGTTAGTCAGCCGGTCATAGGATGCCGCCAACGAAGTATAGGCATTCATTCCTCGCTCTCCTTGGCTTCCTGCAGCTTTTTGAACAGGCCCCAGTAGGAATCCTTGCCATAGTTCAAGCTGCGGTTGACGCGGCTGATGGTGGCAGAGCTTGCACCGGTCTGCTCAAGGATATCGTTATAGATTTTGCCTTCACTCAGAAGCTTTGCCACTTCGAAGCGCTGCTCCATGGCCTTCATCTCAGACATGGTGCACAGATCACAGAAAAAGTGGTAGCAATCTTCCGGATTTTCCAGCAGCAGAATTGCCTTGTAAAGGTCATGATTTGGGTTCGTTTGCTTGTTACGATTGTTCACAGCAATACCTCCTATTTCATTATTTACAATTTTAACACACTAAAATGTAAAAGTAAAGGGTAAATAATAAAATCTTCGATTTCTACGGAATTTAAGGGAAGCTCTGATGAAATTGACAAGAGCGAATGGCGAGGGATTTTGCTTCAAACTGCACAGTTGGGGCAAAAGATCCGCCATATGCCGCAGGCGATTTCATTAGCGTTTCCCAATAAAAAACTGCAAGCTGTCCGGCCGAAGAATCAGGCACAGACCAGCTTGCAGTGAAGCACATAGCGGGCATTATCGAAGCGATAAGAGCAGGTGGAGAGGGTGACGATGCGATCTTCAACGCCCACCTCCACATCGGATGGGAAATCAGAGCATTCCCGGATCCGGTTCAGAAAGCCCAGATAGATTTCATCCTCTCCAAGATCCTGCCGATAGGCCTCGGAGACGGACTTGGTGGTATAGCCGCTGAAGACCTCCAGATAGTAGCTGGCCTCCGGGGTTTCCAGAATCAGCACGGGGTTTTCCTCGTAATATGCCGGGTCTGCATAGTTGACCAGACTGGCAAACATGGTATGGTTGCCCATGTTGTGGCCATAGATCAGGGTGTTGCGATGGGTGAGGTGGGGGGAATTCCGGTAATCCATGAAAATGGCACCGTTCTTATTTTCCGTACCGTCAAACAGGTGGTCAATGTAGTAATCGTTATCCAAACCCTGCACCACGGGGTAGTTGATTTCCTCATTCTCGCTGTAGATCCAAGCAACGGTATGGGGATTCATCTCCGTCAGCGCCTCAAAATCCACATCCAGCAGGGGTTCCCGGGGCTGTGCAGGGATTTGCTCCTGGGGTTCGGGCTGAACCGCCGGGGCAGGGGCCGGAGATTCCTGTGCTTTTTTTGCTACCACGGTCTGGGCAAGGGAATCGTAGCTTTCGCTGCCCACCCGGTAGGCTTTGCTGGCAAGAATCAGCTGGCAAAGGCTGAACACAAAGACCGCTGCAAGGAAAAGGGACAATACCGCGGTTACAATGCTTTTGCGGCGCGGCTTTTTTTCATGGTGGCTTTTGTCCATCGTTCAAGTCAATCCTTTTGCGTTTTATGTCACAAGTGAACAGAACCCGCAGATCACAGCCTGCGGGTTCGATTGTGGAAAATTGTCAGATAGATGCGCCTTCCGGTACGATGCCATCTTCGCGGAACAGATTCGGGGGATAGAGGTTCTGCCTGGACAATTCTGCAAAAGCAGCACGCACCATGGGAAGATCCTCCCGATAGGTCATGCCGAACCAGCGTTCTTCCGTGGGCAGCACCTGCACCGAGATTTCCCGGCTCTGCAGCATAGCATCGATGATATTGGGCAGGACAAATTCTGAGCCGGACTCCTGGGCATGCTTTGCCAGGAAGCGGAGGAAGGCTGCTTCCAGCCGGGGGAAGAGATCCGGCGTAAAGCCCCAGATGTTCATGGAAATGCAGGCCTGCATTTCCAGCGGGATCAGCTGAGCTTCCGTTTTTACGGCTGCGCCAAAGCTGGTTTTTACAATATTCCGGGTTTCCAGCACCTGAAGCAGGTGGTTTTGCTCGTCAGTTTTGCACAGACCGCGGGTTACGCCGCCAAAGTCACTCAGGGTGTTGCACAGGCGATAGCCCGCCAGGCAGTAGCAGCCCTCGGCGTTTTCCGGCAGACTTTTCAGGTAGGCGATCATCTGGTCGAAGGAGCGGCCGTAATAATCATCGGCATTCACCACAACGAAGGGGCAGTTGAGGAAACTTCGGCAGGACAAAATGGCATGACCTGTGCCCCAGGGCTTTTTACGGTCTTCCGGGCATACAAAGCCGTCGGGCAGATCGTTCTGATCCTGAAAAGCATAGCAGACGGTGACGCCCATAGCGCGGCATGCTTTTTCCATCCGATCGCCGATGACCTCCCGGAAATCTGCTTCGATGTCTTTGCGGATGATGAATACAATTTTGTTAAACCCAGCCCGGATGGCATCGTAAACCGAATAATCGATGATGAGCTCCCCGTTGGGGCCAACCGACTTCAGCTGCTTGACGCCGCCGCCAAAACGGGCGCCAATGCCGGCTGCCATGATGACAAGGGCATATTCTCTGTGTTGCATTGACATCCCTTTCCTGTACGTGTAGTTGTATGTATAGATAGACCTATCTTATCAACTTTTTTTCGAGAATGCAACTACCAGGTGTGGTTTTGGCTCTGAAAATATTTCCCGCAGCAGGGGAGAGGAGCTTTTGGTGTTTTTGTGCATAAGAATAACCTTAAATTATGCGATTTGCCGGAATTGTTGCTATTGACAAGGGTATACTGCAAGAGTATAATATAGAAAATTTCATAGCTTAAACCGATGAAGCGGAGATAACGGCAATCATGCCTTCACAGAGAGCCTGCGTTGCTGAAAGTCAGGTAAGAAACAAGTTGTCAAATGGACCGCGGAGGGTGCAGTCAAATGTGGGTCTGCCCACAGAGTATTCTGCAACGTGTCGGCACGCGTCAGTTGCCGGGGATATGCAGGTATCCCATAAAGAGCATAGGGTCACTCCTATGAATGCAAGGTGGCACCGCGGATTGTTTCGATTCGTCCTTGGCAGATGGTAAGGTTCTGTCGGGGGCGTTTTTGTATATGGGCCTCCCCCGGCAGTGAGAAAAATTCTTTCATTGCAGGAGGCTGTTATGCTGCTGACAAAACGATGGCGAAACTAAGGCGGTTTCAGATTATAATACGATAAAAATACGATTTTTCGGAGGAAATAACAATGACACTGAACAATGTTGATTTTAATACTTATTTCAAGCACTATCCCGATGAAAACGGCTATTTCGGCAAGTACGGCGGCTGCTACATTGAGCCTGAGCTGCAGGCAGCCATGAAGGAAATCACTGACGCTTACTTCACCATCTGCAAGTCCAGAAAGTTCATCAGTGAGCTGCGCCGCATCCGCAAGGAATTCCAGGGCAGACCCACCCCCATCTCCCATTTAGAGCGCCTTTCCGACAAGATCGGCACCGGCGCACAGCTCTATGTCAAGCGCGAAGGCCTGAACCACACCGGCGCTCACAAGCTCAACCACTGCATGGGCGAAGCGCTGCTTGCAAAGTACATGGGCAAGAAGAAGGTCATCGCGGAGACCGGCGCAGGTCAGCACGGCGTGGCCCTTGCCACCGCTGCTGCCTACTTTGGCCTCGAGTGCGACATCTATATGGGCACTGTTGACATCCAGAAGCAGGCCCCCAATGTGGCACGCATGAAGATCCTTGGTGCCAACGTAGTTGAGGTTACCCACGGTCTGCAGACCCTGAAGGAAGCGGTGGACGCAGCCTTCCATGCCTACAGCCAGGAATATAAGGATGCCATCTACTGCATCGGCTCCGTGTTAGGCCCCCATCCCTTCCCCATGATGGTTCGTGAATTCCAGAGCGTTGTGGGCATCGAGGCAAGAGAGCAGTTCCTGGGCATGACCGGTGAGCTTCCCGATGCTGTCGTAGCCTGCGTGGGCGGCGGCTCCAATGCAGCGGGTATGTTTGCAGGCTTCCTGAACGATCCTGTGGACATCTACGGCGTTGAGCCCCTTGGCAGAGGTCCCACCCTTGGCGACCACGCCGCAAGCCTGCAGTACGGCACAGAGGGCATCATGCACGGCTTCAACAGCATCATGCTGAAGGACGAAAACGGCGATCCCGCTCCCGTATACTCCGTGGCCAGCGGTCTGGACTATCCCTCCTCCGGCCCCGAACACGCCTTCCTCCACGACCTTGGCAGAGTCAAGTATGACGTGGTGGACGACGAAGAGACCATCGACGCCTTCTATACCCTCGCAAGACTCGAGGGCATCATCCCCGCCATCGAA
>JAZRCV010000059.1:0-7034 GCA_045659925.1 Faecousia sp.
AGTTCCGCAATATGGCTACGGTTGGCGGGAGTATCTGGGGGCGTTTTGGATTTTCTGATATCCTGGGTGTCTTTCTGGCGATGGATACTTATGTCGAGCTTTACCGTGGCGGGGTGATTCCCCTGGAGGAATTCTCGTCCATGAAGTTTGACAGAGATCTATTGGTGCGGGTCATTGTGAAGAAGACCCCCGGCACCTTTATCTATACCTCCATGCGCAATCAGCGCACGGATTTTCCTGTGATCACCTGCGCCGTGTCTGAAATGAATGGAGAATACCGCGCCGTCATTGGCGCAAGACCGGGCAGAGCTATGATTTTGCGGGATGAGCAGAGATTGCTTTCAAATGGGATCAATGAGGACAGCGCCGCTGCTTTTGCAGAATTTGTGGCAAAAAATGCCCCCACCGGCAGCAATCTTCGGGCTGGGGCGACATATCGCACCCATTTGATACGAGCGTTAACTCAACGGGCGATGCTGCGGCTTGGAGGTGTTTGAGATGTTGGTAAGAATGGAACTCAACGGAAAATGGATCACGGATCAGATTGATCCGGATTGCATTCTCCTTGATTTTTTGAGAGATCACAGCTGTTACAGCGTGAAACGGGGCTGCGAAACCTCCAACTGCGGCCTTTGCACCGTGCTCATGGATGGTAAGCCCATTTTGTCCTGCGCGATGCTGACCGCCCGGGCGGATGGCTGCAGCATTCAAACCTTGGAAGGTCTGCAGGAGGAAGCTGAAGATTTTGTCGGCTTTATCGCCGATCAAGGTGCAGATCAGTGTGGCTTCTGCAATCCCGGTTTTGTGATGAACACCATTGCTCTGCTGCGGGAGAATCCTAACCCCACCGATGATGAGATCCGGGCATATCTGACGGGCAATCTCTGCCGCTGTACCGGCTATGAAGGGCAGCTTCGGGGGATTCGGGCATATCTTAATAGCAGGAAGGGAGAAGCACATGGAGCATAATGTATTTCATTCAGTTCAGCACTGCGTCAGAAAAAAAGATGCCATGCAGCTTCTCACCGGCAAGCCGGTATATACCGATGATCTTGTGCCGAAGGATGCGCTGATTGTCAAACTGCTTAGAAGCCCTCACGCCAATGCCATTGTTCGCACGATCGATACACAGACCGCAAAAAAAGTCCCCGGAATTGTGGACATCTATACTTGGGAAGATGTACCGAAAAACCGCTATTCCAACGCAGGCCAGACCTATCCCGAACCCTCGCCCTATGACCGGCTGATCATTGATCGCCATGTGCGTTTCTCCGGAGATGTGGTAGCGATCATTGCGGCGGAAAACGAAAAAGCTGCCCAGCGGGCCATGGGGCTAATCCGGGTGGAATACGATGTGCTGGAACCGCTGCTGGATTTCCGCAAAGCGAAGGATAACAAAATTTTAGTGCATCCGGAAGAGGAATGGTCTGTACCCTGCGACATGGGCGGCGATCATCGCCGCAATCTGATCGCCACTGGGAAGACCTCGGCAGGTGACATCGATGCGGTCATGCAGGATTGCGATATCGTGCTGGATCGCACCTATCATACCAAGGCTTTCCAGCAGGGCATGATGGAGACTTTCCGTACTTACACAAACATGGATGCCTATGGCAGACTTCATGTCATCACCTCCACCCAGATCGTGTTCCACTGTCGGCGGATTCTATCCCGGGCATTGGGCATTCCCAAGAGCCGTATCCGTGTGGAAAAACCCCGCATTGGTGGCGGTTTTGGCGCAAAGCAGACCTCCGTTTCGGAAGTCTATCCGGCATTTGTGACCATGAAGACAGGAAAACCCGCTAAGCTCATCTATACTCGAGAGGAATGCCAGATTGCAGGCTCTCCCCGTCATGAGATGGAAGTGCGGGTGCGCCTTGGTGCGGATCGGAACGGACGAATTCGCGCACTTGACATTTATACCCTCTCCAACTCCGGTGCCTATGGCGAGCATGGCTCCACCACCGTTGGCCTGACGGCGGAAAAGTCGATCCCTTTGTATACCGGCGGCTTGGAAGCCCATCGTTTTGCCTATGATGTGGTCTATACGAATCTACAGTCTGCAGGGGCTTATCGTGGCTATGGCGCAACACAGGGTATTTTCGCTGTGGAAAGCACGGTGAATGAACTGGCAGAACAGCTTGGAATAGATCCCACCGTGCTGCGGGAGAAAAATATGGTACGGCAGGGTATGACCATGCCCTCCTATCACAACGAAGTTGCAAACAGCTGTGCGCTGGATCGGTGCATGGCCCGCTGCCGAGAACTCTTTGAATGGGAGAAAAAATATCCGGTGCGGCATATGGGCGGCGGCAAGGTGCGTGCTTCCGGCGTTGCCATTGCCATGCAGGGCTCTTGCATTCCCAATGTGGATGTGGGTTCTGCCACAGTGCGGCTCAATGACGATGGCGGTTACCATCTGATCATCGCCGCAGCGGATATGGGTACCGGCTGCGATACCATTTTGTCGCAGATGGTGGCAGAGTGCATGGATTGCCGGGTGGAGGATGTGACGGTGTTCGGCGCGGACACGGATGCCTCCCCCTATGATTCCGGCTCTTATGCCTCTTCTACTACCTATGTTACAGGTACTGCGGTGCTAAAAGCCTGTGAAGCACTGAAAGCTCGCCTTTGCACCATTGGGGCAAAGATGATGGAATGTGGCGAAGAAGAACTGATCTTTGAAGATGGGCTAATTCGCAACCATTGCACCGGGCAAGCGGTTACCATGGCAGAAATCTGCTATCAGACCCAGCTTGGCGGCACTCTGCCGCCGGAGGCCACCGCAAGCCATTCTTCTCCCGTATCTCCGCCGCCATATATGGTGGGTATGGCTGAGATCGAGCTGGATCAGCTGACGGGCAAGGTGGATGTGCTGAATTATACGGCGGTGGTGGATTGCGGGACGCCTGTGAATCCCGCACTGGCACGAATTCAGACCGAAGGCGGCATTGTTCAGGGTATCGGTCATACCCTGATGGAAAATGTGACCTATGACCACAGAGGACGCCCCATAGAATCCTCCTTTATGCAGTACAAAATGCCTACCCGACAGGATTTCGGCAAGCTGCAAGTGGAATTTGAGCAGAGTTACGAACCCACCGGCCCCTTTGGCGCAAAATCCATCGGTGAGATCGTGATCAACACTCCTGCGCCTGCCATTGCTCATGCGATTTATCGTGCCACCGGTGTGTGGCATAGGGAGCTTCCCATTATGCCTGAGAAGATTGCAATGGCACAAGGCGAGAGCAACGAGTGATTGTGTGAACACGGCGTGTATATTTTTGTTTTGACAGATTGGTTTTGTTAAATATGATCTAAGGAGGCGGTTCTATCCAATATCGGCCTGATAAATACGGTAATCAACTTTCAATTTTGGGTTTTGGCTGTATGCGCTTTCCAATGAAAGCAGGGCGCATTGATATGAAAGAGACAGAAGCGGAGATCATGACAGCCTTCCGGAGTGGCGTCAACTACTTTGACACTGCCTACATCTATCCCGGTAGTGAGGCAGCGCTGGGTGAAATTCTGGAGCGAAACAGCATCCGTGATCAGGTATACATTGCAACCAAACTTCCGCACTATTTGGTTAAAAGCAGAGAAGGTTTGGAAAAGCTTTTTTCTGAAGAGTTAAAACGTCTTCGTACGGATCATGTGGATTATTATTTGATGCATATGCTCACGGATCTTGATACATGGGAGCGAATGAAAGGGCTGGGAATTCTGGAGTGGCTTGCTCAGAAGAAGGCCAGCGGCGCTATCAGACAGGTTGGCTTTTCCTATCACGGAAACGCGGAGATGTTCTGCCAACTTGTGGATGCATATGATTGGGATTTGTGTCTGATTCAGTATAATTACATGGACGAGCATTCTCAAGCTGGGCGGCGGGGTCTTCAATACGCACACAGCAAGGGAATCCCAGTTATGATTATGGAACCACTTCGGGGCGGTAAATTGGTAAAACGACTGCCAGAGGAAGCTGTGAAAATATTCTCAGAGTATAAAATACAGCATACTCCTGCACAATGGGCTTTTCGCTGGCTGTGGAACCAGCCACAGGTCACGGTTGTGCTATCCGGCATGAATTCAGATGAGATGGTTCGGGATAATGTTCAGACGGCCTCTACCGCGGAAGCAAACCAGCTTAGACCGGAAGATGAGCAAATGCTCCGCGATGTGGTAAAAGCGATTAATTCTAAAATGAAGGTTGGCTGTACGGGGTGCGGATATTGTATGCCATGCCCGAGAAATGTGGACATTCCCGGAACCTTTTCAGCCTATAACCGCCGATATCAGGAAGGGAAATTCTGGTCGTTTGTGGACTATGTGATCTGTACCATGTTGCGGAAAAACTCTACTGCTGCCTCCAATTGCATCGAATGCGGCAAATGTGAGAAACATTGCCCCCAGAACATCCCGATCCGACACAAGCTGAAGGAGGCGCAGATGGAATTGGAAGGTCCGTTATATCGAAGCCTTCGTAAAGCTGTGAAGTGGTTTGCAAAGTTTTAGTTAGCGTTTTCAGAAGGTATTTTTGATAATATAATACATCCTCCATGCCGGGAAGTTCCCGGGATGGAGGATGCTTTTTTATTTATTTCTGGCCGTAGTAGGCGTTTTTGCCGTGCTTGCGGAGGTAGTGCTTATCCAGCAGGCACTGCTGCATATCCCCGAGGTTGGGATTCATCATGGTGGCATGCCAATCCATGAAGGCGATCTCTTCCATGACCACGGCATTGTGTACTGCGTTCATGGGATCGGTGCCCCAGGAGAAGGGACCGTGGCTGTAGACCACAACGCCGGGAATGCCATCGGCAGACTTGCCTTCAAAGGCTTCGATGATGACCTTGCCGGTTTCCTTTTCATATTCGCCGGCAATTTCCTCCTCCGTCATGGGACGGGTGCAGGGGATGGCGCCGTAGAAGTAGTCAGCATGGGTGGTACCAAGGGGAGGGATGGGCATACCGGCCTGAGCATAGGTGGTTGCCCAGCGGGAATGGGTATGCACAACGCCGCCGATGTTCTCAAAGGCACGGTACAGGGCAACATGGGTGGGAGTGTCGCTGGAGGGCTTCCACTTGCCTTCTACGACATTTCCGTCCAGATCGACCACAACCATATCCTCGGCGGTCATGCCGTCGTAGGAGACGCCGGAGGGCTTGATAACCACAAGGCCGCTTTCCCGGTCGATGCCGGAAACATTGCCCCAGGTGAAGGTGACGAGATTATACTTGGGAAGCAGAAGATTGGCTTCCAGAACCTGTTCTTTCAGAAGCTCCAGCATTTACATCACCTCAATCGCTGCCTTTTCCATGGGCAGTGCTTTCTTATAGCGGTCAAGGAAGGTATTGAAGCCGACAATATCGCTCTCCTCTGCCATCAGAGTGGAGGAGGTTGCGGTGTTGAATACCTTGTTGTCCAGATAGTCTTCCAGTGCTTCGCCTTCTGCGCCCCAGATCATGTAGGCAGCCAGCAGGGCCATGCCGTAGGGGCCGCCTTCGCCAGCGGTCTCCATGACGGTAACAGGAGCGCCAACGGCAGCGGACAGCATGCGCTGACCCACACCGGGGGTCTTGAAGAAGCCGCCGTGGCCATAGAGCTTATCTACTGCAATGTTTTCTTCCTTGGTCAGGATATCCAGACCGATCTTCAGTGTGGCAAGAGCGGACAGAATATGGGTGCGCATGAAGTTGGCAAGATTGAAATTGCAGTTGGGCATACGAGCAAAGATGGGACGACCTTCATCCAGATCGGTGACACCTTCGCCAGAGAAATAGTTGTAGCTGATCAGGCCGCCGCAGTCGGGATCGCCTTCCAGAGACTTGCGGAACAGCATGGTGAAGACTTCGCCCTTGTTCTGGGGAGCGCCGATGGCATCGGCGAACTGGCAAAGCAGCTCGACCCATGCATTGATATCAGAGGTGCAGTTGTTGCAGTGTACCATGGCAACGGGCAGACCTGCGGGAGTGGTGACCATGTCGATCTCACGGTGTACACCCAGTGCATGATCCGTAACCAGCATAGCAAAGTCGCTGGTGCCAGCGGAAACGTTGCCGGTGCGAACGCGAACAGAGTTGGTGGCAGCCATGCCGGTGCCTGCGTCGCCTTCACAGGGGGCAACAGGAATACCGGCCTGCAGAGTGCCGGAGGGATCCAGGAAACGGGCACCTTCTTCGGTGAGGCAGCCGCCGTTTGCACCGGCGCACAGGACGGTGGGGAGGATATCCCGCAGCTTCCAGCTCTGACCGGAGACGGCATCGAACTTCTCAACCATTGCCTGATCGTAATCCATCTTCTCGCTGTCGATGGGGAACATGCCGGAGGCTTCGCCAACGCCCATGACATGCTTGCCGGTGAGCATCCAGTGGATGTAACCAGCCAGGGTGGTGAGCTGGGCAATGTCGTCCACATGAGCTTCCTGATTCAAAATGGCCTGATAAAGGTGGGCAATGCTCCAGCGCTGGGGAACATTGAAGTCAAACAGGGAAGTCAGCTTTTCAGCTGCCTCACCAGTGATGGTGTTACGCCAGGTGCGGAATTCTGCAAGCTGCTTGCCGTTCTTATCGAAGGGCAGATAGCCGTGCATCATGCCGGATACGCCGATGGCACCAACAGTGGTCAGCTCTACGCCGAATTTTTCCTTTACATCCCGCTGCAGGTCAGCATAGCAGGACTGCAGACCAGTATGGATGGTATTCATGGAATAGGTCCAGATGCCGTCAACAAGCTGGTTCTCCCATTCGTAGCTGCCGCTGGCAATGGGCATATGGGCGCGATCCAAAAGGACGGCCTTGATTCTGGTGGAGCCAAACTCAATACCGAGAACGGTGTCGTTCAGTTTCATCGTCATTCCTCACTTTCTAATGTAAGCGCCAAAAGGCGCTGGTTTATGGTAGGGTGTGGTGCAAAGCTGCAAAAAAATACGCAGTGCGGTATCAACATACCGTACCGCGTTCCAAGGTTTGCATTGTATCGCTGAAGGAGAAAAATAACAATTTCTTATTTCCTCAAGTTTATAAAACCACGAAAATCCG
>JAZRCV010000060.1:0-7051 GCA_045659925.1 Faecousia sp.
CTTTTCTGAATTTCTGCCCTTGTGCTGTTTTTGAACCCCCCTTCACACAAAAGGCCAGCAGAGGCCCCCCGGCATTCCCGGGGGGCTTTTGTCGTCTATTATGGCTTTCCTATAAGCATTCCTACCGAAAAGGTTGCGATTTCTCCGGAAGCCTCAATATAAATGCACCATTTCCTGCTGGGACAGCACATGGGCCGTTCCCTACATGAAGGCAGATACACCGCAAAAACCACCCGATGGAATGTAGGGGCGACCATTGGTCACCCGCAAAAGGTTAGGAATTTACCGGAACCCTCGACGAAAACGGCAGATTTCCTGCACGGCAGGAGCAAGCCCCTGCCCTACATTCGCAGACAAAGCGTTGCAAAATCCATCAGAGCTAACTGTACAACGGAGGATTCCCTGCCGGAACGGCACATAGGCCGTTCCCTACGATGCACTGCCGCAGGAACGCCTAAGGCTCCCTTCTCAAGAATGGCCTTGACCATCCGCTTATAACGCACATAACAAAGGGGTTGTCCGGTTGGACAACGCCTTTATTGGTTTTATGCGTTTTGCCTTCCTGCGAAGCCATCAGGCTTTGGAAACATTCGGCATGACGGAGGGGCTCTTCTTATAGGTCAGCAGGCTGACCACAACCAGAAGGATCAGGCAGGTCAGTGCGCCGGGGAGGGTTGCACCCAGGCCGAAGGGAGAGCCCAGCGCCTTCCAGATGGTGCAAACTGCAAAGCCGCCCACCATGGCGCTGAGGATGCCCTGCTTGGTGGCTTTCTTCCAGTAGAGGGCTGCCAGTGCGGGAATGCCCGCTGCAGCTGCGTAGAAGTTGTAGATGGTGGTGAGGATGGTGTAGGCGCTCTTGACATACAGCGCGATCACCAGCGCACCCAGCGCCAGTACCACACTCATAATGCGGGAGAGAACCAGAATCTGCTTTTCCGTCATATCGGGCTTGAAGGTCTTGACCACATCATTGACCACCGTCTGCATGGAGACCAGCAGGTAGCTGTCAGCGGTGCTCATCATAACGGAGAGGATACCAGCCAGTGCCAGACCCGTCAGGCCTGCGGGCAGGGTGGTGATGGCAAGGGCGGGAATGACCGCATCGGTGCTGCCGTATGTATCCACCACATTGGGAAGCAGCTGCTGGGCTGCCAGCGCCATAACCAGGATCATGGTCACGCAGACGGCATACACCGCAGTACCCCAGAACATACCCCTCTTTGCATCCTTGCGGCTCTTGGCGGCAAAGGCGCGCTGCCACATTTCTGCACCCGCGATGGTAATAACCAGATAGCTCAAGATATCGCCCAGAAGTTTGCCATCCACCTTGGGGATCAGATAGCTGGTGTCCACATTGGAAAGGAATGCACCCAGACCGCCGATGGAGGTAATACTGGAAACGGGAACCAGCAGATAGACGAAGATGACCAGCATGAAGAACTGAACCACATCCGTGTATACCACGCCGAACAGGCCGCCAGCGCCGGTATAAAGGAGGAAAATGCAGGTGGCAATCAAAGCACCCAGCTCATAGGAAATGCCGTACTGAGAGCCAAGCAGCTTGATGATGGTGGCGGTGGCGGTGACCTGAGAGGCAACCGTGCCCATCATAGCCAGCGCGACCATGATAGCAGAAACGATCTTGGCACTCTTGCCAAAGCGGAACCCAAACAGCTCCGGAATGGAAGAAATATTGTGGTGGTAGCCCACATCATAAATTCGTCCTGCATAAGCGGAGAACAGGAACATGCCAATCATATAAGGCAGGGCGGTCATCAGGCACTCGATGCCATTGGTATAGCCAAGACCTGCACGGCCCATCATGGAGCTGCCGCCGATGATGGTGGCGCAAACCGTTGCCATTAGCACAACCGGGCCGAAAGAACGGCCTGCTACATAGTAGTCCTCCGTATTCTTGATGCGTTTGACCGTGAAAACGCCGATCAGCAGCATTCCCAGCAGATAAGCTACAATGAGCGCCAGATCAATGAATTGAATTTGGCTGTGATCCATAATTTTTCCTCCACTTCCATAGTATAATATGGTATAATTATACCAAGACATTGTCTCTTTGTCAACAGTTGATAAAAGAATACTGTTCTCGTGTTTGGGTATTGATTTTTTTACAAATCGGATGTATGATGTGCAAGGAAAGAGAGGCGGAGAGAACCATGCGTATTTCCGATGAAGAAAGAGACTTTTCCCTGTTCCGGCTAATGCCGATGATCCAGAAGCTGACCTTTGCCTGCTGGGATAAGGAGAAATATCCCTATACCCGGTCGCAGCTTACGCTGATTATGGCTTTGCTGCAGAAGGATTCCCTGACCATGAAGGAGGCGGCCTCCTATATTTCTTCCTCAAAGGAGCAGGCCACCCGTGCTGTGGCACCCCTGGTGGAGAGCGGCCTTTTGGAACGGTATACAGATGACACAAACCGGAACTATGTGCATATTCAACTCACAGCATCCGGCCTGCAGTTGGTTCGCGAAATGCTCACAGATTTCTATGACAGCATCTGCGCCCTGCTGGATCAGTCCATCAGTCCGGAAGAAAAGCAAAAACTCCGCCATTCCATGACGGAAAGCATCGGTATTTTGCAAAAGGTAGTAAAGTAATACAAGAAGGAGCAGCGATCCATGGCTGCTCCTTCATATTGCCGCAGCATCGCCCCATGTCTGCGATGCATAGGTTGCGCGCTCCCCTTTTTCGTGATAAGCTTTCATCAGATAGGAGGTGTTGCATATGGACACCTATGTTACAGGCAGCGCTATTCGGCAGCATCGGGAACGGCAGAATCTGACCCAGGCGGAACTGGCTGAGCGCATCGGCGTCAGCAGCAAGACCGTCTCCAAATGGGAAACCGCCCGGGGCCTGCCGGACATTTCCCTACTGCAGCCTCTGGCTCAGGCGCTGAATATCTCCGTAATCGAACTGATGAATGGGGAATATATCACCAACAAAAATATTTCCGCCAATCTCCTACGCTCCAAGTTCTATGTCTGTCCTGTCTGCGAAAATGTGATCCACGGCATCGGGGATTCCTTGATCGGCTGCTGTGGCCTCACCCTGCCGCCCCTGGAGGCAGAGGAGGCGGACGATCCCCACAATACCCTCATCGAGCCGGTAGAGGATGAGCACTTCATCACCATCCCCCATCCCATGACGAAGCAGCACTATATTTCCTTCCTTGCCTTCGTCACCACCGACCGGATCCAGCTGGTGAAGCTCTACCCCGAAGGCAACGCCGAAACCCGCCTGCAGCTTCGCGGCACCGGGATCCTCTATTGGTACTGCAACCACCACGGACTCTTCAAAAAACAAATCAAACGAATCCGCTGAGACAGGAAATAGCCATCTCATATAACAAGGATCCCATAAATTGAGGCTTGGCCAATCGGTCAAGCCTTTTTCGCTGGAACAAACTTTCCCCCTTGTGCTAACTCGGGATGCATTTGTTTTGATTATTCACAAAATGTGTGGTATGATATAGTAAGATGCTGGCAAAATGTTAAAAACAGTTGCTTGCACTTTGGTAAAGCTCCAATATAATATAGCATGGACACAAAAGGGAGAGCAGACCTATGTTTCAATACAATGTGAAAAAATACAGAAAAGCAAAGGGTTTTTCTCAAGAGGATTTTGCATTGAAGCTTCATGTTGTTCGGCAAACGGTTTCCAAATGGGAAAAAGGTTCTTCGCTGCCCGATGTCCAGATGTTGCTAAAGATATCTGAAGTTTTGGATATTTCCATTCAAGAGCTTCTTGGCAATAATGATGTAAACACTGGAGGAATACACATGAAATTCGATGTAATCATTATTGGTGCCGGCCCTGGCGGTATTTTTGCTGCCTATGAATTGATGCAGCACAAACCGGAACTGAAGGTTGCTGTTTTCGAAGCAGGCCACGCGTTAAGCAAGCGGCACTGCCCCATTGACGGCAATAAGATCAAGGCTTGTATCGGCTGCAAAAGCTGCTCTATTATGAGCGGTTTCGGTGGCGCAGGCGCATTCTCTGACGGAAAATACAACATTACGAACGACTTCGGCGGCACCTTATACGAATACATCGGCAAAAAGCAGGCTTTGGAGCTGATGCGCTATATTGATGAGATCAACCTGAAATACGGCGGCGAAGGAACAAAGCTTTACTCCACCGCCGGTACCCGCTTCAAAACCGAGTGCATCCAGCATGATCTGCACCTGCTGGATGCTTCCGTGCGGCATTTGGGCACAGACATCAACTATGTTGTTCTGGAAAACATGTATAACTATCTGAAGGAAAAGGTTACATTTTTCTTTGACACGCCGGTTTTGTCTGTGAATGCGCTGGAAAATGGCTACGATATCATCTGCAAGGACGGCTCCTATGGCTGCGAAAAATGCATTATCTCTGTAGGACGCAGCGGCAGCAAGTGGATGGAGACCGTATGCCGGGATCTGGCGATTCCCACCAAGTCGAATCGCGTAGATATTGGTGTCCGCGTAGAGCTGCCTGCGGAAGTATTTGCCCACCTGACCGACGAGCTTTATGAAAGCAAGATCGTTTACCGTACCGAAAAGTACGGCGACAAGGTGCGCACATTCTGCATGAACCCCAAGGGTGCTGTTGTCAACGAAAACACCAACGGCATCATCACCGTCAACGGTCACAGCTACGAAGATCCCGCCAAGCAGACCGAGAACACCAATTTTGCGTTACTGGTAGCCAAGCATTTCTCCGAACCCTTCAAGGATTCCAACGGTTACGGCGAGTCCATTGCCCGACTGAGCAATATGCTGGGCGGTGGTGTCATCGTACAGCGTTTTGGCGATCTGATCCGTGGCCGCCGCTCTACCCCCAGCCGTATCGAAGAAGCCTTCATCACGCCTACCTTGAACGCAACCCCCGGTGATCTGAGTCTGGTGCTGCCCAAGCGCATTCTGGACGGCATCATTGAAATGATCTATGCCCTGGACAAGGTTGCTCCCGGTACCGCCAATGACGATACCCTCCTCTACGGCGTGGAGGTTAAGTTCTACAATATGGAAGTAGAAGTGGATTCCCGCCTGGAATCCCGCTATCCCGGTTTGTTTATTATCGGTGATGGCAGCGGCATTACCCACTCCCTCTCCCACGCATCCGCCAGCGGCGTACATGTCGCCCGCACAATCGCAGAATGATTGCAATGAGGCATATTCCTCAAAGGAGTGTGCCTCTTCCCTTATCGGAAATCTTCCATCGTGATGTTTCTCCTTCGGGGAAGTTGTCAACTCGTATAGAAAATGGAGGAAGCATATGTTTTATTACAGACTGACGCATTTCTTTATTACGCGCCAACCGGAGCATTTTCATTGGTTTGACATTGGCATATACGAGTCAAAAGAAAAAGCCCAAGCTACGCTTGCGCACTTAAAAACACAGCCCGGATTTTCCCTTCGTCCCAATGCATTCAGAATCCGCAGGGTCTTTCGTTTCAGGGAACCTCAGTGTTTGAATTTCACCTGCTGGGCAGAAGGATTTCAAACCTATACATATAAAGTTCATCTCAGAAAACACAAAGTCCGCAATAAAGGCTTTAACTACTCCAGGCCGGGGAGATATTTCATTACATTCTGTACCGACGAACACGAACCGCTTCTATGGGACGAAGCGACTGCAACAGACTTCCCGCCGCTGTCTCAAATTGGTAGTGTTGTTGCATCGGTCATCCCCCTGATCCACGAAAATTTCCGCAGGATCACCGTTGACCGGTATTGTATTATGCCGGACCATGTCCATATGATCCTGTCAATCCATCCCGGTAAGGACGAACGGTATGATACCCCTACAAAACTATCGGAGGCGGTCAGTTTTATCATGAATGCGGTTGCGATGACATTCGATCGTCACATTTGGCAGGCCTTGTTCTTTGGGCGGAAAATACGAAACGAAAAAGAATATCAGGCTGCACATGACTACATCGAAAACCATCCCAAAAAAATAGATACAGCAGATGAGATACCGAGTTTTAAGAATATGTAGCTACAAATTAAGCGAGGGAGAATTATCAATATGACAAAAGCTGCCTTTCATGCGTTGCTTATTGAGCATAATATCTCAACCAATCTCGTTCATTTTGAAAACTCCACGCAGGATGGATTCTATATGCTTAATAACCATTTTCGATATGAGGTCTTTTTCCGCGAACGAGGAAAAGACTATAATTGCGTCGGTTTTCCTTCGGAGAGTGATGCCCTGTCATATCTCGCAGACAAATTAATTTATAGATAGGGAGTAACGATATGAACGACCTTCCCAAACGAAAATCGGTCCGCATTGAAGACTACGATTATTCCACGCCCGGGGCGTATTTCATCACGGTCTGCATAAATGACAGAAAACCAATTCTCTGGAACGTAGGGGCGGCAACCTGCCGCCCGAACCTCTCAAAAATCGGCGCTGTCGTAGAAACGGCAATTCTACAAATTCCGGAACATTATCCTGCTGTTTCTGTGGATAAATATTGCGTTATGCCTGACCATATCCATATGATCCTGTCCATCAACACCGACGAGGACGGGCGGCAGGTTGCCGCCCCTACGGTATCGACGGTGGTTGGACATATGAAACGGTGGGTTTCCATGCAAATTGGGCAGTCCATTTGGCAAAAATCATTCATAGACCGAGTGATACGAAACGATCAGGGGTATCGTGCGGTGTGGGAATATATCGAAAACAACCCCATCAAATTGGACACCGCATACGATATGCCGGATTTTGAGAATATGTAAAATGTAGGGGCGGCAATTTGCCGCCCGTTTTCATTATCCGGTATTTTTCGGGCGGCAGATTGCCGCCCCTACATTACAAAATCGTATATATCCAATAAATTAAGCCATAAACTACGGATGCAGATACGCCATAGACAATCACCGGACCGGCGATTTTGAACATGTTGGCGCCAACGCCCAAAACAATTCCCTCTGCTGTCAATATAGGACACACCAATTATGAAAAATATTTACTTTTTTCACATTGTGTGATAAACTACAAATATAAAAGGAGGTAACGGTATGAAACTTAAAATCTT
>JAZRCV010000061.1:0-5173 GCA_045659925.1 Faecousia sp.
CCCCCTCCGCCCCCCCCGCGGAGACCACCTGCCCCAGGGCAAGGGCAGCCCTCGCCCGGAAAAAGTAATCAATGGGGCGGCCGGGCAGTACCCCCTGCCCGGCCGTTGCAAGGAGACATTATGAAGCAAGCACTGCTTGAGGGCCTGAACCCCCTGGGCATCTCCCTCACGGAAGCACAGACCGACAATTTCTGCCGCTACGGCACCCTTTTGGTGGAGAAAAATGCGGTGATGAACCTCACCGCCATCACGGAGCCGAAGGATGTGGCCCTGCTCCACTTTGCCGACTGCGTCGCGCTGACGAAGATCCGGGATTTCAAGGGAAAACGGGTCATCGATGTGGGCTGCGGCGCAGGCTTTCCCGGGGTGCCTTTGAAGATCGCGGAGCCTACCATGGAGCTGACCCTGCTGGATGCCACCGCCAAGCGGATGAACTGGCTGGAGCAGGAGCTGCTGCCGGAGCTGGGACTTTCGGCCCAGTGCCTGACAGGCCGGGCGGAAGAGCTGATCGAAAGCCGCCGGGAGGGGTATGACTTTGCCGTATCCCGGGCAGTGGCAAGGCTCAATATGCTGTGCGAGCTGTGCCTGCCCTTCGTGAAGGTGGGGGGCTTCTTCCTCGCCATGAAGGGAGCCGCCGCCTCGGATGAGGCAGAAGAGGCAAAGGCCGCCATCCGTCTTCTGGGCGGAAAGCTCCGGGAAATCGCGGAATACCCCATCGGGGACGCGATGCACCGGGTGGTGGTGATCGAAAAGGTCCGCCCCACCTCCGCAAAATATCCCCGCCGCTTCGCCAAAATCAAGCAGCAGCCCCTTGTGTAATCCAATAGATCTGCAGCGAACTTTCGTTTGTGAATGTAGGGGCGTGCATTGCACGCCCGCGTAAATGTTGCGAATTCGCCGATGGTTTCGATATAAACGCAACTTTTTCTGCCGGGCGACCAATGGTCGCCCCTACATCCACAGAGGCAAGCGCGTTGTAATCCTGCAAGCCTTTTAGATATTACACCGCACTTGTTTTATTAATCCTATGGAGGAAATACTATGAAAATTTCTCTTGCCTGTGACCATGGCGCTCTGACGCTGAAGCAGAAGGTGCATCAGCATCTGGAAGCCCAGGGTCATACCGTGGTGGACTTCGGCACCAACACTCCCGACAGCTGCGACTATGCCGACTTTGGCATCCCCGCAGCAAAGGCCGTGGCCTCCGGCGAATGCGACAGAGGCATCGTGCTTTGCACCACCGGCATCGGCATGAGCATGAGTGCCAATAAGGTCAAGGGCATCCGCTGTGCCCTGCTGTCCGACCTCATGTCTGCCCGCCTGACCCGGCAGCACAACGACGCCAACGTGCTGGCCATGGGTGCCGCCGTGGTGGGCGAAATGCTGGCCCTTGAAATCGTGGACACCTTTATGACCACCGAGTTTGAAGGCGGCCGCCATCAGCGCAGAGTGGATAAGATCATGGCGCTGGAAAACGAATAAAAAAACGAACGCGAAGGAGGCTTTGACTCCTTCGCGTTTTTTTAGATTATCCTAATTTTTACGGCCGTGTGCAATTTTGCACACGGCCGTTTTGCGGTTAGCGGGTGAACAGAGCCATGATGGAATCCAGGGTATCCGTTTCGGAGGCAGAGGCGGTGATGATGCAGGTGTAGTCGTCCTGTACCAGATACAGCTGCTTCTGCACCATAGCGGCGTTGGGCATAGTGGTTTCCAGAACAGCGCGGGATTCACCCAGGAAGGTGGTGCTTCTCAGTGCGATCTCGCCGCTCAGGTTATTCTGCAGAAGCTGTGCTTCCATTTCGGTCTTTGCCAGGAGATAGAGTTCCTCTTCGCTGATGCCCTTGTAGGCATCGGGGGTCTTCTTGACCAGAAGGTTTGCACCTGCGCCGTTGAGGTCGACGACCATCATGACATATGCGCCGGCCTGCTCCATCTGGGCTGCAAAGGCAGCATCTTCACTCTCCGGCAGATTGTAGGTGCCGGCCATGGCCAGAAGGGTCTGGGCATCATAGTAGGTGGCATTTTCCGGGGCAGTAAAGGTGAGATCGAAATAGGGGTTGCGGTAGGTGCTGCCGTTAACATAGCCCACCTTGTCGTTCTTGTCCTCATCCTCAATGGAGATGGGAGCCTGCTCCTGCTGGACAGGGGCTTCGGCGTCAGCTGCAGGCTGCTGGGCAGCATCTTCTTCTGTTACATTGTCGGTTTCGGCAGTGGCAGAAGTTTCCTTGTCGGTGCTGGGTGCGGGGGTCTTTTCCGAATCCTTGGAGCAGGCAGCCATGGTCAGTGCCATGGCAAGGGCCAGGATCAGGGCAACGATTTTTCTCAGTTTCATAGTAGGGTCCTCCTTATGTTATCAAGAAAAGCTGACGCTTTCCGCCCACGCATGGAATTGCGGGGTCATTTCTTCGGCCATGGCCTCTGGGGTGGCGAACTGCACCAGCCAGAAGGCGTCTTCGGTCTTATACACCGCCACATAGTAACGGTAGGTCTGTCCCTCCATGGGATCCATGTAGGTGTATTCAAACCAGGGGATTTCTCCCTCCGTGTTCAGCACGGATTCGGCGGTGAGGGGGTTGTTCTGGAACAAAATGTCCACATATTCTTCGATGCTGAGGTTTTCTGCCCCTTCCATCAGGGAGAATTCTTCCTTGATGGCAAACATGGCTGCCTCCGGGGACTTGTAGGCGGCGGTGAAGCCATCCATAAATTCCTGATCAAAGTCCTCGGTCAGGGTGATGGTCATCCCGGCAGAGGTGAATTCCTTGGTGTTTCCCGGGTCCCGCAGCAAGAAGAAGGCCAGCAGGGAACCAAGCAGCACCACAACCGCAGCAATGATGCCAACCAGGGCGGCAACGCCCTTTTTCTGACCCTTTTTGCGGTATTCCAGCACCTCTTCCTCTGTCGCGCCCTGGAACTGGAAGGGATTTCCCGCCAGGGGGTTGAAGTGGTTCTGGCCCCGGATGAAGAGGTCGCTTTCCCCTTCCGGGAGGGTCAGATATTCGCTGCACTGGTCGGTGCTCTGCTTGGGGGAGAGGGCAAAGAGCTTTGCCTCCTCGTTTTCGATGGTGAAGGTGGTTTTCTCGCCGTTGGCCAGAGTGCCCAGCTGACGGCAGGGAAGACCATTGATGAGGATGTCCCCAAGATCGGGATCCTCAATATAGATTCTGATGGGCACAGAAGAGGCGGCAGCACTCTTTTCCCTTCGAATGGTCAAATTTCTCATTTGTGTGCCTCCTTGGTTTTCGACACCTTATACCATGAGCCGATAGATATTGGTGCAATCCTCTTCGTTCAGCTTCACGAAGCCTTCGATCCAGCCGGGTCTGCCGTTGCCGTTGCACAGCACATTGACCAGCTTGGGGATGTCTTCTTCCTTTGCGCCCAGCTCGGCAAAGCTGACAGGCATGCCGATGGAGGACAGGAACTTCTTCAGGGCTTCGATACCTGCCTTTGCGGTGACTTCGGGGTGGGCAAAGTCCATCTGGCAGCCCCAGACGCGGACAGCGACCTGAGCAAAGCGCATCACATCGTGGTTCATGACATAGGTAAACATGGCGGGCAGGGTCACAGCCAGACCGGCGCCGTGGGCGCAGTCATACAGGGCGGAGAGCTCATGCTCCACATCGTGGCTGGTCCAGTCCTGGCTGCGGCCAACGCCGCAGGAATTGTTGTGGGCCATCATGCCTGCCCACATGATGTTGGCACGGGCGGCATAGTTGTTGGGATCGGCAATGACCCGGGGTGCTTCGTGGATCATGGTCAGAAGCAGGGCTTCGATGAGGCGGTCGGTGACTTCCACATCGGCGGTGTTGGTGAGGTAGCGCTCATACAGATGGGCCATGATGTCGGTGATACCGCAGGCGGTCTGATAGGGGCTGAGGGTCTGGGTCAGGGCGGGGTTCAGGATGCTGAACTTGGGACGGATGGCGTCGCCGGAAGCGCCGCGCTTGAACATGCCGTCTTCATAGGTGATGACGGAGTCGGGGCTGCCTTCGCTGCCTGCGGCGGCGATGGTCAGTACGGTGCCGATGGGCAGAGCCTCTTCAATGCGCTTGCCGCTGTAGAAGTCCCAGAAATCGCCTTCGTATACCACGCCCGCGGCAATGGCTTTGGCAGAGTCGATGGTGCTGCCGCCGCCCACGGCCAGAATGAAGTCGATGCCCTCTTTCTTGCAAAGCTCGCTGCCTTCATATACCAGGCCGCTTCTGGGGTTGGGCTTTACGCCGCCCAGAAGGATGTAGGGGATCTCTTCCCGATCCAGGGATGCCTTCACCCGATCCAGAAGGCCGGAGCGGATCACGCTGCCGCCGCCGTAGTGGATCAGCACCTTGCTGCCGCCGAAACGCTTGACATAGCAGCCTGCGTCATGTTCCGTGTCCTTGCCGAAGGCAAAGAAGGTGGGGGAATAGAAGGTAAAGTTATTCATATTGTGTTACTCCTGTCAGCAAAAATTTTGTTCAAACAGTGTTTTTTTCAATACCGGGGGCATAGATCTGCCTCGTTCTTATAAGTATACCATATCGGGGCATCGGAATTCAAGCTTTTGTCCAGATTAAGGTCACTTTCTGGCGGTTTTTTCAAAGAAAATCTTCTGATCGCAGCACTGCAGGGCGGCTTCCCGGTGGGTGACGATGAGAACGGTGCGGTCGGTCATGGCGCGAAGGTTGGCAAGGAGCCGGGCTTCCGTCTCAGTGTCCAGAGCGGAGGTGGCCTCGTCCAGCAGCAGCACAGGTCGGCCGGACAAGATGGCCCGGGCAATGGACAGTCGCTGCAGCTGCCCTTCGGACAGGCCGCTGCCCCCTTCCCCCAAGGGCGTATCCAGCCCCATGGGAAGGGCGTTTACAAAATCTTCCGCGCAGGCGACGGCAAGGGCCTTGGAGATTTCTTCCTCCCGGCGCATGAGGCCGGGGTCGAAAAAGGCAAGGGTCTGACGGATGGTGCCGGAAATCAGGGCATTGCCCTGGGGCACATAGGCGAACAGCCCACGCCAGGTGGCATCCAAGGGGATCTTGTTTCCGTCTTCCTTTTGCAGGAATATTCCACCCCCATCAAGGGGATAGAGCTGCAAAAGCAGCTTCAGGGCGGTGCTTTTGCCGCAGCCGGATTCCCCGGTGAAGGCGGCAAAGGCTCCCTTTTTGATATGGAGATTCAGATCCCGCAGCACAGGCTC
>JAZRCV010000062.1:0-2679 GCA_045659925.1 Faecousia sp.
GATCCGACTTTGGACCGTTCTGATCCTCGTCTTCTCCGTGGCTTCCGGCTGCATCGGCCATCTGCTGCTGGGCGAGATCGAAGACAGCTCCGTAGTATTCATCACCATGGTTCGCAAGATGTTCCCCGCCATCATCAGCGGTGTTCTCCTGTCCGCAATTCTGGCTGCTGCTATGAGCACTGCCGACTCCCAGCTCCTGGCCAGCGCCAGCGCTTTCGCCAGCGACGTTTATAAGCCCATCCTCCGCAAGGGCAAGGCTTCCGACAAGGAAATGACCTGGGCAGGCCGTTTCGTGGTTCTGGCCATCGCCGTCATCGCCGTTCTCATCGCCTCCAACCCCAACAGCGGCACCATTATGGGTCTGGTTGAAAACGCATGGGGCGTCTTCGGCGCTGCCTTCGGCCCCACCATCATGCTGTCCCTGTTCTGGAAGCGCCTGAACTTCGAAGGCGCTGTGGCAGGCATCGTTGTGGGCGCAGTTGTGGATATCGCATGGCTGGCACTGTCCATGAAGGGAATCTTCGTGACCGGCATCTACGAGATCATCCCCGGCTTCATCCTTGGCCTCATCGCTGCTGTGGTGGTTTCCAAGTGCACCAAGGCTCCCTCCGCAGAAGTTCTGGCTCTGTACGAAAAGGCTGCAGCTTACGAGGACTAATCCCACTAATTTCATGACATAACATTGCCCGGGTGGATGCAAGGCATCCACCCGGGCATTCCTTTATTCTTCGCTATACATGGCGGCAATGGCCTGCGCCTGATCCGCCAAGGCGCGGCGCACATGGGCCGGGGAGAGCAGCTCCACCTCTGTGCCGAAGCCAAAGACCCAGGCAAAAAACTGGGGGCTCACCACCGCCGGAACGGTGACGATAAAATGCCCCTCCCCATCCGGCACCAGGATCACATCCTGCCCGAATCGGTCCAGCACTGCGCCCGCCAGACGGCTCACAAAGCGCAGCCGCACCGTCTCCTCCTGTCCGGTGAACATGCCGAACACCCTTTGGGAGTAGGCGGACATATCCACGGCGGCAAAAGCTTCCTTGCCCTGCCGGGGATGGTCGGTCTGGGAAATTTCCGCCATTTTGTCCACCCGGTAGTGCTTCAGCATTCCGGCACCATCATCCCAGGCCAGCAGATAGTAGTTTTCATCGTCCCACATCAGGGCAAAGGGGCTGACCTCATAGTAGGCCCCATCCCGGCGATAGCGCCGCTCCTTTTGCACCGTGTATTCAAAGTAGCGGAAGCGGATGCTGCGGTCACCGGAAATGGCGGCAGAGATTTCATCCACATGGTAGTAGATGCTCTCGTTCATGCTTTTTACCCGGTTGCGCACATACACCTGCCGCTGCAGCAGCCGGGCATCGTGGACGCTGGTGAGCCCTTCGATCTTTTTGATGAGGCTCATGGTTTTGCGGTGGGTGATGAATTTGGAGGACTGCACACTGTCCACCAGCAGCTTCAGCTCCGGCAGCTCAAAGTCCCGCTGGCCGATGTAATAGCCCTTCCGGCTGCTCACCACATCCAGACCAAACTGCCGCAGGGCTTCCATATCATCGTAAATGCTCTTGCGTTCGGCATGGATGTCCTGGGCTTCCAGCGCGGCAATCAGCTCCTGCATGGAGATGGGATGGGCTTCGTCGGATTTCTCCGTCAGCAACTTCATCAGATACAGCAGCTTGAGTTTCTGGTTGGCGGATTTTGGCATGTCGCCGCCTCCTTTGTCGGTTTTTCTCATTATATCATATTACCGCCTGGGCACAACAGGAAAATGTCCTTCCCTTGCAATGGAGGGGTGGGTGTGCTATGATGGCGGTAGAACATTATTTGCGAGGTGTATCCCATGAAAAAGAATTATGAGCTGCAGCTTCCCGCAGGTTATCGGGCGGCTATGGTGGTGGATGCAAAGAATGTAAAATTTGGCATTGCGATGAATGTGGCGGCGTTGCTTATCATGGTTGCTGTCATCGTTCCGGCGGTTCTTCTCATCCGGCCTACCGGATTTTTCGCTGAGGAAAATCTGCTTCCCAATCTGTTTCGGAGCAGCTTTCTGTCGCTCTGCCTGATATTGTATCTTGTGCTCCATGAGTTGACCCACGGCCTTGCCTACAAGCTGCTGACAAAGCAGAAGCTTACCTTCGGCATTACCCTGTCCGTGGCCTACTGCGGCGTGCCCAATATCTTTGTCTATCGCAAAGCTGCTCTGATTTCCTTGCTGGCTCCTTTTCTTGTTTTTCTGCCGGTGTTTTTGCTGCCCATCTTTTTCCTTGAAAATGCATGGGATCAGCTTGTCTTTGCCCTTCTTCTGGCCTCCCATGTTGGCGGCTGCGCCGGGGATCTCTATGATACCTTCCTGTATCTCTTCCGCTTCCGCAGCCCCGATACCCTCATGCAGGACACCGGCCCGAAGCAGACCTTCTATGTGAAATCGGAGCAGTGATATCCGGATAAGTCTCTTCGGAATGTACAATTTTGCGGAATAAAAATTATGCATTTCGCCGAAACAGAACAAAAACCTCGATATTCTTAACCAAAATGTTACAAATACCACTATCATTTTTAAAGGTTTTCTGTATAATATATAGTAGAAGCTCCGCTGGCCTTTTGCCAAAAGGCGGCATGATGTTTTATAGATCGAAAGGAGAATCCTATGGGCCTGATCAAAGCTGCACTGGGTGCTGC
>JAZRCV010000063.1:0-5135 GCA_045659925.1 Faecousia sp.
AATGGCAGCGGCAAAGCTCTTGCCGCCGGGGGCTGCGCAGCAATCCAGCACCTTCATGCCCGGCTCCACGCCGGAGGCCATGGCAGCCAGTCTTGCCGCCGGGTCCTGCACATAGACGATGCCTTCCCGGAAGGCTTCCAAACCCTCGATATTTCCTGTGCCGGTGAGATAATAGCAATCCGGCAGCCAGGGGTGCTTTTCGCAGCCAACGCCTTGCTTTTGCAGCAGTTCTGCCGCCTCCGGGCCGGTCATTTTGGTGGTGTTCACCTGAATGACGGTACGGGGGGCATCATTGTGGCTCTTGAGAAGGGCGGGAAGCAATTCTTCCCCCACACTCTCCCGCAGCCGTTCCACCAATTCTGCGGGGTGGCTGTAGCGGGTAGCAAGATCCGCAGGCTCAGGAAGCTGCTGCGCCCGGGTGATGGATCGGAGCACACCGTTGATGAGACCCGCCGCACTGCGGTTGGCATATTTCTTTCCCTGCTCCACTGCTTCATTTACAGCAGCAGAGGGAGGGATCTTATCCATCATGGTAAGCTGATAAACCCCAAGGCGAAGGATATCCAGCACCACCGGCTGAAGATCCCGCAGCTTCCCCTTCAAAAAGGAGCTGATATAAAAGTCGATCAGCAATTGATTCTGCAGAACGCCATAGCAAAGGCGGCTGGCCAGTGCCGCATCCCGGCGATCCAGCTTATCTCTGGCAATATATTCTTTCAACACACCGTCTGACCAGGCATTTCGCTTGCGGCAGGCGATCAGGGCCGTAAGGGCCGTCTGTCGGGCCGTCATTGTGCCTGCTCCGGCAGGGGATGGCCCCGGAAATAGTCCGGTGCCGCCATGCGTTTGCCGCCTTCTGCCTGCAACATGGTGATTTCAATGGTTTTTCCGTCGCCGCAGACGATCTCAGCGCCGGTTTTCGTCAGGCCGAGAATGGTGCCGGGGACAGCGGTGCTGTCCCTGCCCGTCTCCACAGCCCGGTAGATCTTAAAGCGCTTGCCATCCAGCATTGCCGTTGCCACAGGCCAGGGGTCCAGACCACGGATCTGATCGTGGATCTCATGGGCAGACTTCTCCCAGGAAATGGGGCAAAGAGCCTTGCTGAGCATGGGAGCCATGGTGGCTTTGCTGCTGTCCTGGGGGGTACGGGGCAGAGCCTCTCCCTGGGCAAGACGGCCGAGCAGTTCTACCAGAAGCTCGCCACCCATTGCGGCGAGGCGGTCCAGAAGCTGCTGGGCATTTTCTTCCGGGTCAATGGGAGTGCGGCGAATCTCAATGATATCGCCGGTATCCATGCCCGCGTCCATATACATACCGGTGACACCGGTTTCCTTCATTCCGTTGAGGATCGCCCACTGCACCGGGCCTGCGCCCCGCAGTTCGGGCAGAATGCTGGCATGAATGTTGATGCAGCCGTGGGCAGGAATATCCAGTACCCGCTGAGGCAGGATCTTACCGTAGGCCACCACCGCAATCACATCGGGTCTAAGTGCCTTGAGTTCTTCATATACCGCATCATCTTTAAAGGTGGTGGGCTGATATACGGGGATCTCATGTGCCAGAGCAACCTCTTTGACCTCAGACATGGCCATTTTCATGCCGCGGTTTTTCGGCATATCCGGCTTGGTATACACCGCAACCGGCTGCAGCTGCGTGCCGCACAGGCAGGAAAGGCAGGTGGCCGCAATGTCCGGCGTGCCCATAAATACAACTCTCATTCTTCCTCGTCCTCTTCTTCATACATGGCGGCGATCTCTTCCTCGGTCATCCACTTATGGACTTTTTCGGTGTAAAGATGGCCGTCCAGATGGTCATTCTCATGGAGAATGCAGCGAGCCAGCATACCCTCTGCCTCCACTTCGTACCATTCGCCAAAGCGATCCTGTGCCTGCACCCGAACATAGTTGGGCCGCTTGACCATGCCCCACTTACCGGGAACACTCAGGCAGCCTTCCAGATCATCCTGCTCACCGGAGGTTTCCAGAATTTCCGGGTTGATCATTTCAAACACACCCTCGTCGCCCACATCCACAAGGAAAACGCGGCGCAGAATGCCCACCTGAGGTGCTGCCAGTCCTGCACCGTTTGCCTTTTCCAGGGTCTCGGCCATATCTTCCAGCAGGTCATGGAGCTTCTGATCAAATTTTGTGACAGGGCGGGACACCTTATACAGGGTGGGCTGCTCTTCGGTCATAATGTTTCTAAGTGCCATGGCAATCCTTCCTTTTTCGTATACTAATCGTAGGAATTCACATCCGCAACGGCAAATACGCCCTTGTTTCGCTTATCCTTCGCAAATTGTCTGAGATAGTACGCCGTCAGCGCCCGCAGGGGGCGGCTGTTTTCACCGCACAGCGTCAGGCGGTAGCGGTAGGTATTATTCACCCGGGCTACCGGGGCCGGGGCCGGACCAAGGATCCGCACGGAAAGAGAGCGGTAATCCGGCGTATTGAGTGCGCCCGCAAAAGCATCCCGCAGGGTGCAGGCGCTTTCCACCACCTGCTGCTCCAGTTGCCCGGAAAAGGTGATGGTAATGAGATCACAGAAGGGTGGACAATTCCGGATTCTTCTGAGTTCGATCTCTTTTTCATAAAATCCGTCATAATCCTGCCGGGCTGCCTGCAGGATTACGGTATTTTCCGGCGTCATGGTCTGAATGACCGCCGTACCGGGCAGGCTGAATCGTCCCGCCCGACCAATGACCTGGGTCATCATGGAAAAGGCCGTCTCTGCGGCACGGAAATGATCCACATACAATGCCGCATCCGCATCCAGCACACCAACTAAGGTGACTGTCTCAAAATTCAGACCCTTGGTTACCATCTGAGTGCCGACAAGCACGGAAATTGGTTCTTTTTCAAAGCGGCTGAGGATGACCTCATGGGGATTGGCTGCGGATATGGTGTCCGCATCCATCCGAAGGGCAGCCAGTTCCGGGGCCTGCTGGCTCAATTCCTGCACCACCCGCTGGGTACCGAAGCCCACATACTTCATCCGGCTGTCGCATTCCGGGCAGCGCTCCTCCGCAGGCTCTGAGTAGCCGCAATAGTGGCACATTCTGCGGCGATTGGCGCCGTGATAGGTCAGATGCACACTGCATCGGGGACACTGGGGCACAAAGCCGCACTCCACGCACACTGCCATGCGGCTGCTGCCTCTGCGGTTCAGGAACAAGATGGTCTTTTTCCCCTCTTGGTGTCCCTTGACCATCCGGGAAAGCAGTTCCCGGCTGATGGCGCTGCCGTTACCGGCACGGATCTCCTGCTTCATGTCCGCAATCACCACCTGGGGCAGTGCAGCGCCGTTGAAGCGTTGGGGCAGCCGGTAAAGGGTATAAATTCCCTGCTTTGCCCGGTACATGGATTCCACCGACGGTGTCGCAGAGCCGAGTACCACAAGGGCACCCTCTCTCGCACCCCGGTAGATGGCCACCTCACGGGCATGATAGTAGGGTGTATTTTCAGATTTATAGGTATGCTCATGCTCCTCGTCCACAATGACGAGGCCAAGATTAGGCGTGGGGGCAAACACCGCCGAGCGGGTACCCACCACAAGCTGCGCCTTTCCCGTGCGGACGCGCTTCCATTCGTCATAGCGTTCCGCAAGGCCAAGGCTGCTGTGAAGTACTGCAACCCGGTCGCCAAAATGCGCCGCCATTTTCCCAAGAAGCTGGGGCGTCAGGGCGATCCCCGGCACCAGCAGAATTGCCTGCTTTCCTGCAAGCAAGCACTGCTCGATCAGACGGATATACACTGCGGTCTTACCGCTGCCGGTGACGCCGTAGAGCAGCGCCACACCGGGTGTTTCCCCTTCCATTTGTTCGGAAATGCCTAAGAAAACTTCATTTTGTCCCTGTGTCAGGGTCAATTTGCTTTCCTTTTCCGCAGGCCGGATTTTGGGTCTGCGAAGCACCTCGCAGGCAAAAAAGGACAAAAAGCCCAGTTTTTCCAGCCTTCGCAGGGTGGACATGGAAGCGCCGGTAAAATAGCAGATATCCTTGGCGCAGCCGCTTCCCATGGCGCACAGCAATTCCAGCACCGCATACTGCAGCGGTGCTGCTTTTCTGCGCTGCTGTGCATAAGCCATTGCCTCTTCGGAGGAGGTCTCAAGACGCACGAACTGATCCACCCGGTCCTTGACCCGGCGTTTCAGAGAAGCATCACTTTTCAAAAGCTTCTTGCCAGAAAGGTAGCGGATGCATTCTTCAAAGGGCAGTTCTTCCGGGAGCAGCTCCCGCAGGGTTTTCTCCTGGGCGGTACCGCCAAGATCCAAAAGCACCTGCAAAAGCTTTTGCGCCTCCGGCTTGCGCCGGGTCATTAAGGCCCAATCCTCGGGAAAAGGCTCTGCCAAACGGATGGACTGCTGCTGAGAATACCACAGACCCGCTGGCAGAATTGCACGGATAGCATCGTAAAAGGTGCAAAAATACCGTTCCCGCATAAATGCCGCCAGATGCAGCATCCGCTCAGACAGCAAAGGGCTGTCATCCAAAGGCGCATCAACACACTTGAGGCCGGCTTCCTCCCCTTCCCGGATGCGAAGCAGCACACCCTCCGTGCGGCGATTGCCGCTGCCGAAGGGCAGTCTCACCCGCATACCGGGATGCAGCTCCATCCCATCGGGAATGCGGTAGCTGTAGGGCTTGTCAATGGCATAAATCGCCGCTGCCACAGCAACCTCTGCGATCAAGGGGCCGCCTCCTCTCCATGCTTGTATCTTATGCGAAATAGGACTCCTTTACCTCTGCGGTCAGCTTGCCCTCAGCCACTTCGCGGATGGCCAGGGTGACGGGCTTTTCCGTCAGGGGCTGCTGAAATTCTTCTGCCTCAATGGCGATCTGACGGGCACGGCGTGCCACCAGGTTCACCAGCAGGTAACGGCTATCTACATGTTCCAGCAAATCAGACATCGGGGGGTAAAGCATATTAATCGTCCTCCTTAAGTAATTCCTTGCGATATTCGGCCTTGCATTTATCGGCGGCGAGAATGGCCATAATCTCATCCGCACAGTTTTCCACGCGGTCATTGACCACGATGTAATCATATTTGGGGGCCTGGGTATATTCCCAGCGGGCGGTGGCGATGCGCTTTTCTAAGTCATCACCTGTGGTATCGCCTCTATGAAGCAGCCGCTG
>JAZRCV010000064.1:0-4171 GCA_045659925.1 Faecousia sp.
GCAGGCGCACCTGAAGTAGAATTCAAGGGTGTCTTCACCGACGTTGCAGACGACCAGTGGTTCTCCGACGCTATCGAATGGGCAGCTGCCAACGAAATCGTCAACGGCATCGGCGACGGCAAGTTCGATCCCGCAGGTCTCATCACCCGCGAGCAGATCGCAACCATCCTGTACCGCTATGCAGGCGAACCCGTTTTCGTGGGCAACCTGAGCGTATTCCCCGATGCTGGTTCCGTCAGAGCATACGCAGTGGATGCAATGATCTGGGCAACCTCCAACGGCATCATCACCGGCGCATCCAAGAACGGCGTTGCCTACCTGGCTCCCGAAGCCGTTGCAACCCGCGAACAGATCGCAGCCATCATCATGCGCTATCTGGAAGACGAAACAACCGTCAGCATCTACCCCGTTGCAGTAGCAAAGGACCTGTACACCGCCTTCCCCGGCGGTGAGGGTACCGAATTTGCCGATGGCTTCAAGACCGGCTTTGGCTCTGCCATCACCTTCAAGGGCTATGACGAAGATGGCAACATGCAGTTCTACGGCGCTTCTGACCGTGGCCCCAGCCTGGATCTCACCGACAAGGACGGCAACGAAGTGGAGAACACCAAGGTATTCCCTGCCCCTGATTTCTCCCCCGTGATCGGCTTGATCACCCTGAAGGATGGCAAGGCTATGGTTGAAGAGGCCATCACCCTGAAGAAGGCAGACGGCACCCCCCTGAAGGGTCTGCCCCTGCCCGCTGGTGAAACCGGCGCCACTGGCGAAATCGCTGTGGATATTTACGGCAACGAGCTGACCTATGATCCCGATGGCTTCGATCCCGAAGGCATTGCACTGGACAAGGAAGGCAACTTCTGGCTGGGCGACGAATACGGCCCCTTCATCGGCAAGTTCAGCCCCGACGGCACTCTGATCAAGATGTACAAGCCCGGCGACGGCCTGCCCGAGATCCTGAAGTACCGTATTGCTAACCGTGGCTTTGAAAGCCTGAGCATCTCCCCCTCCGGCAAGGTATTTGCCGTGCTGCAGAGCGTTATGAACATCGATGGCAAGACCCAGAAGACTGCCACCTTCATCCGCATTCTGGAGCTGGATCCCGAAACCGGCGCTACCAAGATGTATGCATTCCCCGTATCCGTCAGCGAATACTCCTCCCCCAAGAACTGCAAGCTGGGTGATGCCTTCGCAATCGATGACAATACCCTCTTGGTAGTGGAACAGGGCAAGCTGGCCGATGGCTCCATGCGCAATGTGATCTACAAGGTAGATCTCAGCAAGGCTACCGATATCACCGGACTGACCTATGGCGGCAAGGAACTGGAATACACCGCCTCCGCCGAGGAACTGTCCAGCATCATGAACTACGCTGAGAAGGAAGTCTATGTCGATCTGCGTACCATCGGCTGGACTGCCGAGAAGGCCGAAGGCATCTGCCTGACCGACACCGGCGCACTGGCAGCCATTATCGAAGACGACTTTGGTATGGCGGGCGCTGAGCAGGTAGAAGGTTCTGACACCGTTCATATCCTGCCCAACAAGAGCGATCCTTCCCAGATCTGGATCATCGAATAATCCTCTTTTCCCCAAAATATTTTTTCCCCAAAACATTCGCCCCGGGCTGGTTCGTCCAGCCCGGGGCTCCCTTTTGTATGAAAAGATTATGAAATTTCCGATAGTTCCGATAAAAACGCAACAATTCCTGCCAGACACCCCGGAGGGGTATCCCTACGAGAGGTCAGATCGCCCCTGCGTCCATATGGAAAATTATGTTGCAGAAATTGGCAGGTTTTTTGTCCTAAAAATGTTGTCGCTTTCCGGAAAAAGGCAGAAATTCAGGGGCAGATAATATCTGCCCCTGTGGTTTATTTACTTGCTCTCAGCTGCCAGAAGGCAACGGCGGAGGCGGCGGCTACGTTTAGGGAATCCACCCCGGCGGACATGGGAATCCGCACCGTCACATCGCAGGCGGCGATGGTCTCGGAGGCCAGGCCGTCTCCCTCTGCACCCAGCACGATGGCCAGGCGGGGAATCTCCTGCAGGCGGGGATCATCCAGAGATACGGAATCGTCCCGCAGGGCCATGGCGGCGGTTTGGAAGCCAAGCTGCTGCAGCTGGGTCATATCTCCGGGCCAATCCTCCAGCCAGCCCCAGGGCACCTGAAACACCGTGCCCATGCTGACCCGCACCGCACGGCGGCACAGAGGATCGCAGCAGGTGGTGGTGAGCAGCACCGCCTCCACCCCAAGGGCGGCAGCGGAGCGGAAAATCGCGCCAATGTTGGTGGAATCCACTACCCCTTCCAGCACCGCGATCCGGCGGGCATTGGCGCAAAGCGCCTCCAATGCCTGGGGCTTCGGCCGCGTCATGGCGCAAAGGATGCCCCGGGTGAGCTGATAGCCGGTGAGCTGCTCCAGCACCTCCCGATCGCCGGTGTAGACAGGCACATCGGGGCAGCCTTCGATCAGCTCCTTGCCCTGCCCTTCCAGATGCCGCCGCTCCATGAGAAAGGATACCGGTCGGCAGCCACCCGCCAGGGCACGGCGGATGACCTTGGGGCTTTCGGCAATGAAAATGCCCTTTTCCGGCTCCAGCCGGTTTCTGAGCTGGGCCTGGGTCAGCCGGGCAAAGGCATCCAGCGCGGGATCATTAAAATCGGTGATGATGATGGGTTCCATGGGTAAACCTCTTTTCTTGAGATAAGCATGCGTAGGGAACGGCCTATGTGCCGTTCCGGCGGTAGGTGTTTCGTTCATAATGGAGTATCGGCGAATTCGCCGAAATATGATCTATAAACGGAAGATTCATCTGCAGGAACGGCACATAGGCCGTTCCCTACGTCCAAATAGGTAAGTTTTAGGAAAGATTGAAGGGCAGAAATGCCGCTGCCACTGCCAGAACCAGGGCGGGCAGCAGGTTTGCCACCCGGATCTTTTTGCCGAACACCAGATTCAGGCCCACGCAGAAAATCAGGATCGAGCCCACCAGAGACAGGTTTGCCATGGCGGCATCCGTCATGATGGGCTGGAGGAAGCGGGCCATCAGGGTCATGCTGCCCTCTAAGATCAGCACAGGAATGGCGGAGAAGGCGCAGCCCTTGCCCATGGATCCGGTCATGACCATGATGATGACAAAGTCCAGAATGGATTTGGTGACTAAAATGGAGTAATCTCCGAAAATGCCGTCCCGGATGGCGCCCACGATGGCCATGGCGCCGATGCTCACGGTGAAGGAGGCGGTGACGAAGGCATTGACAAAGCCTTTATCCCTGGCATTGCCGCTCTTGATCTTGAGCCATTCGCCGAAGCGCTCAAAATAGCCCTCAAAATTGATGATCTCGCCAATCAGCGCACCCAGCGCCAGAGACAGCACCATCATCAGCGTCTGCCCGCTGACGATATCGCCGTCCTGAATGGAGAGCATCCCCTCCATGACCCCGGCGATGGCCAGGAATATGACGCTGATGCCGCAGGCTTTCATCAGGCTATCCTGATGCCGTTCCTTCAGCCATCGGCCAAACAGCTTGCCGAAAATGCCGCCTAAAATAATGGCGACGGTGTTGATGATGGTACCAAGTCCATGCATAGAGCTTCCTCTTTCTGTATCGGGACAGGGGGTTTCTGTCCGTATTCTATCCGAATGTCATTTTTCAACAAGAACAAGTATAATACATCCTCCCAGGAACCGCAAGGATTGTTTCATCAATTTTAGGAAAAGCCCAGGGAAATAAACAGAACCGTCCTCTGTGCGCGTTCATATTGCAATTTTTGCGCATAGATTATCAGGCCTGATCGTAGGGGCGGATATCATCCGCCCGCAAAAGATTGCGATTTCACCGAAAACCTCCTTATAAACGCAACATTTCCTGCCGGACACCCCGGAGGGGTGTCCCTACGCGCAATATAGCGGGCTTTTGGCAAAACAAAAGGCGAAAGCCCGCAAAAAACAGCACAGGGGACAGTTACTACGCATGAACTGTCCCCTGTGCGAAAATTTACTGGAATGCGGGCGGGTTGACCTCTTTTTTGGGAAAGCCGTCCCCTTTGGGGCTGGGCTCTGACAGGCTGAAATACATTTTTGCCGCTTTGGTGGTGCCAAAATCCCGGTTGGAGCCGGTGTTTTGTACCTTGTTGAAGGCCTCCCGGAACATGGCGTTGTGGGCTTCCTCCCG
>JAZRCV010000065.1:0-2389 GCA_045659925.1 Faecousia sp.
CAGTGTGATTGAAAAGGCCGCACGCCTGATCAACAACAGTGTGAAGCCATTCGTGCTGGTGGGACAAGGTGTGGAACTGGGCAATGCGCAGGAAGAACTGCGCGAGTTCCTGGAGAAAGCCCAGCTGCCGGCAGCCCGCACGCTGCTTGGACTTTCCGCCCTTCCCTCTGACCATCCCCTGAATATGGGTATGCTGGGAATGCACGGAAACCTGGGTCCCAACATGATGACCAACCAGTGCGACCTGCTTATTGCCATTGGAATGCGTTTCGATGACCGTGTTACCGGCAACCTCAACACTTATGCCAAGCAGGCGAAAATCATCCATTTCGACATTGACCCCAGCGAAATCAACAAGAACGTAAGGGTGAATTTGGCTGTGGTGGGCGACTGCAAGCAGACACTGCCTGCCGTAACGCGTTTGTTGGACAAGACCACGCATCAGGCGTGGATTGACGGATTCAAACCTTATGCGGAGAAGGAAGACAACAAGGTTATCCACCCTGCCATTTATCCCACAGAAGGTCCGTTGCTCATGGGTGAGGTGGTGAGAAAGGTAAGCGAGGCCACCCAGCACAAGGCCATCCTTGTGACAGACGTGGGCCAGAACCAGATGTTTGCCTGCCGCTATTTCAAATATTCGCAGAACCGTTCAATCGTGACCAGTGGCGGATGCGGAACAATGGGATTCGGCCTGCCTGCCGCCATGGGAGCCACATTCGGTGCGCCCGACCGTACCGTCTGCATGTTCTGCGGCGACGGCGGTTTGCAGATGACCATCCAGGAGCTGGGAACCATCATGGAACAGCAGGCGCCGGTCAAGATCATCCTGCTGAACAATGACTATTTGGGCAATGTGCGCCAGTGGCAGTATATGTTCTACAACAAGCGCTATTCGTTCACGCCTATGGTCAATCCCGATTTTGAGCTTATCGCCCGCGGCTATCGCATCCCCTGCCGCACGGTGGTGGAGCGTGCCGATCTGGAGGACGCCATCCAGGAAATGCTTTCTACGGAAGGCCCGTACCTGCTGCAATGTGCGGTTAAGGCCGAGGACGATGTGCTGCCCATGATACCGCCCGGTTCTAATATTGACGAGATGTTGTTGGAAGTAAAGTAGTAAGAAGAAGATGGAAACGAAATATACCAAAAATGCCGGCGGTGAATGCGGCGACTGCAACCTCTGCGGCAACTGCGGAAGCCTGGACTGCCCCGAAGGCAAGAACATGTACACGATGATCATCTACAGTGAGAACTTTGCCGGTATTCTGAATCAGATTACGGCGGTTTTCACACGCAGACAAGTGAATATAGAAAGTCTGAACGTGTGCGCAAGCAGCACGCCGGGCGTACACAAGTACACCATCACCTGTTTCTGCAATGAAGAGATGGCCATCATGCTGACCAAGCAGATTGAAAAGAAGATAGACGTGCTGCAGGCCAATTATTTCACAGACGACCAGATATTCATTCTGGAAGCCTGTCTGTTGAAGGTGAGCACCAACATGATGCTGAACAACAAGGACGTGGGCCGCATTGTGCGAATCCACGGCGCCCGCATTGTGGAGGTGAACCCTACTTACAGCATTATTGAGAAGAAGGGAATCACTGCCGACATCCTCAGCCTTTTCCACCAGTTGGACAAGCTGGGCGTGGTGCTCCAGTTTGTGCGCAGCGGCCGCATTGCCGTAACCAAAAGCTGCATAGAACAGCTCGACCGCTACCTGGAGGAGCGTGAGTCGCAACGCTGATCTGTATTCCTCTCATTAAATACATATCCCTAATGGAGAAAATAGATATTTATCCCTTTTATGTGGAACCGTTCCATGTGGACTTGTCCGGCAGAATCTTTATGGGGATTCTGGGCAACCATCTGCTCAACGCCGCCGGCAACCATTCGCAACGTCGCGGATGGGGCATAGGCGCGCTCAATGAGAACCGCCATACATGGGTGCTCAGCCGCCTGTGCATTGAGATGGAGGAGATGCCGCTCAGATACGAGCACGCCGAGGTGAAGACCTGGGTGGAGGGTGTGATGAAGCTGTTTACCAGCCGTAACTTCGCCATCCTGCGACCCGACGGCACACCTTACGGCTATGCCCGCAGCATCTGGTCCATGATTGACATGGAAACGCGCAAGCCCTGCGACCTGTTGAGCCTCTACGACGGAGACATTGTCAATTATGTGGTGGAACCCGAAGAGAATGTCTGCCCCATCGCTGGACACGGACGCTTCCGCTTCCGCAACGCCGAACTGGTGCGCACCATAGATACCTATTACAGCGACATCGACATCAACGGCCATGTGAACAGCATCAAGTATATCGAACATATCCTTGACCTTTTCCCCATAGAGCGTTTCACCCGTCAGGGATTGCGCCGTTTTGAG
>JAZRCV010000066.1:0-9248 GCA_045659925.1 Faecousia sp.
CTTTTCGATCATCATGCCCAGTCCGTAAGCTGCGAAGGGACCTGCGCAGCGGATGCCGAAGGCGAACGTGTTCATAGAAACGATGTCGATGCCGAACAGAGAGATCAGCATGGCAATGATGGCGAAGACGATATTCAGGATACGGGTGACGAAGATGATCTTCTTTTCACTCATCTGCTTGCCGAAGCCGTTGCCGAAGACTAGGTCATTCATGACCATGGTGGACATACACAGCAGGTTGGAGTCAGCAGAGGACATGGTGGCGCAGATGATGGCTGCGGAAACCAGGCCAACGATGAACTGAGGTGCATAAGCAGAGGTAACGGCCATCATGGCGTTGGAGCCGTTCTCAGCCAGACCGGGCAGTGCGCTCTGCACGGACAGGGCAGCCAGACCCAGAAGGGTGGGGAACAAGGACATAGCAGCCATCAGAACACCGGACAGCAGGGAAGCACGCTGGGCAGTCTTCTCGTCCTTGGCAGTAGAGAAACGGGAGACCATTTCAGGGCCGGACAGGAAGGTGCAGAAGTAGTTGAAGATGTAGCCGATGATGGTGACCCAGCCGATCTTGGTGAAGCTCAGCTGTACGGGAGGAAGTGCCTCGGAAATGGCATCCCAGCCACCAACGCCGTTGATAACAAAGGGAGTGGCAATTGCCAGACCAACGAGAATGATGATGAACTGAACCAGGTCGGAGATCTGGTCAGCGATCATGCCGCCGAAGGTGGTATACAGGATCACGACGAGGCCGGCAATGAGCAGGGCAACATTCTGCTCCATACCGGTCAGGGTGGCGATAACCACGCCGGAAGCCGCGATCTGGGAAACCGTCAGGCAGAACAGGGACACGGAGTTCAGCAGAGCGGTAACATTGCAGGACAGCTTGCCGAAGCGGCGGCCTACGACCTCGGGGATGGTGACGGCCATGGTCTTACGGATCTTGGGTGCGAAGTAAGCCAGGGGGATCATTGCGATTGCAGCTGCCAGAACATACCAGCAGGCACTCATGCCCCACTCGCCGAAGGCCTTCTGGGCCAGACCGGTGGTGGAACCGCCGCCGATGTTATTGGCGGACAGGGAAAATGCGACCATGAACAGGCCCATTCTGCGGCCTGCGATCATGTAGTCCTTACTGTCGTTGATCTGCTTCTTGCCAACGATCCAACCAACGATCAGCATGGCGACCATGTACACAACAACAATAATCAGGGGTAAAGTTTGCATGTTTTCTCCTCCTATAATATGTTTTTGAACGTGGCCGTCCGGACGCAAAGTCGGGAAACCTCATCCATAGCGACAAATTTTGCCACCATACGCATTATAGCATTACTTCAATCAAATGTAAAGCATTTCTATTCATCCTGTTGAATATTAACTAAGATTCCGGCTACTCTTTGGCAATAATGCCGATTCCTCTGTGTGATGTCCCATATCAGGCAGAAAAAACACCCTTGTGAGGCAGGATCATCCGCCCCACAAGGGTGCTTGATTGAAAAAAGATCAAAGGACAGGATATGTCCGTTTTGAAGAATATTTGGAAAAACCAAAATACTTGAACAATTAAAGATTATCGTCGAACAGAAGTTGGTTTTTCTCCAAAGGCGCAGAAGTATCCCACGTCGTTAAGCCTATAATGGGCTGAATCTCCGCCTCTGACGAGCGGACATATAGCTCTTCGCATTCCTGTTGAGCGGCTATGAGACAGGATATGGCAGATTCTGTCGCACGAAAAAGCTTCAGGTACATCTCTTTGTAGTCCGGCATATCGGCACCTCATGGATATGGGGATTATATCCCCTTAATATTGGAGGTTATAACCCCCATAATGATAAAAGTCAATATGGGGGTGTAATCATATGATTCGTTTTGATAATCTCTGGAAAACCATGGAAAGAAATGGCGTTACCACATATACATTACGAGAGAAGTGCGGCATAGACAGCAAAACGATCCGTCGTCTTCGGGCCAACGAGAATATAGAAACAAAGACGCTGAATAAGCTTTGCTCTGTGCTGAACTGTTCTCTTGCAGAGATCGCGGAGTATGTGGACGATGGCTGTGACTGATTGTTTCGCACTGCCGGAAAGCAGGAATATACGGTAAGAGGATAATGCTAATGCGGCGGCCCCTGCACACTTGCTGGGTGCCGCCGCATAAATGTAGGGACAGCCGTCCCCGGCTGTCCGAAGATACCGGACAAATTCCGACGGACAGTCCGGAGGCCTGTTCCTACATTATATATGACATTTCTTTGAAGTTTACATAAGTGAACTATCGTTTATGAATGGGAAGCCGCCAAATGATCCAGCACCAGTCGGAAGCAGCCGTACATGCCGGCGTCGTTGCCGAGCTGGGCGAGGGCGAAGCGGGTGTCTTTGCAGGCGTGGAACATATAGCGGGGGAAGTAGCGGGCGATGCCGTCCAGCAGCACCTGTCCTGCCTTGGATACGCCGCCGCCGATGACCACCAGTTCCGGGTCGCACACGCAGCACACATCGGCAAGGAACTCGCCCAGACGGTCATATACGAACTCCAGAATCTCCTGGGCCAGCTGATCTCCCTGGGCGGCGTGGTCAAACACATCCTTGCAGGTGATGGTTTCCACATCCCGCAGGGTGGAGGGGATCTGAGACTTTGCCAGGAACCGCTTGGCACTGCGGACGATGCCGGTGGCGCTGCCGTACTGCTCGGCGCAGCCATATTTGCCGCAGCCGCACTGCTCTGTCTCTTCCTTGTCCAGCACGATGTGGCCGATCTCGCCGCCGACGCCGTGGGCGCCGCTGAGGATCTGACCATTGATGATGATGCCGCCGCCGATGCCGGTGCCAAGGGTGGCCATGACGATGCTGCTGCAGCCTGCACCGCCGCCGCGCCAGTATTCGCCCAGGGCTGCCACATTGGCATCGTTACCCGCCTTGACAGGCAGACCTGTCAGGGCAGACAGAGCCTCATGCAGACTGAATACGCCCCAACCAAGGTTGACACAGCGGTTTACCACACCATTGTTTGCCACAGGGCCGGGAACGCCGATGCCAATGCCCATGACCTGAGACTTTTCCACACTGTGCCGGGCAAGGCAGTCGTCAATGGCGTTCGAAATATCCGGCAGAATCTGTTCGCCGCCGTTCTGGGTGCGGGTGGGAATCTCCCATTTGTCCAGAAGTTCACCTAATTCGTTGAAAAAACCGAGCTTAACGCTGGTGCCGCCTACATCTATACCAAATCCATATTTCATAATTTTTACCTTTTCTTTCTGCGCCGGAATGAAATTTTACCTCCGGCAGCCGGGTTCTAAAATATTATAATAGATTTCCGTGAAAAATGCTACAATTTTCTGAAAAGTGTTATTGAGTTTTTGCTCAATATGCGGTAACATATGGAGAGAAGGCAACACAACAGAAAGGATATGTGTTTTTATGATAGAACTCGATATGTCAAATGTATGGGGCGAGCTGTCTCTTCCGCAGCTTCTGGAGACGGAAAAGGAAGTTTTTGCGGCCCATCAGCTTCTTGCAGAGGGCAAAGGTCCCGGCAATGACTTCATTGGCTGGCTGGATCTTCCGGTGATGGAGGATACCGCCGAAATGATCCGCATCAAGCAGGCAGCTGAGCGCATTCGCCATGATTCTGATGTGTTGGTTGTCATCGGCATCGGTGGCAGCTATCTTGGCCCCCGAGCCGCCATTGAGCTGCTCCGCGGGCAGAACCACAATCTGAAGAAAACCGATCCCCAGATTTTCTTTGCCGGCAACAATCTTTCCACCCGGGCATGGCAGGAACTGTGCGAGCTTTTAGAGGGTAAGGATTTCTCCCTGAACATCATTTCCAAATCCGGCACCACCACCGAACCCGCCATCGCCACCCGTGCCCTTCGCTGGCTCTTAGAGCGCAGATACGGCACCGAGAAGGCAAGAAAGCGCACCTATGTCACCACCGACCCGGAAAACGGTGCTCTGCGCCAGATGGCCACGGAGGAAGGCTGGGAATCCTTCATCATCCCGCCCAATGTGGGTGGCCGCTTCAGCGTGCTGACGGCGGTTGGTCTGCTTCCCATGGCAGTGGCCGGTATTGATATCACCGCTTTGATGCGGGGTGCTGCCAAGGCCGCAAAGGAACTGGATGTGCGATCCTTTGAGAATCCCGCATGGCAGTATGCTGCCCTTCGCAATCTGCAGTATCGCCATGGCAAGGCAATTGAGCTGCTTTGCTCCTATGAGCCGGATGCAAAGATGCTGGGCGGCTGGTGGCAGCAGCTCTTCGGCGAATCCGAAGGCAAGGATGGCAAGGGCTTGTTCCCTGTCACTGCCGAGTTTACCGCAGACCTGCATTCTCTGGGCCAGATGATCCAGCAGGGCCAGCGCAATATCTTTGAGACGGTGCTGCGCTTCGCGCCTCCCAAGCAAAAGAGCTTCATTGAGGTGGACTGGAAGGATCTGGACGGCCTCAACTATCTCGAAGGCAAGAGTCTGGACTTCGTGGAGGAGAAGGCATACCTTGGTACCCTCAATGCCCATGTGGACGGCGGCGTGCCCGTCATCCCCATTACCTTTGGCGAAATCTGCGAGGAAACCCTTGGCGAGCTGTTCTATTTCTTCCAGCTCTCCTGCGGCATTTCTGCCTATATGCTGGGGGTCAACCCCTTCAATCAGCCCGGTGTAGAGTTCTATAAGCGCAATATGTTCCAGCTGCTGGGCAAGCCGGGCTATTAATAATTATGAATAATTCATGAAAAGACTTGCATCCATGGCAGATGCCTGTTAAAATAAAGATGCAATTTGACCTAAAAGGAGGAATTTGCTATGGTTAAGGTCATCGTGGGCCAGAAAGGTTCCGGCAAAACGAAGGAACTGATCGAGTCCATTCAGCTTGCGGTGGAGCAGGAAAGCGGCAGCATTGTCTGCATCGAGAAAGGCAACAGTCTGCGTTATGATATCAGCTATCGCGTCCGTCTGGTGGATGCACAGGAATATGGCATCAAGACATATGATCAGATGCTTGGCTTTATCAGCGGTCTGCACGCAGGTAATTTCGACATTACACACATTTTTATCGACAATCTTCGCAAGCTTCTGGGAGCTGAGGCTTCCAAAGCTGTGGATTTCTGCCAGTGGTGTGAGGTGTTCGGCGAACGCAACAACCTGAAATTCACCATCGCGATTTCTGATGACCCTGACAACGCAGACGAGAGGCTGCGTAAGTATTTCTAATACATCCCTGCTGCCCCGGGCGTTTTGCGCCTTGGGGCAGCCCTATGATTGGAGGAATTTATGACGCTTCAGGAGAACATCCGCGCGTTTTCCCCATATAACCCACAGGAGGCGGCAGACCGGGAGTTGATGCTGCAGCATCTTGGCCGGTATGACGACCTTTTGACCAGAGACAACCCCGTGATGCACTTTACCGCATCCGCCTGGGTGGTATCCCCTGACCGGAAGCAGGTGCTGATGGTTTACCATAATATCTATCAGTCCTGGTCCTGGGCCGGCGGCCATGCCGATGGGGAGGAAGACCTGCTGGCGGTGGCACTGCGGGAGGTGCGGGAGGAAACCGGCCTTTTGGAGGTGCATCCCATTTCTTCCAATATTTTTTCACTGGAAATTTTGGGCGTGAATGCCCATGTAAAGCGGGGGCGCCATGTGTCATCCCATCTCCACCTGAACGCTACCTTCCTTTTGGAGGCGGATCCGGCGCAGCCCCTGCGGACAAAGCCGGATGAGAACAGCGCAGTAGCCTGGATCCCGGAAGAAGAAGTCATTGGACATTCTTCTGAGCCGGATATGCAGGTGATCTACCGCAAGCTCATGGAGAAACTGAGCATTTCCCGGTAAAAGAAAGAGAATAAGGAGGCAACATCGTTCTATGCTGCTATTTTACATTTTTAATTTCATCAGTCTTGCCTGTGCGATCAATTTGGGCATTCAGTTCGGCAGCAGTCCGCTGAATGCCGGTCTTCTGACCGTTGGGCTGTATTTTGGTATTTTACTTGCCTTGCTGCTGCTTTTTGCAGTGGTGCTGTTTGTTTCCATCATGCTGGTGGATCTCAAGAAGGAGCGGAAACACAGAAGTCCCTGGATCACCTTCCTTGTAGATCAGTTCCTTGCCATTGTAATTCGTATGCTCCGGGTGCGTATCCATACCAAGGGCTTGGAAATGGTACCCCGTGATCAGCCTTTCCTGCTGATGAGCAACCATATTTTCGCCCTTGACCCTGTCATGTTCATAAGTGTGATGCCCTGGGCAAAGCTGGGTTTCATTGCAAAGAAGGAAGCCTATGATTTGTTCCTGGTGAACCGGGCCATGCATGCCCTGCACTGCCTGCCTGTAGACCGTGAAAACGATCGCGCCGCCCTCAAGACCATCATCAAGACTGCCCAGATCCTCAAGACCGGGGAGCACAGCATGGCGGTATTCCCTGAGGGATATGAGAATAAGGAAGGCAAGCTGCTGCCCTTCCGCAACGGCGTATTCAAGATTGCCCAGCGGGCAGAGGTGCCCATTGTGGTGGCAGTCATTCGGGGCGACCGAAAGATTATGGACAATATGTTCCGCCGCCGTACCGATGTGAGCATCGAGTTCCTCGGCGTTGTGCCGGTAGAGGAACACAAAGGCGTTCTGACCCAGGAAGTGGGTGACCGTGTTCACGCAATGATGGAGGAAGCTTTGGAACGGGAGGCTGCAGTATGACCTTTGGCATCATCGGCACCGGCAATATGGGCGGCGCCATTGCAAAGGCCCTGTGCGCCCGGGTGGACGGAAAGGATGTCTACCTTGCCAACCGCACCCCGGCAAAAGCCGAAGCCCTTGCCCGGGAATTGGGTGCAACTCCCGCCGACAATGAGACTGCAGCCCGATGCACCTATGTGGTGCTGGCGGTAAAACCCCAGATGATGGGGGAGCTCCTTGCGTCTCTTCGCCCGGTGCTGGCAGCGCGGCAGGATCGGTTTGTGCTGGTGTCTGTGGCGGCAGGTCTTACCATTGAGACTTTGCAGAAAATGGCAGGCGGCAATTATCCGGTGCTTCGGATCTTGCCTAATACCCCGGTTTCCATCGGGGCTGGCATGAGCATCTACAGCACCAGCCCGGAGCTGACGAAGCAGGAACTGGATGCATTTCTGGATGCCTGCGCCAAGGCAGGTCGCTTTGACGAAATTTCGGAATCCCAGATGGATGCAGGCTGCGCTCTGACGGGCTGCACCCCTGCCTTTGTGTGCCTGTTCTTAGAGGCACTGGCGGACGGCGGCGTTGCCTGCGGCTTGCCCCGGCAGAAGGCGTTGGAGTATGCCGCTCAGGCCATTGCGGGCACTGCCCAGCTTTATCTTGAAACCAGAGCCCACCCCGGCGCCATGAAGGATGCAGTGTGCAGCCCTGGCGGCAGCACCATTGCAGGCGTTCGTGCATTGGAGCAGGGCGGTTTCCGGGCTGCTGCCATGGAGGCGGTGGAGGCTGCCTGCAGACGGGGCCGTGAATTAGGAAAACCTGATCAGAAATAACATAACCTGCCCCATGGCAGGTAGGATGGAGAAGAATATGAAAAACCCGGCATTGGTCATTATGGCCGCAGGTATGGGCAGCCGGTTCGGCGGCCCCAAGCAGATCATTCCCGTGGATGACATGGGACATATTATCATTGATTTTTCCCTTTTTGATGCATGGCAGGCCGGTTTCCGCAAGGTGGTTTTTGTCATCAAGAAGGAAATGGAAGCAGATTTCCGCGAGCGCATTGGCGACAAGATCGCACCCTATTTTGATGTGCGCTACGCCTATCAGACCTTAGATGCCCTGCCTGAGGGTTACAGTGTGCCGGAGGGCCGGGTAAAGCCCTGGGGCACCGGCCATGCAGTGGCCTGCGCCGCCTCCGTCATTGACGAACCCTTTGCCGTCATCAATGCAGACGATTATTACGGCGCGGATGCCTTCCGGAAGATCTATGAATTTCTTTCTCAGGATCGCCCGGAGAACGAACACGCCATGGTGGGCTACCAGCTTCGCAACACCGTCACAGAGTTTGGCCATGTGGCCAGAGGCGTCTGCCGGATGGAAGACGGCTTCCTGACGGATGTGGTGGAGCACACCCATATTGTAAAGAAGGGTGACGATGCTGCCTATACTGAAGATGGGGAGAACTTCCACGATATTTCCGGCGATACCATCGTCTCCATGAACCTTTGGGGCTTCAGCCGGAAGATCATGCAGGAGCTTTGGGATCGTTTCCCCGCATTTTTGGATGAAGCACTGGTTAAAAATCCGGAAAAGGCAGAATTCTTCCTTCCTTCTGTGGCAAATGCCCAGATTCAGGAAGGCATCGGCACCATCCGGGTGCTGTCTACGGATTCTGTGTGGCATGGCATGACCTACAAGGAAGACCTTGCAGAAGTAAAGCAGGCCATTGCCGACCTTCGCGCAGCGGGTGCCTATCCCGAAAAGCTCTGGGAGCGATAAAGGGATATGGCAAATCTCATTGAAATCACAGATTTTGCTGCCCCGGAGCTGGATGTTTACGCCCGGCTTACGGAAGTGCAGCTTCTGAACCGTCAGGATCTATCCGAAGGCCGCTTCATTGCGGAAAGCCCCAAGGTGATTGGCCGCGCGCTGGACGCGGGGTATGAACCCGTATCTTTTCTGGCGGAGGCCCGGCTTGTAAGGGGAGAGGCCGCGGAGGTCATTGCCCGCTGCGGCGATATCCCGGTGTATACGGCGGAACTGGATGTGCTTGCTAACATGATCGGCTATAAGCTGACCCGGGGTATGCTCTGCGCCATGCGCCGCCCGCCCCTTCCCACGGTGGAGGAGGTCTGCGCGGGGGCAAAGCGCATTGCGGTGCTGGAGGATGTGATGAATCCCACCAATGTGGGTGCTATTTTCCGCTCGGCAGCCGCACTGGGCATTGACGCGGTGCTGCTAACCCCGGCCTGCAGCGATCCACTGTATCGCAGAGCCATCCGGGTGAGCATGGGCACGGTGTTTCAGGTGCCCTGGACTTACATCGGGTCGAACCTTGCCGACTGGCCCCATCCCGGCATGGAGCGCTTGAAGGCTATGGGCTTCGCTACCGCTGCCATGGCTTTGAGTGATGATTCCGTATCTATCCGGGAACCTTCCCTGATGGCAGAGGAAAAGCTGGCCATCATTCTGGGCACCGAAGGGGATGGCCTGTCCGACGGCACCATCTGTGCCTGTGACTATACCGTCCGCATCCCCATGTCCCATGGGGTAGACTCCCTTAATGTAGCTGCTGCCAGTGCCGTGGC
>JAZRCV010000067.1:0-8113 GCA_045659925.1 Faecousia sp.
AAGCGCTGCTTCTGGTCGATGGGGTCGTTCAGCTCGGTGAAGGCGTTGCCCATCTCGCTGTGGCAGATGAAGAGTTCGAAGCGCTCGGTCAGGCGGGGGTCTGCGGGGGAACGCTTTGCCAGAGGAGAAACATCCACGGGATGCATGGTGATGAAGGTGGGCTGGATGAGCTGCTTTTCTACCTCACGGTCGAAGCACTCATAGAGGAAGTTGCCCCAGGTGTGGTCCTTGTCTTCGCCCAGCTCGATGCCAACGGAGGCGGCAAGCTGCTCGGCCTCTTCGTCGGTGGTGACGGCCATGAAGTCAATGCCCAGATACTTCTTGACGGCTTCTGCCATGGTCATGCGGGGCCAGCCGGGGGTCAGGTCCACATCGTAGCCCTGCCACTGAAGCTGATAAGTACCCAGCAGTTCCTTGGCGGCGGAGGACAGCAGTTCTTCAAACAGGTCCATCATGCCGTTGAAATCGGTGTAAGCCTGATACAGCTCAACGGTGGTGAATTCGGGATTATGCTTGGGGTCCATACCTTCGTTACGGAAGATACGGCCAATTTCATACACCCGCTCCAGACCGCCAACGATGAGGCGCTTCAGATGCAGCTCGGTGGCGATGCGCATGTACATGCTGATGTCCAGGGTGTTATGATGGGTGATGAAGGGGCGGGCAGTAGCGCCGCCGGAAATGGTATTGAGAACGGGAGTCTCCACTTCCATATAGCCGTGGGAATCCAGATACTTACGAACGAAGCTGATGAACTTGGAGCGCAGCTCGAAGGTGCGGCGCACTTCGGGGTTCACGATCAGGTCCACGTAGCGCTGGCGATAACGGGTCTCCAGATCCGTCAGGCCGTGGAACTTTTCGGGCAGGGGCAGCAGGCCCTTGGCCAGCAGGGTGGCCTCATGAACGCGGACAGAGATCTCGCCTCTCTGGGTGCGGAACACATCGCCGCTGACGCCCACGATATCGCCGATATCATTCTTACGGAAGGCCTGGAAGCTTTCCTCTTCCATCTCATCGATCTTCACATAGAGCTGCACACGGCCCTGCAGATCCTGCAGGTCGCAGAACAGCACCTTGCCCATGCCGCGCTTGCTCATCAGGCGGCCTGCCAGACGGACAGTCTGGCCTTCCATGGCCTCAAAATTTTCCTTGACCTGCACGGTGGTGGCGGTCACATCAAACTTGGTCTGGGCAAAGGGATCGCGGCCCTCTGCCTGCAGCTGCTCTAACTTCTGTCTGCGAACCTTCACCTGATCGGTCAGGGAAAGCTCTTCCTGGGGTACAAACTTAGCCACTGGAATATCCTCCTGTCTTACTTATCTACGGAAACAACTTCAAAGCGCAGAATGCCAATGGGGGCATCCACTGCCACCTGATCGCCCACGCACTTGCCGATCATAGCGCGGCCAAAGGGGGAGTCGTCAGAAATCTTGCCGTTCATGGGGTCAGCTTCCTGAGAGCCGACAACCTGATAGGATTCTTCTTCACCGGTTTCCAGATCCCGCACTACCACACGGCAGCCAAGGCCGACATAGCCGGTGAGCTCTTCGCTTTCATCAATGATGACCGCATGATTCAGGATGTTTTCCACCTCTGCAATGCGGCCATAGAGCTTGGCCTGCTCATTTTTTGCTTCATCGTATTCGCTGTTTTCCGACAGGTCGCCGAAGGAGCGGGCTTCCTTGATCATTTCCGCGACTTCTTTTTCGCGGGTGGTCTTGAGGTAATTCAGTTCTTCCTGCAGTTCTTCCAAACGCTTCGCGCTGAGCTTAAATTCCTTTGCCATAGCGGTATCATTGCCTCCGTTTATTCAAGAATGGTTTTCGTTTTGTTGTGATTATAGACGCAAAGGCGTCATTGTGTCAAGGCTTTTGCTGCCGAATGCCGCAAAAACCGATTATTTCAGCAGGGAAAGGGCTTTTTGAAGCTGGGGATCGTTCTCCGGCTCCAAAACATGGGATGCCAGTTCGATCATATCCTCCTCCGGCAGCTCCACCACATAGTCGGGCGTCAGACCGCCTGCGTCAGCAAGGCTGACGCCATTGGGCGTATAGTACTTGCCCACGGAGATATTCAGGGCAGAGCCATCGGACAGGGGCATGGTAGTCTGGAAATAGCCCTTGCCGCAGGTCTGGGTGCCTACGGTTTCCGCCATGCCGTACTCGGACAGGGCGGCGGCAAAGAATTCTGCCGCAGAATAGGAATCCTGATTGATCAGCACGACCATGGGCATATCCAGGCAGGCTGCATCGGAATGATCCACTTCCTCCCGACCCAGATAGTCCTCGCTGCGGAAGATGGGGCCCTCCGGAAGAAGATAGTCCAGAATATCCAGCAGCTCATGCTTCAGGCCGCCGGGGTTAAAGCGCACATCGAACACCAGGGATTTGGCTCCCTGTGCCCGAAGACCTTCGATGGCAGAAATGGTTTTCTCCGCCGCAGTGGCGTCAAAATTATAAATGGCGATATAGCCGGTGTCTCCCAGCATTCGTCCGCTGACCACAACCGCTTCCACACTGGCCCGGGTCATGTTGATATCCAGGGTTTCCTCGTCCCGCAGCACCGTGACGGTCACATCCGTGCCTTCCTCACCCCGGACAAGCTCCCGCACCTCTTCCAGCGTCTTTTCGGTGCAGTCCTCGCCGTTGACCGCGATAAAGATATCGCCGGCGCGCATACCGCCCGCCTGGGCAGGACTATCGGGGCTGACACTCAGCACCTGCAGACTGCCATCCTCCAATTCCCGGATGGATACGCCGATGCCCACATAGGCATTTTGAAGCTGCTCCATGTGCTCGTCAAAATCCTCTGCGGAGATATAATAGCTCCACTGATCTCCGGTGGCATAGACCATGGCATCCGCCACGGTATCGCACATCAGCTCTTCATCCACCTCGCCGATAAAATAATTGTCCAGCGCACGGTAGACTTCATTTGCCTTGGCAAGGGCAGGGCTATCCGGTGTGGCAAAGCGATACATCACGCAGATGCCCAGCAGGGAGCCTGCAAGAAACGCAAGAATCAGAAGGAGAATTGCCGTAGTTTTTTTCAAAAAAGACACCTCTTGCCGTCAAATTCAGAATAGGTATACTCAGAATTGTTCCCACAGCCGCGTTTGCGGCCGTGGGAATACAAATCATAAAGTCGTGTCCCATCAACCGATGAAGCTCATCGGGTTGACCGTGTTGCCGTTATAATAGACGGTATAGTGCAGATGGGGACCGGTGGACCAGCCGGTACTGCCGGCATAGCCAATGGTCTGGCCGGCGCTGACACTCTGCCCAACACCCACGATATAGTTGGTCATATGGCCGTAAAGGGTGGAATAACCATCGCCATGGTTGATGACCACATAGTAGCCATAGACATCGGAATAGGTGGCCGTAGTGACTGTGCCGCTCTTGGCGGCGAAGATGGACTGGCCATAGCCTGCTGCCAGGTCAACACCGGAATGGAAGTTATAATAGCCCTGAGTGGGATGCCAGCGATAGCCGTAGGCAGAGGTGACAAAAATGCTGGAAACCGGGTTGCACCAGCCGCCTTTGCCGCCGCCACCGCCACCGCCGGAGCTTCCGCTGCTGCCCATATTGGCTGCTGCTTCCTTTTCCGCTGCCAACGCATCGTCATACTCCTGCTCCCGTTTGGCAATCTGGGCGACCAGATCATCCTCAAGCTCTAAGTAGTATGCTTCGCTTTCATCCAGGGCTGCCTTATCTGCCAGCAGTTCCTGAATGAGGGCATCGGCTTCGGCGCGCTGCTTTGTGAGGGTCTGCTCCGTGGCAGCCAGTTCTTCCTGGGTTGCCACCAGCATGGCCTTTTCCTCTTCCAGTTCCACTCGTGCTGCGGCAATTTCTTCCGCGATTTGCTCCAGCTTCTTCATCATAAGCTGGTCGGAAATCGCGATCTCTGCGATCATGTTGATGTTATCCAGAAGGTCAGAAAAGTTTCTGGACTTGAAGAGGATGGACCAATAGGATACGGTGCCGTTCTCTTCCATGGAGCGGATACGGAGCTTATACTGCTCCATCAGGGTGCTTTCCTGCTCCAGTGCCTCGTCCAGCTCAGACTGCTTGGCAGAAATCAGGTTGTTGTACTCCTGAATCTGAGCCGTCTGGTTGGCAATTTCCTGCTGGGTCAGTTCGATCTGCTGGTCAAGGGCATGCTTCTGATCCACAACGCCCATGGTCTCGGCCTTATTGGCCTCAATATCAGCCTGCAGCTCTTCCCGCTTGGCGGCAATAGAATCCGCCTGGGATTCCAGCGCCTCGATCTGCTGCCGGATCTGAGAAGAACTGGCGGCATGAACCGTGTAGGCCAGGGATGCAAACAGGGAAACCAGCATGGATAATACCAGCAATCCTGCGATCAGACCCATAATCAATCGTCTGTGCTTATACATAGGGAATCTCCTTATTTGGGAAAGCGCAATGCCGCCTTCCCCGGGTACGCGCCGGATATTTGCAAAAATCAAACATCCAGGAATTTACGGATGGACATCAGGCTGCCGAAGACGCCAACAAACAGACCCGCTGCGGTGAATGCGGGAACCATGACCCACAATACATCCGTAAAAGGAACGAAGTTGAACAGCTGCAGGGAGTCCGCCGTTGCAATATTTGCAAGCAGCAGATTATAAAGACCCCACTGCAGGCCAAAAGCAATGCCTGCGCCCAAAAGGCCAATGACAAAGCCCTCCACAAAGAAAGGCAGCCGGATGAAGCCATCCGTGGCGCCCACCATCTTCATAATGGCGATCTCATCCTTGCGGTCGAGCATGGTCAGTTTAATGGTGTTGGAAATGATGAACAAGGTCACCACCAGCAAAATGGCAATGATGGCAACGGAGATGACCTCCAGCACTCGCTGAATGGTGCGGAAGCCCTCTTCCAGTTCATAGGGTGCGCTGATGTCCGCCACACCCTCTAAGGGGCGGATCTGGCTCACCGTATAGGCCATCTGACTATTATCCATCAGACTGACCACAAAACGATGGCGGAAGGTGGTGGCGTCCAGGCCGGAGAACAGATTCTCATCCCCCTGGGTCTCCACAAAGTTTTTCAGAGCCTGTTCCCGGGAAACAAACCGGGCCTGATTGACATTCTCAATCAGATTGATCTGGGAGCCGACGCTTTTGGCCTCGGCCTCGGTGAGATTCTCGTCCACATAGACCAGGATTTCATTCTCCTGCTCCAGGTCCCGGACCATAACATTCAGATTATACAAAATGAGGGAAAAGCTGCCCATGATGATCAGGCAGGCCACCGTAACACAGATGGCGGCAAAGGACATAAAGCCATGCCGGAAAATGCTGCGGATACCCTCACGAAGCAGATAGCCGATACTTTTATTCTTCTTCATTGATATAGTACCCATCCATTCCGTCACTCACAAGCTTTCCTTCGTCAATCGCAATGACTCTGCGGCGGAAGCGGTTGACCATTTCAGCTTCGTGGGTAACGATCAAAACTGTGGTGCCCAGTGCATTGATCTGCTCTAAAAGGAGCATGATCTCCAGAGAACGGGCGGGATCGAGGTTGCCGGTGGGCTCATCGGCAATGATCGTGGAAGGATTATTGACCAGTGCGCGGGCAATGGCAACACGCTGCTGCTCACCGCCGGACAGCTCGTCCGGAACACGCTTGGCCTTTTCTTCCAGCCCTACAAGCTGCAGCACATAGGGAACGCGCTTGCGGATCTCCTTCTCGGAGGCACCCACTACACGCATGGCGAAAGCCACATTCTCATATACTGACTTTTTTCGGATCAGACGGAAATCCTGGAAAATAACGCCAACGGTACGGCGCATATGGGGGATCTGCTTCTTCTTGATCCGGTCAAGGTCGTAGTCATTGACCTTCACCTTACCCTTGGTGGGGTGAAGCTCCGCCGTCAGCAGCTTGATGATGGTGGATTTACCGGAGCCGGAAGGGCCCACAAGGAAGGCAAACTCACCGTCTTTGATGGTCAGGCTGACATCCTGCAGGGCTGTGGTGCCGGTGCCATAGACCATGGTAACATTATCAAATTGGATCATAGCGAACTCCTGGCTAAATTACAGCATCCGGTTCTCGCGGGAGTTGAGATATTTCTTGACCATCAGGGCCACCTTGAAGATGATGGCATGGTCAAATTCCCGCAGGTCCAGACCTGTGAGCTTTCTGATTTTCTCCAGACGGTAGACCAGCGTGTTTCTATGTACAAACAGCTTTCTGGAGGTCTCGGAGACGTTCAGATTGTTCTCAAAGAACTTGTTGATGGTGAAGAGGGTCTCCTGATCGAGGGTATCGATGGAGTTCTTCTTAAAGACTTCAGAGAGGAAAATTTCGCAAAGGGTGGTGGGAAGCTGATAAATCAGGCGGCCGATGCCCAGATTCTCATAGTTGATGATGTTCTTTTCCGTGTCGAACACCTTGCCCACCTCGATGGCGACCTGGGCTTCTTTGTAGGAGTCTGCCAGCTCGCGCAGGTGGCCGGATACGGTGCCGATGCCGATGGTGGTCTTGGTGAAGAGTTCAGAGCGCATGGCGTCTTCGATCTGCTGGGCGATGCGCATCAGCTCCTGGCTGTCGGTCTCCGGGGTGATCTGCTTGACCACGGCAATATCCGTCTCGTTGATGGAAAGCACAAAGTCCTGCTGACGATCCGGGAACAGGGACTGCAGCACATCCACAGCAGTGACATCTGCACGACCGATCTGGCGCACAAGGAACACTGCCCGCTGTACCTCAGAGGGGAAATGCAGCTCCTTGGCCCGGATATAGATATCGCCGGGAAGGACATTGTCCATAATAATATTCTTTACAAAGGTGCCCTTGTCGTGCTTTTCTTCGTAATAGGTTCTTGCACTGTTCAGAGCAACTGCAGCCATGGTGCTGAGGGTTCTGGCCTGGGCGTCTTCTCCTTCAACAAACACGGCAAATTCGAAATGGCTGCTGTCTGCGCTGAGGGCGCGAAGGGTCATGCCATTGCTATGCACGATCGCCTCATCCGCACCATGCAGGCTTGCAACACACAGCGCCCAATTTTCCCCATTCACACTGGCGTCGGTACAGGATACCACGTTGCCATCACCGTCGATCACACCGATGCGGCGGTCAGTCGCTTCCTTCATCTGAAGGATTACATTTTGGAACATACGGCTGGACATGGACTTTTCCTCCTTCTGTCATAGCAATTATTGCATTTTTCACAAAAGCCTTAATTTATCATACTATGATTTTTGATTTTTTTCAAGTCCTTTTTTGACATTTTATTTCAAAACGGCTTATGGTTTTTGTTAACTATTTCAACATTACCGTCATTTTGAATGAAACGCCCCCAATTTTACGGCATAACTTGCAAAATATTTCCCGAAAAAAATCATTCGTTATTTTGACGGTCGATCACCAAAGCGATCTCTTCCTCGCTCAGGCGGCGTACTTTTCCGGGTTCCAGCTCGCCAAGGGCCAGATTTCCTTCCCGGATTCGCTTGAGATAGCTCACATACATGCCCCGGGCAGACATCATGCGGCGCACCTGATGGTACTTTCCTTCCTGTACCGTGATGAGGCTTTTGCCAAGCTCCAGACTCTCCAGCTTTGCCGGGCGGCATTCGGTTCCGTCCCGCAGGCGAAGCCCCGAAGCAAACATATCAATATCATCCTGGGTGACCACACCCTCATGCTCGGCGTAGTATACCTTCTCCACCGCGTGGCGGGGAGAGACGATGCGGTGCAATAGATCGCCATCGTTGGTGAAAAGCAGCAGACCTTCCGTCTCCTTGTCCAGGCGTCCAATGGGCTTGAGCTGCATTTTCCGGTATTCCTCCGGCAGCAGCTCCATCACCGTGGGTTTTCTGGGATCCTCCGTGGCAGTGATATAGCCGGCCAGCTTATTCATCATCACTACAATCTGCTTTCCTGCGGAGATTTCTTCCCCATCCAAGGTGACCCGGCAGGCTGTCTCATCAAATTTAAAGGCATAATCCGTCACAGCAATGCCATCTACCCGGACTCTGCCGGAGCGAATGATATCCCGAAGCTGACGGCGGCTGGCAACACCCGCCTCAGATAAAAACTTGTCCAGTCTCAGCATGAAGCCTCCTCGTTCTATTCCCCTGCCCCTGTGCATAGGT
>JAZRCV010000068.1:0-2779 GCA_045659925.1 Faecousia sp.
GTGAGATGAATCGACAGTTCCGGGTAGCTATGCTCCACCTGTGCCAGCACTTCCTGTGCGTGAACTTCGATACCAAGCTCCTCCCGCAGCTCTCGCCGGATAGCCTGCTGCTTCGTTTCGCCGGGTTCCACCTTCCCGCCGGGAAATTCCCATTGCCCGCCACGGGCCTTGTGCATGGGCCGACGGCAGAGTAAAAAACGATCATTTTGCACAAGGCAGGCCGCCACCACTTCAAGATACTTCATTGCAAACCTTCCTTTAGTTATTTCCGGTTAATTATAACACATCAAGTAAGATTTTGCCACAAAAACCGCACAGACCATTTGGCCTGTGCGGTTGATATCATTTAATGATGCTGGGTGCTACATTTTCGCAGTAGATGCAGCGGTATACCTTATTGATGGGGTCGGTGAGGCGGAATTCGTGGGTCAGCTCCTGCTCGGTGGAGGTGATGCAACGGGGATTCTTGCAGCGGATGACGCCGCGGATGCGTTCGGGAAGGGTCAGATGCTCCCGCTTTACCAGCTTGCCGTCCTGAATGACGTTAACGGTGATGCCGGGATCAATATAGGCCAGAATATCAAAGTTCAGGTCGATGACCTTGCCCACCTTGATGATGTCCTTGCTGCCCATCTTTTCGCTTTCTGCGTTCTCAATCATCGCTACGGTGCAGTCCAGATTGTGGAGCTTCAGAATCTGATAGATCTCCATGCCGCGGCCTGCGGTGATGTGGTCGAGAACGATGCCGTCTTTAATCTGTCCAATGATCATACCGTTACCTCCAGAAGCTTGAGAATCAGTGCCATGCGCATAAACTTGCCGTTGAGCACCTGCTTGAAGTAGCAGGCTCTGGGATCATCGTCCACAGCCACGGAGATCTCATTGACTCTGGGCAGCGGGTGCAGAATGCTGAGATCAGCCTTCGCATTCTTCAGCTTGTCCGGGCTCAGGATATAGGTATCCTTCAGACGGACATAGTCTTCTTCGTTGAAGAAGCGCTCACGCTGTACGCGGGTCATATAGAGGATATCCAGCTGGGGCATGGCGCGCTCGAGGCTTCGTACATCCTCATAGGGGATGCCTCTGGGATCCAGCACATCGGTCTTGATATAGTCGGGGATCTGCAGTTCTTCCGGAGAAATGAACACAAACTTCACGCCTGCATAACGGGACATAGCGCTGACCAGAGAATGGACGGTACGACCGAACTTCAGGTCGCCGCAAAGACCAACGGTGAGATTTTCAAAGGTGTTCTTTTCACGGTGGATGGTCAGAAGATCAGCCAGGGTCTGCGTGGGATGGAAGTGTCCGCCGTCACCTGCATTGATGATGGGAACCCAATCCCGGCGGGAGGCTACCAGCGGGGCGCCTTCTTTGGGGTGGCGACAGGGGACGATGTCGGCATAGCAGCTTACGGTGCGCACTGTGTCGCTGACGCTTTCGCCCTTGGCAGCAGAGCTGCTGGAGGGTTCGGAGAAGCCCAGCACCTGACCGCCCAGCTCATACATGGCGGCCTCAAAGCTCAGGCGGGTACGAGTAGAGGGTTCAAAGAACAAAGTTGCCAGCTTTTTGCCATAGCAGGCTTTGCTGTACTTCTGGGGATCGGCAATGATATCCTCTGCAACTTCAATCAGAGCGTCGATCTCACCAGTGGTCAGCTCCATAATATCGATCAAATGCTTCACGCTTCGCTCCCCTTTCCAATCCAGCTTTCGTCAGAGGGGCAGTTACGGAAGGCGATGAGACGGGAAACATCCTCAGGACGGATATAGCCTTCTTCTGCTGCGGTCTCAGCAACGGTGTCGAAATCAGTCAGGGAGTGGTTGACCACATCGGCTGCGCTCAGGCGGTCGAGGCCCTTCTGCATGCCATAGGTGAAGATGCTGACGATGCCCAGCACTTCTGCGCCGGCTTCGCGAAGAATGTTAACCACTTCAATGACACTCCCGCCGGTGGAGATCAGGTCTTCCACAACAACGGTCTTCTGACCCGGCTTCAGAGCGCCTTCGATCTGGTTCTTTCTGCCGTGGTCCTTGGCGCCGGAGCGGACATAGCCCATGGGCAGGCCCAGAATGTGGCCGGTGATGGCGGCATGGGCGATACCTGCGGTGCTGGTACCCATCAGGATCTCAGCTTCGGGATAATAAGTCTTAACCAGCTCTGCAAGGCCATTCTCCACATCGTTGCGTACGGCAACATCAGAGAGGGTGAGGCGGTTGTCACAGTAAACGGGGCTCTTAATGCCGCTGGCCCAGGTAAAGGGTTCCTCCGGGCGGAAGAAAACGGCACGAATACGAAGAAGGTCTTTAGCAATCAGATGTTTCATTCTTGTTCTCCTTTCACGAACTGGGCAACGCAGCGGCGGTAGGCTTCTACCGGATCCTCTGCGGCGGTAATGGGACGGCCAACAACGATGTAGTCGGAGCCGTTCATGCGTGCGGCATAGGGGGTCATAACTCTGACCTGATCGCCCACAGCGCCGCCTGCAAAACGGACACCCGGCGTCACGGTCAGGAATTCATCACCGCAAACCTCGTGTACGCGGGCAGCTTCCAGAGGAGAGCAGACCACGCCGTCGAGACCGGCGATCTTGGCATTCTTTGCATAGTGCATAACGGTTTCGTCCATGGGACGGTCGATGAGCAGATCCTCGTGGAGCTTTTCCTCACTGGTGGAGGTAAGCTGGGTAACGGCGATGAGCAGAGGGCGAGTGCCATCAGGACGGCGCAGACCTTCAAGACCTGCCTCCATCATGGCGATGGTGCCGCCGGCGTGCAGG
>JAZRCV010000069.1:0-9695 GCA_045659925.1 Faecousia sp.
TGTCCAGTCTCAGCATGAAGCCTCCTCGTTCTATTCCCCTGCCCCTGTGCATAGGTTGTACCACACGACAAACATCCACGGGGGGTTACAATTTATGGTTGTTATGACCGCAAAACTATCCAAAAAGAAACTGCTGGGTGCTTTGGCTGCCATCGCCGCCGGCATCATCCTGCTGTCTTGCTGCATGAAGGGCGGCAACGCAATGCCGCAGGAAGATGCCGCCATGGAAAACGATGACCGCATCGCCTTCCTGTCCTCCTTTGGCTACACCGTGAACGGAGAGCCAACAGAAACCCAGCAGATCCGCATTCCGGAAGCAGGCTCAGAGGTCTTTGACCGCTACAATGCCCTGCAGCAATCCCAAGGGTACGATCTGACCCAGTATGCCGGACAGACCGTCACCCGCTATGTCTACAAGATTGAAAACTACGATGACACAGGCACCGACTGGTTTGCCACCCTTTTGGTATTGGATGGTAAGATCATCGGCGGGGATGTGGCAAGCAGCGCGCCGGATGGCCCCATGCACGGTTTTGCCCATCCATAGATTATACCGCAAAACAAACAAAAAGAAAAGGGTTGACAAGGGATTTTCCGGCAGATATACTATTTGTAATTGCATATTGATCTTCAGGGCAGGGTGAAATTCCCGACCGGCGGTGAAAGTCCGCGAGCGCGCAAGCGCTGAACCGGTGAGATTCCGGTACCGACAGTAAAGTCTGGATGGAAGAAGATATGACTCCAAAGTTTTGTGCACCTGAATGCCCTCAGGTGCACTTTTTTTGAGGTGACTATGATGACCGAACTTCTGAACACACTGCAAAACAATCTGAGCTTCGTGCTGACTGTCCTTGGCATCTTCCTTGGACTCGTCCTCATTGCCCTGCTGGCGGAAAAAACCATCTGCCGCCGCAGTGTCCATCCCCGGGGGGCCAGATATCTGGCCATCTGCGCCATGTGCGCCGCCCTTTCCGGCCTGCTGATGCTCTTAGAGCTGCCCGTGTTCTTCGCTCCCGGCTTCTATAAGATCGACCTGAGCGAACTGCCGGTGCTGTTCTGCGGCTTCTGCCTGGGCCCGGTGGCCAGCGTTGTCTGTGAGTTCCTGAAAGTGGTGGTAAAGCTGCTGCTCAAGGGTACCACCACCGCCTTTGTGGGCGACTTTGCCAACTTCGCCGTGGGCTGTGCCCTGATCCTGCCCGCGTCCATCGTGTACCACTGCAAAAAGACCCGACGGGGTGCTGTCATCGCCCTCATCACCGGCACCGCCTGCATGACCATTTTCGGCAGCATTTTCAATGCCGTGTATCTGCTGCCCAAATTCTCCGCCCTGTTCGGCATGTCCATGGAAGCCATCATTGAAGCGGGCAGAATCGTCAACCCCGCCATCAACAATGTCAGCACTCTGGTGCTGTTCGCCGTAGTGCCCCTGAATCTGCTGAAAGGCAGCATCGTTTCCCTGCTCACCTTCTCCCTCTACAAGCGGGTACGGCAGGTTTTGATCAAGGAATAAGCCGCAGAAGGGCATACAGCCCATTCGTGATTTTTGTCATTATTCTTGCAAAATAACATTATGTAAACTTTTCGCCCACGACTTTTCCACAGCTTTCTGTGGAAATCCACATAAATACCCCGCTATCTTCTGAAAACCCCTGAAAACGCAGGGTATTCCCTCGTGACCTGTGGAAAACCCTGTGCACAATGTGAATAACCATTGTGCACAGGATAATTCCCCACCATGATTATGGAAACTCTTTGTCCCCCAAAGGAATACAGACAGAAACGGAAAAAACCAACCTTTCAGGGATTGACGAAACCATTTTCTTGTGCTAAAATGACTCGTGCTAAAAATGCTGATGTGGCTCAGTCGGTAGAGCAGCTGATTCGTAATCAGCAGGTCGCCGGTTCAAGTCCGGCCATCAGCTCCAACAAAAAAAGATCGCCTGTGGGCGGTCTTTTTTTGTTGGAGCAATGAAATAAATCACTTGCGGGATTTGTGAAATACGCTTCGCGTGTGAAATATTGCTTCGCAATATGAAATGCCTGCGGGCATGAGGGGATTTATTTTATTTCACATTTTGCCGTTAAGGCAAAATATTTCACTATCTAAACTGACCATATTATGCTATAATATGACAAAGGATGGTGAGCATTATGTACACACTTTTAAGCGAGCTCTTATCCGACCACAAGGGCGGTATCGCATTTTCCTGCTTCGGCTTCTGGCATTTTTGCTGGCTGATTGGTATGGTTTTGGGTGCTGCGGCGGTCATCTTATATTTACGAAAGAAAGAAGATGCAGTACGGCAGCGGTTCATCATGGGGGCCATCCATTTTGCCGTTGCCCTGTACATTGCGGATTTCTTCCTGATGCCCTTTGCTTACGGGCAGATTCAGGTGGAAAAGCTGCCCTTCCATGTCTGCACCACCATGTGCGTCATGTGCTTCTGCAGCAGACATATCAGCTTTCTTAAAAAATACATCCCCCAGTTTGCCCTGCTTGGCTTTGTGTCGAATTTCGTCTATATGACCTATCCCGCAGCGCTGATGTGGAATCAGGTCCACCCGGTTTCCTATCGGGTGATCCAGACCCTGCTGTTCCACGCCGTTATGATGCTGTACGGCCTGCTTACACTGACCTATGAGCCTGTGCCCCTGAACCGGGTGCAGGTGCGCAGAAACTTTGCGACGGTCGTTGGCATGACCCTGTGGGCCATTCTGGGCAATGCCCTGTATGCCGATCAATACAACTTCAACTGGTTCTTTGTGGTCCAGGATCCCTTCTCCATGTTCCCGGCGGAAATTGGGCGCTATATCATGCCCTTCTTAAACATCACCCTGTTCTTTGCGGTGGAGCTTCTTATATGCGTCATCTTTCAGGCCATACGCAAGCGCATGGCAAAGCAGCCTGCGGGTCTGCGGCGCATCTAAAATCCCAGAAAAACGAAATAACTTGCAAAGAAAGGGCGAATGCTATAAAATAAGCATCAGAAAAACCGCCGGGAGGTGATGGAATGGAACAGTGGGTCCGCCATGTCCTGCTTCAGCTTGAGGCAGCAGGATTTGAGGCATGGCTGGTGGGCGGCTGCGTGCGCGACCGCCTGATGGGCATCACTCCCCACGACTACGATATCACCACCTCCGCAAAGCCGGAAGAGGTGATGGCGGTATTCCATGACCATCGGGTGCTGGAAACCGGCCTGAAGCACGGCACTGTGACCCTTTTGTGGGATCACAAGCCCCTGGAAATCACCACTTACCGGGCAGAGAGCACCTATTCCGACCATCGGCACCCGGACAATGTCACCTTTACCTCCAGCCTGCGGGAAGATCTTGCCCGGCGGGACTTTACCATGAACGCCATCGCCATGGACGCCCGGGAAGAGATCGCCGATCCCTTCCATGGAGCGGAGGATATTGCGGCCCAAATCATCCGCTGTGTGGGAGATCCCCTCCTGCGCTTTGAAGAAGATGCCCTGCGAATCCTGCGGGCACTGCGCTTTGCCAGCAGGCTCGGCTTTGCCATTGAGGACGCCACAAAGCAGGCTATGGGCATCCGGGCGGAGAATCTTTCCTATGTCAGTCCGGAGCGAATTTTTGCGGAGGTTTCCCAGCTGCTTTGCGGCCGGTATGTGCGCCCGGTGCTGATGGAGCATATCCAGACCCTTGGTGCGGTTCTGCCGGAACTGCTGCCCATGGAGGGTTTCGATCAAAGAAATTATCATCATATCTATGATGTATGGGAGCATACCGCCCGGGTGGTGGAAAATGTGCCGCCGCAAGTGCATCTGCGGCTTGCTGCCCTGTTTCATGATGCGGGAAAGCCCCACTGCTTTACCATAGATGATGCAGGTGTCGGCCATTTCTACGGTCACGCGGAAATCAGCCGGGAGATTGCCGGGAAGGTGCTTGCCCGCCTGCGCTGTGACAATGCCACACGAACTGCCGTGGATCAGCTCATCCGTTACCACGATACCCCCATTGAATGTAACGAGCGATCGGTGCGCAGAGCGTTGCGCCGTTTTACTCCGGAGGGATTCCGGGATCTCATCGCCCTCAAGCGGGCGGACAATCTGGCCCAAAGTCCCGCCTATCAGGAGCGTCAGCGCGAATGCAGCCGACTGGAGGCGATGGCAGAAGAGATTCTTCTGCAAGCCCAATGCTTCAGCCTGCGGGATCTGGCGGTGAAGGGAACTGATCTGATTGACCTTGGCATCCAGCCCGGCCCGCAGATCGGCACGATCCTGGAAGGGCTTTTGGAAGAGGTCATGGCAGACCGCCTGCCCAACGAAAAGGAAGCCCTGCTGAATGCAATACAAAAGAAATGAACGCAGTCCCCGTAAATGCTTGGGGACTGCGTTTGCACATATTCAGCAAATATTTTCGATGGCTTTTACCGCCGCATCGATCTCCGCTATGGTCGTGGAGAAGCCAAAGGAAAAGCGGACGGTGCCTTCCGGGAAGGTGCCAAGGGTTTTATGGGCAAGGGGGGCACAGTGCAGGCCGCACCGGGTCAGAATACCGTAGTCCCGCTCCAGCAAAAAGGCGGCTTCGGCATTATCCCGGCGCAAAAACTGCACAGATACTACGCCCACACGGCCTTCCTCTCCGGGGCCGGGAATGGAAATGTGGGGATTGTCCCGAAGCTGCTGCAAAAACCGGACAGTCAGTGCGGCTTCATGGGCCTGCAAAGCAGCAACACCGGTTTCTTTTATGTAAGAAAGGGCCTTGCCAAGGCCGCAAATGCCGGGGAGGTTCAGCGTGCCCGCCTCTAAAAGCTCCGGCATTCGCCGGGGCATTTCCAAACTCGCGGATTCACTTCCCGTACCCCCTGCCAGCAGGGGGCTTGTTTTTTGGGAAAGCTCCGGGCAGAGGATTGCGCCGCCAATGCCCTGGGGGCCAAGCAGCCCCTTATGCCCGGGAAATGCCACCGCAGAAAGATACCATGCATCCATTTCGATGGGGTAATGCCCCGCCGTCTGGGCGGCGTCCACCACAAGGGGAACGCCATGGCTGCGGCAGATTTCTCCCAATGCTTTGAGGGGCTGGATGGTGCCGCTGACATTGGAGGCATGCTGAATGGCAGCAAGGACGGTATTGGGGCGAAGCATTGCTTCAAACCGCTCCGGGATGACCCGGCCTGTTTCATCGCAGGGGATGACCTCCACCTGAACGCCACGGGTTTTCAGTAGCTGGGCAGTTCTTGCCACGGCGTTGTGCTCCATGGCGCTGATGAGCATGTGATCTCCGGGTTGGGTTAAGCCCTGCAGGATCAGGTTGAGGCTCATAGTAACGCCGGAGGAAAAGGCGCACTGCCTTGCATCGCCGCCGTAACCAAAAAGGTCACACAGGGCTTGCCGCACAGAGAATACCTCCAACGCACCCTCCACTGCCCCTTCGTAGGAGCCGCGGTTGATGTTCACCGCCCTGTGTTCCAGAAATTGGGCAGCGGCCTGTCCTACCCCGGGTGCCTTAGGAAATGAGGTGGCGGCATGATCCAGATAGATTCCAGCCATCACATTTCGTCCAGATAGTCGCAGGCAGCCAGTGCTGCCACAGCGCCGTCACCCACCGCAGTGGTAAGCTGACGCACATTCTTCACCCGGCAGTCACCGGCGGCAAAGACACCGGGGCAGCTGGTGAGGGTATCCTCCCCTGCCTGCAGATAGCCGTCGCCTGCAAGCTTGGTCAGGTCGGCAAAGGGGCCGTTGTCGCTCTGCTGGCCGATGGCCACGAAGATGCCGGGCACCTCCAAAAGCTGGGTGCTGCCATCGGTATAGCTGAGGGTCAGGGCAGAAAGGCCGCCGTTTTCTTCCTTCAGCTCGGAAACCACGGCATTGAGGCACAGCTCGATGTTTTCCTTATTGCGAAGCTGCTCCACCAGAGAAGCCTCCGCCCGGAAGCCCTCCCTACGGTGGATCAGCCATACTTTCTTGCAAACGCCTGCCAGGAACAGGGCGTCACGCACGGCGGTATTGCCGCCGCCCACCACGGCCACCTCACGACCGCGGAAAAACGCACCGTCGCACACGGCGCAATAGGACACGCCGCAGCCAACCAATGCATCCTCGTTGGGAAGCCCCAGCTTGCGATGGCGGGCACCGGTGGCAAGAATGAGGGCCTTGCCTTCAAACTCCCCGGCATCGGTTTTCAGAAGGAAGCCGTCTTCCTTCTTTTCCACGCCTTCCACAGCGGCATATTCGATGTTCACGCCCAATTCTTCCACCTGCTGGGAAAGCTGGAAGGCAAAGTCCGCACCGCTGACATGGGGCAGGGCAGGATAATTGTCCACCATGGGAGAATAGACGATCTGGCCACCCAGAACCTCCCGCTCACAGACCAGTACCTTCTTTTCGGCCCGGGCACAGTAGAGTGCCGCAGTCAATCCGGCGGGGCCACCGCCGACAATCAGAACATCATACATGATCGTTACCTCTCTTTTTCCTTGTATTGAACAGGGTTTGCCGCATTTATCCGTCGGATTGCAGCAATTCCGGGCAAACCTCCCGTACCTTCTCCCGGAGGGAGAGCAGGTCTGCAAAGGTGTCCGGCCGCTTGGAAACATCCCGCAAAAGGGCGGACGGATGATAGATGGCAGTGAACCAAATGCCGCCCTTCTGCACCCACTGGCCATGCTCCCGGGTGATGCGGTAATCCTCCCGGATGATCTTCATGGCAGCGATGCGACCAAGGCATACAATGATTTTGGGGGAAATGATGGCAGTCTGCTGCCGGAGCCAGCCAATGCAGGCATCCTGCTCGGTCTGCAGGGGATCCCGGTTTTTGGGGGGACGGCATTTGACGATATTTGCGATATAGCAATTGTGACGGCCAAGGTCAATGATGGAAAGCATTTCATCCAGAAACCTTCCCGCCGGGCCAACAAAAGGCTCCCCCTTCAGATCCTCCTGCTCTCCGGGGCCTTCCCCGATGAACATAACGCCGGTGTTCTCCGGCCCTACGCCGAATACCACATTGTGCCGCGTTTCGCACAGGGGGCATTGGGTACAGGAGAGACAGCGTGATTTTAGGTTCTCCATCTGCTCCATATTTATCTCCTCTTTTTTCTGCGTCTGCGCTTCTTGGGACGATTGATCTGGGCGATGATAATCAGCACAAAGGCCGCAGCAATGACAATGACGGGGACCAGCCGCAGGAACGCGGGATCATCCTTGGTGGGGGCGGCAAGGATGGTATTGCGCTCCACCGCGCAGATGGTTCGCACATCGGTCTTACCCACTTCCCTGCCATCGTAGGTGACAATGGCAGTGCCCACGGTTTCATCCGCAGCCAGAGGTGCATTCAGCGCGTCGCCATCCCGCAGAGTGTAAGAGACTTCAATTTTATCCGCGTCATACTCTGCAGGCAGCAGTGCACTGACATCCTCGGCAGGGGCAATCACCACAGAGGCCACCTTGCCGGAGCGGACAGGCACCTGGGCAATGGGATTCAGATGGGACAGCACGGAGACAAAGGTGAAATTCTCCAGGCCATATTCCAGCAGCTTTCTGGATTCGGTGAAGTGGCCGTAAACCGGCTCACCGTTTTCATCATAGGGTGTCTCAGCGCCCAGCACCACGGAGAGATAGGAATATGCCCCCTCTTCCACCAGGGTGACAAGGCAGCGTCCGGCAGGGGTGGTAAAGCCGGTCTTAACGCCGCTGACCTTATCCCAGTAGTACTTGCTGGTGATGATGGCGCTCATGAAATAGTTGGTGGTATAGATCATGCGGCTGGAGGATGCGTTGGTTTCCGGGATCTCGTGGGATGCGGTGCCGCACAGGGTACGGAAGGTTTCACTTTTCAGGGCGGCCTTGGTGATGGTAATCATATCCCGGGCAGTGGTATAGTGATTGTCATCGTGCAGGCCGTCAGGGTTGACAAAATGGGTGCCGGTACAGCCCAGCTCCTGGGCCTTCTGGTTCATCATTTCCACAAAGGCATCCACGCTGCCCGCAATATGGGCAGCGATGACAAGGCTGGCATCATTGCCGGATGCCACCATCAGGCCGTAAAGCAGCTCTTCCAGGCTGAGCTTTTCCCCCGGCATCAGGCCGACGATGCTGGCGTCTGCATCCATACCTTCGAACAGAGCGCCATCCACCTCCACCTCGTCGGAGAGGTTGCCCTTTTCCAAAGCCACAAGGCAGGTCATAATCTTGGTAAGGCTGGCGGGGTACAGCCGTTCATCCGCATTCAGTTCATACAGGACAGAATCGGAATTCAGTTCCACCAGCATGGCTCCCTTACAGTTGAGTTCCGGCGCAGGAGCCACATCCGGCTCGGGAATTTCTTCGGCAGCAGCTGCTTCTTCCGCCATTTCTTCGGAAATCTCCTCAGAAGCTTCCTCCGGGAGTTCTTCCTGAGTTGCCCAGGCGGGCAGGGTCAAAAGCTGCATCAGGAGCAGCAGGGCCAAAAATAAGCTGAATAATCTTTGTTTTTTCATAAGAGTTCTCCAATTATCGTAAAAACGGTCATTGCCGTGGTGACACAAAGTGTGATATACTGTAGAAGGTATAGATAAAGAAATTATAGCAAATTTACGCCTTTTGTCAATGATTGAGGGGGAGCGGTGTGAAGCTTGAAAAGTCCCAATGGATCCTGATGGTGCTGACGGTTCTGTTCGTCACCTTTACGCTGGCTTTTTTCATCGGACGAAACTCCGTAAGGGCAGTAATCACCACCCAAAGCATCGCCAAGCCGACAGCGTCACAGAGTTCTGCCTCCCTTCAGGACACTGCAGCGGAGCAAGAAACGCAGATTATAGAGCAGCCCCGTGTGAATCTCAATACGGCAAGCCTGGAAGAGCTCGAGGATTTGCCGGGCATCGGCCCCAAGCTGGCCGAGCGGATCATCGCCTGGCGGGAAGAGAACGGCGCTTTCCTTTCCGTGGAGCAGCTTATGGATATCAGCGGCATTGCGGAAGGGAAATTTGAAGATATCAAAGACTTCGTTTGTGTGGAGGAACCAAAATGAGAATACTTGTGGTTGACGATGAAGTACTGTTGGTCAAGGGCATTTGCTACAACCTGAAAAATGAAGGCTATGAGGTCCTCACCGGCTCCACCGGTCTGGACGCGGTACGCACCGTGCAGGAAACCCCGGTGGATCTGATCGTTCTGGATGTGATGATGCCGGAGATGGATGGGCTGGGGGCCTGCCGGCAGATTCGGGGTTTTTCCGATGTTCCCATCATTCTGCTCACAGCCAAGGCGGATGATATGGACAAGCTGATGGGCTTCGAGCATGGAGCAGACGACTACCTCACCAAGCCCTTTAATATTTTGGAGCTGAAGGCCCGCATCCGTGCGCTGCTGCGCCGGTCGGCTCGCCCCGAAAAGAAAGAAAAGGTAGAAGAGATCGCCCTGGGTGCCATCCGGCTGGATCATGTCAGCCGCAACGCCTATCTCGACGGAAATCTGGTGGATCTGACCGCCAAGGAGTTTGATCTCACCGATCTTCTGATGCGGCATCCCAACCGGGTCTATTCCCGGGAAAACCTGTTGGATCTGATCTGGGGCTATGAATTCAGCGGCGATATCCGCACCGTGGATGTGCATATTCGCCGCCTTCGCGAAAAATTAGAGAGAAATCCGGCAGAGCCGGAACACATTATGACCAAGTGGGGAGTTGGCTACTATTTCAAGGCGTAAGACAAGAGAGTATAACGCGCTGCGCAACACGCAGATGCGTTATGC
>JAZRCV010000070.1:0-2074 GCA_045659925.1 Faecousia sp.
GCAAAAGAGCTTGCAAAGCTGGGCAAAAACTGCCTGATCGTCACCGGCAAAACATCCGCCAAAGCCAGCGGCGCATTGCAGGATGTGATCGATACGCTGGAACGCAATGCTCAGAGCTGGCTGCTCTTCGACGGGATCAGCCAGAATCCCAGACTGACTGACTGCATGGAGGCGGCAAAGATGGCCATCGCCGCCGGAGCGGATTTCGTCTTGGGCATTGGCGGCGGCTCCGCGCTGGACGCGGCAAAGTGTATTGCCGTTCTGGCGGCCAATCCCGGCCTTACCCAGGCGCAGCTTTATGCCTTTGAATGGCCGAATGCACCCCTGAAGATCGTTGCGGTGGGAACCACCGCGGGCACAGGCAGCGAGGTAACAAAGGTTTCCGTCATTACCACGCCTGACGGGCGCAAAAAAAGCTTCCACCACGAAGCCATCTTCCCGACACTGTCTCTTGGTGATCCGAATTATACCATGTCCCTGCCCCCAATGGTGACCCGCAGCACTATGGTGGACATATTGGCCCATTGCGCGGAAAGCTTTTTCAGCCGTGGGGCAAACCACATTTCCCGCTGCTATGCGGTGGAAGGGATCCGGCTGCTGCTGCCGGTGTTCCGCACGATCGCGGAAAACGGCTGTGATGATCTTGACTATGACACCCGAGAAAGGCTGTACTATGCCTCCATTTACGGCGGTCTGGCCATCAATGTCACCGGAACATGCTTCCCCCATACCATGGGCTACCTGCTCACGGAAGCCTTCGCCATTCCCCACGGCACTGCCTGCGCGGTATTCCAGAAGGAATTTTATGACTATAACAAAGGCGTTGTGCCCGCCCTGGCGGCAGAATACCTTGAACGGATCGGCTGCAGTGAGGAAGAATATTTCGATCTGATCGAAAAACTCACGCCCTCCTGCGAAATCACCATGACCAAAATACAAATTGACGAAGCTCACAGCCGATGGGTCAATAACGGCAGCATGGCAAAATGTCAGGGTGTGTTCAGCGCCGATATGGCCGACGACATTCTGCGCCAAAAATTTCTTGCGAAATAACAGATAAAAGCACAGTGTAAGGAGACAGCCCCCAATACCGGGCAGCCGGTATTGGGGGGCGTTCATATCAAAGTGCGGAATGGATCGCCACCTTGTCAAAAGCCATCCCCCGAAGATAGCTTTTACAATTTAAACACTCGGATCTGAACGGTCTTGCAAAGGAGTAGAACTTGACAAAGCTTTGACCTCGGCTTCAAATGCGTTGATATATAATTCTTCGCATTCTCGCTGCGCTTCAATCAGGCTGGATATGGCCGCTTCTGTGGCACGAAACAGCTTGAGATACATTTCCTTATAATCCGGCATATCGGCACCTCATAGAATGATATTTTTCTGCAAATAGTATATAAGATTTTTAAATTACACGCAAGTGCGTATACGCGTTTGCGTTATATTTTTTACAATCTCCTTGAGGTGATAGCATGGCAGTCAAGGATGTTGTTGCGGAAAGATTCCGCTCATTTTGTGATGCAAGAGGAATCAAGCCGAATGAATTGGCAAATATTTCCGGCGTAACCCCATCAACGGTGTACAGCCTGCTGGATGAACGCAGGCGGGATGTTTCGATCGTCACGATCAAAAAACTGTGTGACGGTTTGGAGATCACCTTGGGTGAGTTTTTTTCAACAGAGGCGTTTGATTCCTTAGAGCAGGAAATTGTCTGATTCGTTGCGGCACTATGCTTTGTTTTGACAGACTAAGGGCTGACCAATATGGTCAGCCCTTTTCCGTTTTAGATGGATCCTCTTTATTTTGCTGTTTTTCTTTCAACATTTTATTGAGCTTGTCTGTATTTCTCTTGATGATGCAATAAATGACCGCCCAAATCACCAGATAGCCGAGGACAAAAATGCCGGAAAAGACCAGAATCGGGGTCACACCCCAGTCCAGCCAATCGTTAAGGAGATAGGTGGCCAGATAGCTGACATATAACACACTGCCGTGGATCAGGATGGCCACCATCAGGGGCAGCCGTTCTATCTGATAGATGGCATTCATACCACCTGCGATAAAAGCAAGG
>JAZRCV010000071.1:0-9338 GCA_045659925.1 Faecousia sp.
CCATCCTCAATATGCTGTAATACTAATTTCCATAAAACAGGGAGCAGTTCCCACCTGCTCCCCGTTTTTTGCCGTCCCCTGAAAAAAAGAATGCAAAAATGCCGCTTTTGTGCTATCATCACTGTAACACGCTACCTCTTCTGATATACGATCATCAGATAAAGGCAAATCTCCCAAAAAAGGATGTGACGAAGGATGCAATATATCATTTCCTTCCTGGAAGGCATCATCACCTTCCTCTCTCCCTGCCTGCTCCCCATGCTCCCCATTTATATTTCCTATTTTGCCGGGGGCGGCGAGCGGAAATTAGGAAAAACCCTCACGGGTGCATTGGGCTTTGTCGCCGGTTTTACCGCCATCTTTGTGGCCATGGGCGCACTGGCGGGCACCCTGGGCAGCTTCCTGAAGGAGCATCAGACCATCGTGAACATCGTATCCGGTGCGGTGGTGATCTTCTTCGGCCTGAACTTCCTTGGAGTACTCAAGCTGAATCTGTTCCGCGGCAGCGGGCACAGTGTAAAAACCGCCAATATGGGCTTCTTCTCCGCCCTGCTCTTTGGCGTGGTGTTCGCCATTGGCTGGACACCCTGCGTGGGCGCATTCCTTGGCTCTGCACTGATGCTGGCCTCTCAGCAGGGCCACACGGTGGAGGGCATGGTGATGCTCCTTGCCTATTCTCTGGGCCTCGGCATTCCCTTTGTGCTCAGCGCCGTGCTGATCGACTATCTGAAGTCCGCATTTGACTGGATCAAGCGCAATTATAAGATCATCAATCTCATCAGCGGCAGTCTGCTGATCCTCATCGGCATCCTGATGGCAACGGGAGCGCTGGGTCGGCTGCTGACCCTGTTTAACTAAGGAGGTGCCGTATGAACAAAAAATTTGCTGTACTGGCAATCATTGTCGCCTTTGCCCTGCTGCTGGGCGGCGCAGCCATTTTGTATCGGCAGTTGGGTGACGCCATGAAACCCCAGCAGCTTGCGGTGCAGGAGCCTGCACCCCAGGAGCCCATCCCCGAAGAAGAAGAGATCCCGGCAGAAGAACCCACTCCGGAGGAAGAACCCGCGCCGGAAGAAGCGCCCGCTCCGGAAGAGGATGCCGCCCCCACCCCCACTTCCGCCCCGGATTTCACCGTCTATGATCTGGATGGCAACGCCGTCACTCTGACCCAGTTTGTGGGAAAGCCGGTGGTTTTGAACTTCTGGGCCAGCTGGTGCGGCCCCTGCCGATCTGAAATGCCGGGCTTCCAGGAAAAATATCTGGAGCATGGGGACGAGGTGCATTTCCTCATGGTGAATCTCACCGACGGTTCCAGAGAGACGATGGAGAGTGCGTCGGAATTTGTCAACGGCGAAGGCTATACCTTCCCGGTATACTATGACACCGCATCTGACGCAGCCATAACCTATGGCGTGTATTCCGTTCCCACCACCTATTTCATTGACGCCGAGGGCTACGCCATTGCCCAGGCTGCCGGTGCCATCGACGCGGAAACCCTGCAGAAGGGCATCGATATGATCTATCCCTGACATAATAAGCAAACCAGCGGGACGAAACCGTGTTTTCGTCTCGCTGTTGCTATACACCCCGCCGCACAACAGCCGCAATGCGCCCGCCGGTAAATCTTTCGCAAAACTTTTTATAAATATTTCGTAAAACCTATTGACATTTGGGGTCTAATAAAATAGACTGCAATCAATATCTAATTCTGTAGACAAGGAGGCTGCACCTATGGAAATTCCGAAGATACATGAAAGCGAATATCGATTCTGTCTGATCCTGTGGGAGCATGAGCCGGTGAGTGCCGCCCAGCTTGCCAAGCTGTGCCTGGCCCAGCTCGGCTGGAAGCGCACCACCACCTACACTGTCATCAAGCGTCTTGGAGAGCGCGGCGTGCTGAAGAACGAAAACGGCACCGTCACCTCCCTCATTTCCAAAGACGAAGCCCAGTCTTTCGAGATCGATGAACTGGTGGAAAAGAAATTCGAGGGCTCTCTGCCCGCCTTTGTTGCCGCATTCACAAAGCGGCAGGATATCTCTCTGGAGGATCTGGATGAGGTTCAGCGCATGATCGACCGCATCCGGAATGAAAACGCGCAATAATCCGATACCCGCAAGCATATGTTGACACCCCCATAAAAGGCAATGAACTGTCTTTTGTGGGGGTAATCTCATTTTTCAAGCATTCTACTCCAGGGTGCAAAGCTTTGATTCTCTGCGCCGTCTGTGGATACATTTGGCATATAAAAACCCTTGACATTTCTTTGTTCATGGTGTACCCTATATTTAACAATTAGGTTAAATGTTAAAGGAGGATGTGCTGTGGGATTACAGAAAACAATGAAAGCCCTTGCTGATCCCATTCGGCGGGAGATTTTGAATCTGCTGAAGGGCGGCAGGAGGTCGGCAGGAGAAATATCTGACCATTTCCCGGTCACAGCGGCCTCCATCTCCCGGCATCTGTCCGTTCTGAAGGATGCGGATCTGGTGCGGGATGCCCGGGAGGGCCAATTCATCTTCTACGAGCTGAACGCATCCGTTCTGGAAGAAATCATGCTTTGGATCACCGATCTGAAAGGAGTTGAGTGCAATGATGAAAACTCATAAATGGAAGCTTCTGTTCTCTTCCCTGCTCATTTTGCTGCCCACCCTCTTTGGCCTGATTTTCTGGGATTCTCTGCCTGTGCAGATGGCCACCCACTGGGGCATTGACGGCGCTACCGACGGCTGGAGCAGCCGGGCATTTGCTGTGATTGGGATGCCGCTTTTGCTTCTGCTGCTCCACTGGGTGTGCGTGTTCTTCACGGTGAAGGACCCCAAGAATCAGGGCCAGAACCGGAAGGTTTTCGGCTTGGTGCTCTGGATTACCCCGGCGATTTCTCTTTTCTCCGGCGGTTTCCTGTATGCCGTTGCCACGGGTAAGGAATTTTCTCCCATGATCCTCCTCCATGTGGTGCTGGGTCTTCTGTTTGTTGTCATAGGCAACTATCTGCCCAAGTGCAAGCAGAATTACACCATTGGCATCAAGATCAAATGGACACTGGAAAACGAAGAAAACTGGAATGCCACCCATCGCTTCTGCGGCAGAATCTGGGTGATGGGCGGATTGATGCTGCTGCTGTGCGTATTCCTGCCCGAAAAAGTTGGAATTTTGGTGTCCGCTGCCGCATTAGTGGTGCTTGTGGCGAGTCCCGTCCTCTATTCCTGGTGCTACCACAAAAAGCAGCTGCGGGAAGGTACCGCCGCCATCACCCCGCTGCCCAAGAATAAGACCGCAACTAGGGTAGGCAGCGTGATCACCGCTGTTACTCTGATCCTTGTGGGAATCCTGATGTTCGTCGGTGACATTACCGTAGTTCCCAGTGAAACCTCCTTCACCATCAAAGCCAGCTTCTCCCCGGATCTCACCGTCGCCTACGACGAGATCGATACCATCGAATACCGCGACTATGACGACGTGGGCACAAGAACCTACGGCTACGCCAGCGCCCGCCTGCTCACCGGCTCCTTCCGCAACGAGGAATTCGGAGATTACACCCGCTACACCTACACCCAATGCGACGCCTGCATCGTCCTCACCTCCGACGGCAAAACCCTCGTCCTGAACACCCCGGACGAAGAAAGCACAAAGGCACTTTACGAAGCACTGCAAGCGAAGCTTTCCTAATTAAAAAAGGAAATCCACCGGTTTCGTACCGGTGGATTTTTGCATCATATCAGCTGCTGCTCGTTGATGATCAATTTGAACTGCAGGCCCAGTTTTTCTGCCGCTTTACGGCACAGCAGCATGCGCTGCATAAAAATCTCAAAGTATTCCATCACGGAGCCAAACTTGGTATCAACGGTGAGCTTCAGCTTGACCAGGGTCTTATCCTCGTTGATTTTCAGGGTGGATTTCCTGACGGAGTAGTTCACACGGTCATGGATATCAAAAGTAGACGGTTCCTGGTTTCGGACTCTGCTGCGGCGCACATCCGCTTTGTCCGCCAGAATCATGGCGGCGGCAACTGCGTTCACCGGGACGCCGGTACCTTCATCGTGGTTGCCGATGGCGGTGACGATGGTTGCCATTTCAGCAGGGTCGCAGCCCATATCGTTCAGGATGCTCCATGCCATCACCGCACCGGATTGGGAATGATCCTTGCGGTTCACTAAATTGCCGATATCGTGCAGATATCCCGCAATTTTTGCCAGCTCCACCGTGCGATCGTCATATCCCATGGTTTGCAGAATATAGCCCGCCATTTCCGCCACATGCATCACATGGGCAAAACTATGCTCCGTATAACCCAACGCACCAAGGGATTCATCCGCACGGATGATATAGGTTTTGATGGCTTCACTTTTTGTGATCTCTTCATAGGTCAGCATCGCAGCACCTCCTTTTTGCATATGATATCATACAAGGCATAAAAAAACAGCAGATTTGCCAAAGCTTTACAAAGGTTTTACAAATGGGACCTCCAATTATTTTACCGTGAAATTCTTTTCAATAAAGCCTTTGGCCCGATAACCGAGTAAAAAGACCGTATTGCCCGCTTTTAGTTTTGAGATCAGCCGGTTTCCATCCTGTTGTTTTGACAGCAGAATTTCATCCTTCCTGAATGCATAGCAGCCCAGGTCTCTTTCCCCATAAAGAAATCCCCGCATCAGATCTGTCGTGATGCGAAGTTCGTTACCAACAACAAAAATGCACACATCATGATTTTTGAATGCTTTGTCTGATGCGTCGAAGCACTTGGTTATGATATACGGCTCCTGCAGATCGTAATACGCCCGCAAATGGCCGCATGCTTTTGAGAAGATCTCTTTTTTCATTGCGGGCAGATAGTATGCGTGGGCTTTTTTCCATAAAGGTTTTGTCAGGTTGATCGTTAAAAATCCGCTGATAATAACCACAACAAAGCCGAGCATTACCTCGCCAATCAAAACAAGAATTCTCCAAAACCAACCACTTGGTTCCGGAATCAATGTAATCAGCCAGATCCCCAGGATCGCACAAGCGAAGAAGACAATACATGAGACGGTCATGCCGACGCTCTCCCACGATCTCTTTTTGCGGGCAGTGCGTTTTTCATCAGCGATCAAGGCTTTGTATTGCTCTTTCAACGCAGTGTTAAAATTCTTGTTTGTATTTTTGTACTTAAAATACCGCATCACTGTCACCTCCCACTTCATTTTGGGGCTAGCTAATATGTAGCAGACTCAGCTCAGGAGTACACCTTCGCTAATGATTAAGTAAGCATACATCAGCCCCAGCACAAGAAAACAAATTCCAATCACCCATTCCCTTGTTCCTTTGAACTTATAAGGATAAGCATGACGAGGGAACCATTTGATATATATGATCCGCGCTTTGGGCAGCAGGCGGCGTTTAGAATGCGCTCCCTCATTGGAATACCGGTAGTTTCTTCCTCTCACAGTGTAGGTATAGGCGTATCGTGTATAAACCCGGATCAGACGCCCATATTTGTTCCGTATATTCCGGGAAACTTTTGCCTTTGTCAGGGTGCCGATGGTCTCAGCGCGGAATTTGGGAAATAGTCCAAGAATCCCGACCATGATATTCCACAGGCCGATTACAATCATAATCACTAAAAAGGCCATAAAATAGTCCATATGTCTCACATCCTGTTTTTCTATATCCGTAAGTTGCAGTAGAAATATGCACGATGGTATGGTATACTCTTTCCATCAAACAGAAGGAGAAATCCCATGATTAAAGTGTTATTTGTTTGCCATGGCAATATTTGCCGCAGCCCGATGGCTGAATTTGTAATGAAGCATTTAGTGAAGGAAGCCGGGATCTCCGGGCGGTTTGAGATTGCCTCCGCCGCCACCAGCACGGAAGAGCTGGGCAATCCCGTCTATCCCCCTGCACGCAGAAAGCTGGCTGAACACGGCATCCGCTGCGACGGCAAGCGGGCCCGCCAGCTCACCCGGGCAGACTATCAGATATACGATGTGCTCATCGGCATGGATCATGCCAACATCCGCAATATGCACCGCATCTGTGGCGGCGACCCGGATGGCAAGATCCATATGCTGCTGGATTATACCGATCGTCCCGGCAGTGTTGCCGATCCCTGGTATACCGATGACTTTGACGCCACATGGCGCGACGCCATGGAGGGCTGCACCGGCCTTCTCAACGATCTGCTCCGGCGCTGATGTTTAAGTAATCACCATGCCGCCGTTCACCGCCAGTACCTGACCTGTGACAAATTTCGCCTCCGCCAGATACACCATGGCCTTCGCCACATCCTCCGGTGTGCCGCTGCAGCCAAGGGGGGTTGCCTCGTGCAATTCTGCCAGGGTATCTTCCGTGAGGTTTCCGGTCATGTCTGTGGTGATGAGGCCGGGCGCGACCGCATTGACCCGGATATGGGAGGGGCCGACTTCCTGGGCAAGGGCCTTGGTCATGGCAATGATCGCCCCCTTGGTGGCAGAATAACCCACCTCGCAGCTGGCCCCCACCTGCCCCCACATGGAGGCCACGGTGATGATGCAGCCGGACTGCCGCCGGATCATTCCCGGCAGTGCCCCGCAGATGCAGCGGTAGGTGCCGTGGACATTCACCTCAAAGAGGCGATGCCACTGCGCTTCCCCAATATGAGTAATCAGGCCCTGGTGGGCAATGCCCGCATTGCAGATGAGCACATCGATCTCCGAAAGCTCCGCAAATACCCGCGCAACCGCTTCCGGATCTGCCACATCGCAGCGGATCGCCACCGCGCCGGTCTCCTGCGCCAATGCCATGGCCTTTTCATCACTGCTGGCATATAGGAAGGTAACATGATCCCCACGGCGGCAGAATTCCCGCACCGCCTGAGCGCCAATGCCTCGGCTGCCCCCTGTGATTACCACATTTGCCATGATCTCGTCCTCCTGTCAAATAAAAATCAAGCTGCTGCAGGGTTTACCCCGCAGCAGCTTTTCCTTATCGTCTGCGGCTTTTGGTCTTCCGCTCATACTGGCGGCAGCCGGCAATTTTGCTGTCAGATTCTGTCATAAAGGCCTTCAGCTTATCCTCAAAGGCACGGTCACCGCTGGTCTGCAAAACCTCGCCCATGGGCATCTGCGATGCTCTGGGAGCCGGCTTCGGTGCGGCCTGCGGACGGCTCTGCGGTCTTGCAGCAGCCTGCGGCTTAGCACCGCCCTGATTCTGGGGACGGGGCTGCGCCCGCTTGATGGAAAGGTTGATCCTTCCGGCGGGATCGATCGACAGAATCTGCACCCGCACATCCTGCCCCTCGGTCAGAAACTCCCGCACCTCACTGACATAGGAATACGCGATCTCTGAAATATGTACCAGACCGGTTTTTTCCTCAGGCAGTGCAATAAATGCGCCAAATTTTGTGATTGTTTTTACTTTTCCCTCCAGGATCGCACCAACTGTGAACTCCATATATGCGCCATTTTCCTCTCTTGGTTTTACTGACCGGGGTTAGTCCCCCACATCATAAAATGTAATCTCGCCCTCAGAAACCAGACCCAGCTTTTCCCGGGCCACGGCTTCGATGCCTTCTTTGGTGCCCAGGGCGGCGATGTCTTCGCTCAGTGCGGCGTTTGCCTGCTGCACCTGGGTGATCTGCATCTCCAGTTCCTGCCGCTCGAGCTGCTTTGCCGAAAGCTGGCGCTGAAGATATACGAGGGTCACCATGGAATAGACCAGCAGAATCATGATGACCAGCTTTGTGATCAGCGAGGATTTTTTGAATCGGATCCGCATCTGCTGTGCCTCCCTTCCCTGATTTCCTGCGTAATTTTGGCTTAATTACCTCAAACAACATTTTAACCGATTTTTTTCCTTTTGAAAAGGCTTTTTTGAAAAAATTTTTTAAGGTAGCAAACACCCATCCAAGGATCCGGCGGGCAAAGCCGAAACATTTTTCCAAAATCCTTCGAATCAGCACCCCCGGCCCCAGAAAATAGGCAAGCATCCCCAGGCCAGTCCCAGCGAACATAAAGAGGTGAAACCGTCCTCCCCCGCCATAAAGCGCCACTGCCAGCGCCGCCACCAGAGCACACAGCCAGAACCAGCCATCCAGCAGCGCCGTCAGGCGGCGATGGATGTGGCGAATGGCGCGCAAAATATCATAGTGCAGGCCAAGCCCCACCCCCAAAAGGCCGGCGAGCAGAAACTGCATGGTCTGCGTCTGCAATGAGTATTCCATCAGCCCAGCAGCCTCCGCAAAAATCCGCCGCCCTCCTGGCGGGAGTCTTCATACACAATGGCTGAAATGCTGCCGTCCACGCGAACCTCGCTGCCTTCTAAGTTCAATTTCTTCAGTTGCAGCCCCTCGCCCCGTACCGTCATGAGTCCCCGGTTGGTTTTCAGAAGCACCTGTGTATCATCAAAGCTGTCCACATCCGTCACCCCAGTGAGGCTCAGATGCTGCCGCTCCTCCAAACTCAGCCGATGCGGCCCACCCTCCGGTCGTTTCCCAAGTTCCTCCCCATATGCCAAACCCATCGCCTCCTTTGCACCATTATACGCATGGCGATTGGGATTATGCCTGCGTCTTTCTATCGACCACAAAACCACCCGCCGCCACGGAGAGATTCAGAAATTACGCAACAGCGCTGCAATGGCGACGCCGGGACAATCATATCCGGCGGTCTCGTATCCGGTGATCTCTCGTGTCCGGTGGTCTCTCGTAGGGACACCCCTCCGGGGTGTCCGGCAGGAATTGTTGCGTTTTTATCGAAATCATTGGCGAATTCTTAACATTTACGCAGGCGATCGCAGATCGCCCCTACGATCAAACCTGCCAGTCTATGCACAATTCCGAATTCGCGGTTGTAGGGGCAACCTGTGGTCGCCCGGTAGGATTTGTTGCGTTTATATGGCGATTCTCGGCGAATTCGCAACCTTTTGCGGGCGATCACAGATCGCCCCTACGATCAAACCTGACAGTCCATGCAAAAATCCGAATTCGCGGTTGTAGGGGCGACCTGCGGTCGCCCGGTAGGATTTGTTGCGTTTATATGGAGATTCCCGGCAAATTTGCAACATTTACGCGGGCGACCAATGGTCGCCCCTACATTCACAAAGGCAAATCAGGCGCAAACCATGACAAAAACTGCCCCCCGGTTTCCCGGGGGGCAGAACAGTTATTTGGCTGTTTTTTCAATGCTTATCTGAGGATTATTATGCCTCGTTGTAACGCATCATGATGGAAGCGATCTGTTCACGGGTTGCATCGGCCTTGGGAGCCAGGTATGCAGCGCCGTCAACGGTAACGCCATTGATGATGCCGTTGGAGGTTGCCCAAATCATAGCAGCCTGTGCGTATGCACCAACGGTATCTGCATCGGGATATGCTGCCAGGTCG
>JAZRCV010000072.1:0-5907 GCA_045659925.1 Faecousia sp.
CCCGGGAAGGTCACACCCCGGTTCACGCGAATGTTCATGGGATTGGCGATAGAACCGCCCAGACGAAGGTGATTGATGCGGGGCGGCATCCGGTTGATGCCATCGCGCATCAGCAACAAATTGATGGAGCTGCCGCCGGAGATGATATCCAGCTTTCGGCCAATAGCAACTTCCACAGCTTCTGCCCCTTCCACAAGAATGCTCAGGTTTTCATAAGTGGGAAGCACTCCGTTCATGCAGGCATGATTGGTTCCCACACCCCGCAGCTGCAGGTTCGGCAGACTTTCGCACAGTTCTGCCAATGCAACCAGCTCCGGAATGTTGTCCACGCCCTCCCGCAGGTCGCCCACATCCAGCATCAGAATGATTCCGGGATAGGTATTCCATTTTTCCGCTTCTGCATTCAGGGCTGTCAGCACATCGGGATCTGCATGCAGGCTCAGATCCGCATACCGGGCGCAGGCCTCCATATCCCCACGGGTGGGACTGCGGGTAAGAAGGGTCTGCGCATCGGGAAATTCCGCTTTCAGCGCCTGCAAATGCTTCGCCCGGGAGACACCCAGCTGCGCGCAGCCACCTTCCAGATAAGCTTTCGCCACCTGCAGATCGCCGTCGGAGAATTTAATCATACCTGTCACTGCGATACCGTTTTTGGCGCAAAGGTCACACAAAACTTGCGCATTGGTGCGCATGGCATCCAAATTGATATCTAAAACCGGAAAATGACGGTAGCTCATGGTTTTCACCAGCTTTCTTCGTTTATAAAATCAAACGGCAGCGGAAGCATTTTTCCGCTGCCGTTTCAAGGGGCAAATTTTTACTTACTGCAAGGTGATAAAGTTATCACTTCTGGTGGTGGTTGCAGAAGGTGCGGGATCCAGATTGCGGTCAGCAATACCCAGAATGTCCTCAGGCTTGATCCAGGGACGATCCTGAATTGCAGAGGTCTCCTCGTGGGTCAGATAACCCTTGTAGGCAGTCAGAGAACGGCGGATGAAGCCGTCACGGACGCAGGCCTCGGCAAGGCCGTTATTCAGGATGTTCAGCAGCATGGGCAGGGTCTCACCGGCCAGCGCCACAGAAGTGGAGTGGGCAACCGCGCCGGGAATATTGGACACGCAGTAATGAACAACACCATTGACCACATATCTGGGGTTGTCATGATGGGTCTCATGGCTGGACTCAATGGCACCGGGGTCATCGTTGGAGATGTCCACCAGAACAGAGCCGGGTTCCATCAGCTTCAGCATTTCCTTGGTGATCAGGAAATCCTTACGCTGCTTGGGCCACTTGACACAGTTGAGGATCATATCGGTCTGGGGCAGGATGGCAGCAATAGTCTCCTGGGTACAGAACATGGTATTGATCTTATTGTTGTACTGGTTGCCCAGGGTACGGAGCAGGCCGGGATTGATATCCATAACGGTGACATTGGCGCCCAGGGCATACAGGATGGACAAAGCACCCTGGCCAACCACACCGCCGCCCATAATCACCACATTCATACCGGGGGCACCGGCAAAGCCGCTTACGAACTTGCCCTTGCCGCCATTGATGGTCAGCATGGATTCCAGGCCAAACAGCGCGCCCTGCTTACCGGCAGCCTCGCAGTTGGGGGAACCGTAACGGTGGCTATCCTCGGCAGTGATGGCAATGCACTTGCTGTCCAGGATCGCCTGCACCTCCTCGGGATGACCCGCAGGATGGATGCAGCAGTAGATCATCTGATTTTCCTTCAGATAACCATATTCAGATGCCTCAATCTCCTTGACCTTGGCCAGGAAATCGCAGGTGTCCCACAATTCCTTGGCGGTATCGCAGATCTTGGCACCGGCAGCAGCATACTTCTCATCAGGGAAACCAGAACCCTTACCGGCATCCTTCTGCACCAGCACGGTATGGCCGGCAGCGATGATGGATGCCACCTCTACAGGTGTGCAGATAACGCGATTCTCGCCTTCCTTAATATCTTTCAATACACCGAAAATCATAGTATTTTCCTTTCAGCGATGATTACTTTTCAGCAGCAGCGGGAGCTGCAACGCGCTTGGTGGCCTTGCCACGGAGGCTGTTGCCGTCAACGTCATAGACACCAATGCCGGTGATGGCGCAAACGATTGCAGTCAGGGGGCAAATCAGGGGCAGGAATGCAAAGGGCACATACTCAACAGCAGAGATGCCCAGCACGCCGGAAGAATAGATGGCAGCTGCGGACCAGGGTACCAGGAATGCAAACAGCGTGCCGCCGTCTTCCAGGGTTCTGGACAGAACATAGGGAGCAACTCTTGCCTTCTTGTAGGAATCCTGGAACACTTCACCGGGCAGCAGGATGGCCATGTACTGGGAAGTGGTCAGCATAACCGTAGCCAGGCAGGACAGCAGGGTAGCAATGATCAGGTTGCAGGGCTTCTCCAGTCTGTCGCGGATCTTGTCCAGCATAACAGACAGAACACCCAGCTGGTACATGATTTCGCCGAGTTCGATGGCGAAGATGGTGTAGATGATGGTGGAAGTCATGGAGCTGATACCGCCGCGGTTCAGCAGCTTGCCAACAGCTTCTACTTCGAATTCACCGCTGAAGCCGGAGGCCAGTGCGGTCAGAACCTGGGTATAGTCGAACTGGGGCTGTGCAATGAAAGCGCAAATAACGCCCATCAGAGCACCGATCAGCAGTGCGATGGTGGCGGGAACCTTCATGATAACCAGGATAACAGTCAGAACAGGAACGATCAGCAGGATGGGGGAGATGGTGAAGGATTCCTTCAGGCCGTCCATAATATCGTGCAGACCCTGCATCGCCTCGGGGGTAGTTGCAGTGTAACGCAGGCCCAGAATGAAGTACAGAACCAGAGAAATTACGAATGCGGGAACAATGGTCCAAAGCATGGACTTAATGTGGGTGAAGACATCGGTGCCGGAAGCGGCGGGTGCCATGTTGGTGGTATCGGAGAAGGGGGACATCTTGTCGCCGAAAACAGCGCCGGAGACAGACATACCGGCAACCAGAGCGGGGTTGATGCCCATGCCATGGCCAATTGCCATAAATGCGATGCCCATGGTGCCCAGAGCAGCGTAGGAAGAGCCGGTGAAGAAGGAGACGATGCAGCAGACGACGAAGCCCAGTGCCAGGAAGGAAGAGGGGGTGAAGAGCTTCAGGCCGTAGTAGATGATGGAGGGGACAATGCCGGAAATGATCCAGCTGCCAACAACCATGCCAACGGCGATGAAGATCATACAGACCTGTGCGGTTTTCTTAAAGCCGGTCAGGATCATGTCTTCCAGTTCATTCAGCTTGGTGCCGACGCAAACTGCAATGATGCAGACTGCCAGGAAGGTGAGGATAAAGGTGACCATGGTGTTCAGCTTCAGAATCGCCAGACCCACGGACATGATGCCAGCAACCACCAGCAAGGTGATGATCGCCATAGGCAAGCTAACTGTTTTCTTGTTTTCGTTCATTTTCTTTTGCTCCTTTTCTTTTGTTTTTTCATATTTCAGAAATACGAATTTCAATCCAGAACGATACCGGCTTCTTTCAGCCAGTTCTCGTCAATGATGCCCTCCCGCAGTTCGCGGCGAAGCAGCTCGGGATCACGCTCGGAAACCGGGCCGTAACCACCGGCACCGGCAGTGATCATCTCGATCACATCACCGGTCTGCAGGACTACATTTCTGGGCTTGGGATTTTCCAGAATCAGCTTACCGTCGCGGTAAATCCGGATGCTGGCATTGCCGCCGCCCTGACCGCCTTCCAGGCCCCAGGGACGACTGACGGAACGCTCGGTGGCAGCAGAGATCAGCATGGAATCGCCGCTCTCTTCCAAAATCCGGATGGTGCGGACGATGCCCATACCGCCACGGTATTTTCCGGCGCCGCCGCTGTTTTCCGACAGCGCGTATTTCTCCACCATCAAGGGGTACTCCATCTCCAGTGCTTCCACCGGCAGATTGGAGGTGTTGGTCATATGCACCTGAACCGCATCCAGGCCGTCCTTATTGTACCGGGCACCGGAACCACCGCCGATGGTCTCTACATAAACATAGGGATTCTGGGAGCGCTTGTCGGTACCGGAGAAGAAGAAATAGCTCATGGCACCGTTGCCTGCCGCAGTAACCAGTTTGGGATCCATCTGGGCGAAGGCGCCGAAAATTACATCGGCAATTCGCTGGGTGGTGGTTTCACGGTCGGAGGTAGGTGCGGGTTCCTTTGCCCAAACGATGCTGCCGGGCTCTGCCACGATCTTGATGCTGTCGAAGAAACCAGAGTTTGCGGGAATGGATTTATCCAGGATGGACAGCATGGAATAGTACACAGTGGCCTTCAGTGCGCAGGGCACACAGTTGTGGGGGCCCTTGTTCTGGGGCGCAGAACCGGAGAAATCGAAGGTAATCTGATCGCCTTCAATGATAACCCGGGTCTTGATCAGCACATTTCTGCCGCCGGCACCGTCATCGTCCATGTAGTCCTCGAAGCAATATTCACCGTCCGGCAATTCAGAAATGGCAATACGGGCTTTTTTCTCACCGTATTCCAACCACTTCTTGCAGAACTCCTCATAGGTATCCAAGCCGATCTTATCGATCAGCTCCATCAGCTTGTCTGCGCCAAACTGATTGGTGATCATCTGTGCGTTCAGGTCGCCCTTACGCTCATACTTCATCTGGAAGTTCAGCATGATTAGATCAAAGACATCCTGTACCAGTTCACCCTTGCTGTAGAGTTTTACCAGGGGAATGCGGAAGCCTTCATCATAAATGGTAGGACCTTTTCGGCCCTTGTCGGCATGATGGCCGGTATTGACCATGTAGGCCACCAGCTTGCCATGATAGAATACCGGCTTCATCAGTACGATATCGGGCAGATGAGAACCACCGCCGGTATAGGGGTCGTTGGCAATGAAGATATCGCCTTCATGGATATCCTCAATACGGTACTTCTCCGTCAGCACTTCTACCGCACCGGACAGAGAACTGAAGTGCAGCGGAATGTGCTGCGCCAAGGACAGCAGCTTGCCCTCAGGACTGAATACAGCCACAGACAGGTCTTTGCGCTCCTTGATATTGCTGCTGTAACCGGTCTTGGCCAGAATCACACCCATCTGTTCAGCAATGGAAGTGATGCCGTTGGAGATAATCTCCAATGTTATGGAATTGATTTCTTTCATTTCACACCTCTTCCAATTACTTGCGTTCGATCATCATATTCAGGAACTGATCCACCGTAGCCTTCTGGTTGGAAAGTACGATGGTGGTGCTGTCCATCTGTTCAATGATGGCAGGTCCCTGAATCACATTGCCATTATGGAGCTTATCCCGATCATACAGGATATAGTCGGCAAACTTGCCATTTCCTTCATAAACATAGCGGCTGCCAATGATCGCGGCAGAAGCATCTTCTCCGGCATAATCATCCTTGACGATCACGGGATACACAATATCGCCCAGCGCAGACAAGCCAAAGTTGACAATCTGCACCGTATCATTAGAGCTGAAGGAGTACAGACGCTCATAGGCTGCGGTGAATGCATCCCGCAGCGTCTGGGCGGAGGTGATATCCTTCATGGTAATGGGCACCCGGATCTCATGGTTCTGTCCCTTATATCGCATATCCAGGAAGTATTCCCGGCTGCGCAGGGACGGGTCGATGCGTTCTTCGTCGAACCACTTGGCTGCATCCTCTTCCAGTGCAGCGAACCATTTTTCCAGGATCGCGGCACAGTCGTCAGAAATATCCATAACATAAGTCTGGACAAAATCACGGCGCATATTCTCAGTCAGCAGACCGTATGCTGCCAGCAGACCGGGGGTCTTGGGAATCAGTGCTTTCTGGATGCTCAGTTCTTCCATCAGCTCTGCCGCGTGCAGAGGTCCGGAACCGCCGAAGGCCACCAGACAGAATTCACTGGG
>JAZRCV010000073.1:0-2080 GCA_045659925.1 Faecousia sp.
CACCTGCATCCAGAATTTGCTCTTAACCGCGCCGCCGGAAATAACGATCTCACTCAGATCAAATTTGGCTTGGCGGAATACCTCGATGATGGCTTCCGTACCGAAGCAAATACTCTCAATGATTGCCCGATACATATGGGCGGGTGTATGATTCAGCGACAAGCCATAGAACATGCCACGCACATCCGGGTCAACGTGGGGCGTTCTGTTACCCTGGAAGAAGTCCAGCGCAACCACGCCATCGGCACCGATAGGCAGCTTGGTGGCATCTTCATTCAAAAGGTCATAAACAGACTTACCTTGGGCAGCGGCTTGTTCCTTTACGGTTCCGCAAAGGGTGTTGACAAACCATTCAATGATGGAGCCGGTGGACGTTTGACCACCTTCCACCATCTGAAGACCCTTGACGATGCAATCGGGATAAGAGCCCCAAATGCCCTTGGTGTGGATTTCCTTTGCCACCTGCGCCACATGCAGATGGGAAGATCCGGTGATCAACGCCATCTTTCCGGGCTGTACAGCGTTCAATCCGATCACGCCCACAAAGGCATCCGCGCCACCTTCGCCAACGGGAATACCTGCCTGCAAGCCCATATCCCGGGCTGCTTCCTCGGTCAGACCGCCGACAAAATCGCCCATGGACAGAACCTGCGCAGGAAGCTTCTGCACCAGATCTTCCAGGCCGATCTTTTCATAAAAGTCAACCGGGTAGCCACCTTCGGCGGCATTATAGTACCAACGGGCAGAGGCGCAGTTGATACTTGCGGTGTACTTGCCCGTAAGCTTGTAAGTCAGCCAATCGGTACACTCATAAAATCTGGTTGCCTTGTTCCACAGTTCCGGCTGGTTTTCCTTGATCCAAAGAGCCTTGGCAGGCAGACATTCCGCCGAAACCATGCCGTAGCCGTTATACTTCAGTGCGTCATGGCCGGATTGATAGATCCGCTTTGCCTGCTCGGAAGCACGGACATCCATCCACAAAATAGCGTTCTGCAAAGGAACCATATCATCACCGGACAGTAGAACCGTGCAGCAAGTGGTGTCCAAACTCATACCCCGGATAGCTGCCGGATTGATTTTGGCGGTTGCAACGGCCTTTTTGGAAGCTTTGCACACTGCTTCCCACCAATCGTTGGCATCCTGCTCCGCGCGACCGGATGCAGGCGTATAGAGAGGAAAATTCTCGCTGCAAAAAACAATGGGGTTGCCTTTCAGATCAAAGATACCAACTCTTGCACCGGTGGTACCAATATCAATACCTAATACATACGCTGCGTCATTCATAGCATTCACTCCAATATGTATTTGTTAGTAGACAGATTAAAAATTCTCCAGCAAATACTTCTCGGCTGCGGCATTCCACAAACCATCGCTTTGCTCCACCAGACCTGCAAGTGTCTTAAAACGGAGGTCGGTTTCGCCCAGAGCAGCAAAATCATCGATGGCAGTCAGAGGCAGATCAATATGGGTATAGATCAGCTTCTTGCCGCCGGGAATCTTCGGCAGATTTACAGTGGTCTCGATGGCTGCATCGATGCCGCCGATATGGGTGATCATAACCGCCGGGTCGATCTGCTTCTGACCGATCATGCGTACGATATCTTTCATATCCTCAATGGTGCTGCCGCTGGTGCCGGACACATGATGCTGCTGATAATGGACATTATAGAAATTGAAGTTCGCGCTGAAATTCTTATCCAGAGGACCGGCAAAGAAATTCAGGCAGCCGTCAAATGCCAGAATGGCATCGCCCAGTTCCACAACCGCAGGCACGGGTGCGTACACAAAAACATCATCAAAACCGCCCTCGGAAATGGCCAGCAGTTCGTCCTTTTCGGTGGCGTTGGTAAATACCAGCTTGATGCCGTCTTCCGCTGCCTTTTCAGGAGAGAAAATCTGCTTTGCGCGGTTCAGTCTTTCCACGCTCAGGTCGGTTACCACCACCATGGAGGGCTTCACATCGCCGTGAAGAGCAATGTCGATGGCCACAAGGCCCATGGGGCCGCAGCCTGCCAGGATAGCCACCTTGCCACCGGGACGCAGGCCGCAATAGGGCTGCAGATTTTCATCCAGGTGCAGG
>JAZRCV010000074.1:0-9644 GCA_045659925.1 Faecousia sp.
CGGCCTCTTCACCTATCCCGTTCTGATGGCAGTCGACATTCTGCTGTATCAGGCAGGTCTTGTCCCCGTGGGACAGGACCAGAAGCAGCATGTGGAACTGTGCCGCGGCATTGCCAACCGCTTCAACGGCCAGTATTCCCCCACCTTCACCCTGCCGGAGCCCTTCATTCCCAAGATGGGCACCCGCATCATGTGCCTGAGCGATCCCACCAGCAAGATGTCCAAGTCCGCCCCCGAAGGCTGCGTCTTCCTGATGGATAAGCCGGAGGACATCATGCGCAAGTTCAAGCGTGCCGTCACTGACTGCGAAGCCGCCGTCCGTTTCGACAAGGAAAACAAGCCCGGCATCACCAATCTGCTCACCATCTACTGCACCGCCACCGGCAAAACCGTGGAGGAGGCAGAGGCAGAGTTTGCCGATCAGGGCTATGGCGTGTTCAAGCCCGCCGTTGGCGAGGCTGTGGTGGAGCTGCTGCGCCCCATCCGTGAGGAAGCTACCCGCCTGATGGGCGATAAGGCATATCTGGAAGGCATTTACAACGAAGGTGCAGAAAAGGCTCGCTATCTTGCAGAAAAAACCCTGCGTAAGGTCTATAAAAAGGTTGGCTTTGTTGCCCGCTGAGAAAGGATTGACTCCTTATGTCCCCTGAATTACATTTTGCGCTGTGGCTCCTGCTGGCGGTGCTGATTGCGGCAATCATTTCCTATGTCGCGACGCCGCTGGTAAAGAAGCTGGCCATTGGCGTGGGCGCGGTGGACGTCCCCAAGGACAACCGCAGAATGCACAAGGTGCCTATTCCCCGGCTGGGTGGTCTGGCGATCTTTGCTGCCTTTGTGGTTAGTGCTCTTCTGTTTGCCCAGATTGACCGGGAGATGCGGGGCATCCTGATCGGTGCCTTTCTCATCGTTGCCCTGGGTGTGCTGGATGATATCCACACCCTGAAGGCATTGCCCAAATTTATGGTACAGATTTTAGCGGCTGTGATCGTAATTGTGCACGGCTGCCGGATCGAATTTATTTCCAACCCTGTGTTTACAAGCTCCACCACCTATCTGCATCTGAGTACCGTGGTGTCGGTGGTGCTTACCATCATCTGGATCGTTGCCATTACCAATGCCGTCAACTTTATTGACGGTCTGGACGGTCTTGCGGTGGGTGTTTCCGGCATTTCCGCTGCCACCATGCTGGTGGTTGCCATTTTGGTGGCGGAGCAGAATGTTGCCATCATTATGGCAGCCCTGTTCGGCGCTTGTCTGGGCTTCATTCCCTATAATTTTAACCCCGCCAAGATTTTTATGGGAGATACCGGTTCTACTTTCCTGGGCTTTATTCTGGCCACCATGTCCATTCAGGGCCTGTTTAAGCTCTATGCCATCATCTCCTTTGCCGTACCGTTCCTGATTCTGAGCATTCCCATTTTCGACATCTGCTTTGCAGTGATCCGCCGTCTGGCCAAGGGCCAGAACCCCATGGCGGCAGACCGGGGCCATGTACATCATCGGCTGATCGATATGGGTTTCAATCAGAAGCAGGCAGTTATGATTACTTATATGCTGACGGCCCTTCTTGGTCTGGCTGCCGTGGTGCTCACCAGCTCCGGTGAGGTCAAGGCGCTGCTTTTGATCGGTTCCGTCTTTTGCGTCGGAGGAATCGGCTTCTGGACGATTTTCTCCGGTCGGGCAAGAAAAGAAGAAACTTCACAGGAGGATACTTCTGAGCATGAAAAAGATTAAAGTTATGTCTGTCTTCGGCACTCGTCCGGAGGCCATCAAAATGGCACCCCTGGTGATGGAGCTTTCCCGCCGGGAGTCCATCGAAAGCATTTGCTGCCTGACCGGCCAGCACCGGGAAATGCTGGACTCTGTTATGCAGGCCTTCGGTCTGGAAGCCCAGTATGATCTCAACATCATGCAGCAGCGCCAGACCCTGTCCTCCATTACCACGAAGACCATCCAGGGCATGGACCGGGTGATCGAGGAGGCACAGCCCGACCTGATTCTGGTGCACGGCGACACCTCCACCACCTTTGCAGGCGCTCTGGCTGCCTTCTATCACAAGGTGCCCGTGGGCCATGTGGAAGCAGGCCTTCGCACCTGGGACAAGTATTCTCCCTTCCCTGAGGAAATGAACCGCACCCTGGTGGGCGATATTGCAGAATTGCATTTCTCTCCCACCCTGGCCAATCTGGATAACCTCAAGGCAGAGGGCATCCGTGGCGATATGTTCATCACCGGCAACACTGCCATCGATGCCATGAAAACCACGGTAAAGGAAGAGTTTACCTTTGAAGATCCCCTGCTGAATTCTCTGGATTTTGAAGGCCGCCGCATCATTGCTGTGACTTGCCATCGCCGTGAGAACTACGGTCAGCCCATGGAGAACATCATGCTGGCCATCCGCGCCATCGTGGACGCCCATCCCGATACCGAGGTGGTATATCCTGTTCATCTCAGCCCGGTGGTTCGTGAATGCACGGCGAAATACCTCTCCGGTCATCCCCGCATCCACCTGATTGAGCCTTTGGATGTCATGCAGATGCACAATCTGATGGCCCGCTGCTTCATGGTGCTCACGGATTCCGGCGGACTCCAGGAGGAAGCTCCTGCCCTTGGCAAGCCGGTTCTGGTCATGAGAAAAGAGACAGAGCGTCCTGAGGCCATTGCTGCCGGCACCGCAAAGCTGGTGGGCGTGGAGTACGATACCATCGTTTCCATGGCCAGCGAGCTTCTCAGCGACCCTGAGGCCTATGCCCGCATGGCAAAGGCCATCAACCCCTACGGCGACGGCAACGCCTGTGAGCGCATCGCTCAGGCCATCGAGTGGCACTTCGGCCTGCGTGCAGACCGCCCCGAGGATTTCAACCCCAACGCATAATGGAAAATAGGAACGGCGTCCGGTTTCGGGCGCCGATTTTTTTGCATACTGGGGACTCAACTCAAATATGCTGTAGCAAAGCACATGACAGGAGGAACCCCGGATGGCTAATACAAGCATTTATCAGGACATCGCTGCCCGAACCGGCGGCAATATCTATCTTGGGGTGGTTGGCCCGGTGCGCACCGGAAAATCCACCTTTGTGAAACGGTTTATGGAGCAGATGGTACTGCCCTGCATTGACGACACCTATCGCGCAGAGCGGGCGCGGGACGAGCTGCCCCAGAGCGGCAGCGGCAAGACCATCATGACCACGGAGCCAAAGTTTGTGCCCGAGGAGGCGGTCACCATCCGCCCGGACCGTGCCGCGCAGCTTCAGGTGCGGCTCATCGACTCCGTGGGCTATATGGTGGAGGGAGCCATGGGAGCCACGGAGGATGGCGAACCCCGGCTGATCACCACCCCCTGGTTTGACCATGAGATCCCCATGACCGAGGCGGCAGAGCTTGGTACAAAAAAGGTGATGCAGGAGCACTGCACCATTGGCATCGTGGTTACCACCGACGGAACGGTGACGGATATTCCAAGGTCCGACTATGTGGCGGCAGAAGAGCGGGCCATCCGGGATATGCAGGCCACGGGAAAGCCCTTTGTGGTGGTGGTCAATTCCAGGGAGCCGGAGGGGCCAAAGGCGAAAGCTCTGTGCGACACGATCCGCGATCATTTTGGGGCAGGCTGCCTGTGTATGGACTGCCAGAACATGCAAAAGACTCAGATCAATGCCCTTCTGAAAAGTATCCTCATGGAGTTCCCGCTGCAGGAGCTGCAGTTCTGGCTGCCCGGTTGGGTGCGGGCGCTGGAAGGAGAGCATCCTCTGAAAAAGACCTTGTTTGAGGCCATGCGAAGCGCTGCAGCAGGTGCACTGCGCCTGTCTCAGGGCAAGGCTGCGGCGGAGCAATTGGGGAATCTGGAGCAGGTGACGGGCTGCGCCATCCGGAAAATTGATCTGGGCAGCGGCACGGTATCTGCTGCATTGCAGTTCCCGGAGGCTTTGTTTTATGAAGTGCTGGCGGAGGCTTCCGGCTTTGACATCAAGGGAGATGCAGACCTCATTGAGCTTCTGCAGCAGATGGCGGATATCAAAAAGGAATATGAGCAGATTGCGCCGGCTCTGCAGGAGGTACAGGCCACAGGCTATGGCATCGTCATGCCCCGTCCCGAGCAGATGAAGCTGGAGCGCCCGGAGCCATGCCGCAAGGGAGGCAGCTACGGCATCCGCCTGAAGGCCAGCGCTCCGTCTATCCACCTTCTGCGGACGGATATCCTCGCGGAAATCAGCCCCATGGTGGGGGATGCCCAGCAATCGGAAAGCCTTGTGCGCCATATGCAGGAGGACTATGAGACGGACACAGAAAAGCTGTGGCAAAGCAATATTTTCGGGAAATCCGTGTATGAGCTTATCAGCGATGGCTTCGGCGCAAAGCTGCGCCACCTGCCGGAGGACGCCCGCATGAAGTTCAAGAACGCCCTGTCCCGCATCGTGAACGAAGGTGCAGGTGGACTGATCTGCATTATTTTGTAAAAAACGGCAGGATGTTCTCAAAAGAGAGCATCCTGCCGAGAGCGCGGATTTATATACGGCGGTAATCTGTTGGGAACATAGCGAAATAACTCCGCTTCGCTTCGTAGCGAAATTGTTCGCTGGGCTCACAGCTAAATTTCACTTAGTGAAGCTAAATTAAATTCGCCATCAAGCTGGGCGATGCCCAATTTAGCTTCCGCAGGGAATTTAGCTTGCATAGCAAATTTAGCTCGCCGGTAGGCGAATTTAGCTGAAAAGAAAAGAACCTTTTGTCTTTGACAAAAGGTTCTTTTCTTTTCTGGAGCTGCTGGGCAGATTCGAACTGCCGACCTCATCCTTACCAAGGATGCGCTCTACCTACTGAGCTACAGCAGCATTTTGTTGCCGTGTTCCAGACAGCTTCTATATTATAGCAAAATTTTTCAAATTGTCAATACTTTTTTCTAAATTTTTTAAAAATTTTCGTCTGTGGGATTTTTGTATCCCACAGACGACTTTTTCCGGGGTTTTCTTAATAATCCGGGGTGTAATTGACAATAATGCTGCGCTCTGTCAGAGCAGAGACTTCATCCTCTGTGCCGATGTTGGTGTGGAAGACATTCACCTGCACCAGATTGATGCAGTTTGCCAGACAGTCAATATCATCGATATTGTTGTAGTCCAGGGTGACATAGTTGAGGTCGGGCAGAGAAGCGAGGCCGGTTACATCCACCAGGAAGTTGTGGTCGGCGTAGAAGCGCTGCAGCTTGCTGTTTTCGGTGAAGGGGGGCAGGCTGACCACATCGTTTTCATTGATGTTTACAATGGTGATGGAATCAATGGAACCCAGTTCGTCGATGGAGACTAGCTTATTGTAGGAAAGATCCACCTCCTGCAGCTTGGTGCAGGCTTCCAGACCGGAAATGCCGGTGAGGGTGTTGTGGGAGGCGGTCAGATGGGTGAGCTCAGGGCAATTCTTCAGAACAGAAATGTCCAGCAGTTCGCAGTTGGACAGATTCAGCACCTGAAGATTGGGGCACTGGGAAAGGGGTGCAAGGGTGGTGGGGGTATTGTAGCTCAGGTCCAGCTCCTGCAGGCTCTTCAGGGAGGAGAATGCAGCAATATCGGTGATGCCGTTGCTGTTGAGGCTCAGCTTGCGCAGGGCGGTGCAGTTGGCAAGGGGGGCGATGGTTGCTACCTTGTTGCCGTTGAGGTTCAAAGATTCCAGTGCGGACAGGGAACCAAGGGAGGTGATATTTGTGATGCCGCAGCTTTCCAGATTCAGATTCCGGATGGACTGCAGTGTGCCGATGAATTCCAGTGCCAGGGAGGATACGCTGCTCCGGCTCAGATCCAGAGTGGCAAGCTGGGTCATGCCCGCAAGGAAACTGAATTCGCCGCCGTGATAATTCTGCAGGGTCAGGCTGGTGAGGCCGGTAAAGTAGGAAAGATCGGTAACATCCGAGAGGGTTTCCGGAACGTTCAGTTCTGCCACACTCCAAAGCTGGTCGGTCATCACGGGCTTGGCAGGATCCAGTTCCAGGGTTTCCCGCACAAAATGCTCAAAGGCGCTGGAGGTAAAGGTGACTTCCTCCACAATGTTGCCGATGGTATAGCCGCCGTAGGTGACGGGGGAGACCAGACCGTTTTCCCCTACCACAATGGCAGAGGCTTCCGTTTCGCCGCCCTCCAGGGTGATGGGCTGGCTGTAGGGTGCATCGGAGGTGGAGGGGTATTCCCCATCCACGCGGAGGTATGCAGTGCCTTCGGTGTAGGTCAGGGAGAGGCTGATGTAATCGCTGTAGTAGCCGCTTTCGGGGCTGATGGTGGGGGCAGCGGGACGCATGGGATCCAGCTGTGCTTTCACCTGCTCATTGCCGATGTGATCGAGCATCTGCTGGGCGTCCAGCAGCTTGTCCTGCTCCACATAGGTCTTGGAAAGGGCCAGATACAGCTCCGCTGCGTCGGGATGATCGGCGATGGCATTCACCAGGGTATACTCTGCTTTGGTGTAGTTGCCGTAGTCGGCGTAGGTATCTGCCAAAGCAATCGCCAGGTTATAATTGGTGGGGTCAAGCTCATAGGCTGTGGTGTAGAGCTGGATGGCCCGGTTATAGTGGCCGCCGTTTGCAGACTGCTCTGCCAGATCGGCACAGCGCTCTGCAGTCATATTGTTCTGATACACAAGAAAATACCACGCGGCACCGCCCAAAAGGGCCAGCACCAGCACAATACACGAGATGATGATCAGTGCTTTTTTCATAAAAGGCTCCATTCTGTGAACCATCCGCCCAAAAGGCGGCAATTCATAATGATGATTACATTATATTATACTTCGCGGGAAAAGCTCTGTCAAGAATGGCGGAAAAGCGAAGTGGGGAGAAAGGAATACCATGGGAAAATACGGTCCTGAAATTCTGATGGCTTTGATTTTGGCTCTGGCGGTGACGATCCTGTGCGCACCTGCACAGGAAGCACCGGCGGAACTGCCGGTGGTTCTATCGTCCGTAGAGAAGGAGAAAATGCCGGAATCCTTTGATAAAGGATACATTCTGAAGGTGCGGCAAAATGGTGAGATCAGCCTGCGGGATTATCTGATCGGCGTGGTGATGTCGGAAATGATGCTGTCCTTTGAAGAGGAGGCATTGCAGGCCCAGGCCATTGCCTCCCGCACCTTTGCCCTGCGCTGTGAAAAGCATGAGGATGCGGATGTGTGCGCCGACAGTGGGTGCTGCCAGGCATGGCGGGACAATGCTGCCCTGATGCAGCGCTGTGGTGAGGACTATGGGCGGTTTTATGAAAAAGCTGCGGCGGCGGTGGATGCAACTGACGGCCTTGTGCTGAAATATCAGGGGGAGCTGATCGACGCCACCTTCTTCGCCTGCTCCGGCGGCATGACAGAGGACGCGGCTGCGGTCTGGGGGGAAGAGGTGCCCTACCTTCAATCCGTGGACAGCCCCGGAGAGGAGATCGCAGGCAGCTATCATTCCACGGCAGAATTTACACCCCAGGAGTTCTCCCAACGCATTTTGCAAAGCTGTCCGGAGGCAGATCTTTCGGGCAATCCCGCCGGATGGCTGGGTGAGGCAGAAAGGACGCAGGGAGACGGCGTCGGACAGATGCAAATCGGCGGTGTGTCCCTTTCCGGGGTGGAACTGCGAAGGATCTTCGGCCTGAAATCCACAAGATTCACCGTAAAATACGAAGATTCTGCCTTTTCCTTTGATGTCTACGGCTACGGGCACCGGGTGGGCATGAGCCAATATGGGGCGCAGGCCATGGCACAGGCGGGAGCAGATGCAAAAACTATTCTTGAGACATATTACAGCGGTGTGGAAGTAGCAGCCATGTCCTGACGGTTGGAAAAAGAAAGAACCGCCTGTCCGGCAGGACAGGCGGCGGTATATGCATCTTAGAGCAGGCTCAGAGCGAAGGTGCTCAGCAGCCAGATAGCAGCAACCCACTTGGTGCTGGAAGCCAGACGGGCATCCCAGCCACGATTCTTGTTCTTGCTCATGAAGGAGTCGGAGTTGCCGGCGAGGGCACCGGACAGACCCGCAGACTTGCCGGACTGGAACAGAACGATCGCAATCAGGGCGACTGCAGCAAGCAGCATAACGATAGTGCAAATGATTCTCAGAACTTCCATGATAAACCTCCAAAATTAACCGTTCTTCCGGCAAATACTTGCGATCCGAAGCCGGATGAAATTCAAAACAGCGTTAATTATAATAGCACAAGATTCTCCTTAGTGCAAGTGTTTTTTCGGGCAATTTCGCAATTATTTTGTGACCCAGGTGCCGGTGGCGGCGCAGGTCAGGTAGGCGTTGATGAAACCGTCCAGATCACCGTCCATGACGGCGTTGATGTTGGTCATTTCATAGCCGGTGCGGGTGTCCTTGGCGAGGGTATAGGGCATGAAGACATAGTTGCGGATCTGGCTGCCCCATTCGATCTTCTGCTGAACGCCCTTGATGTCGGAGATCTTTTCCAGATGCTCGCGTTCCTTGATCTCCACCAGCTTGGAGCGCAGCATGCGCATACAGGTTTCCTTGTTCTGGAACTGGTCGCGCTGGGTCTGGCAGGCCACCACGATGCCGGTGGGCTTATGGATCAGACGAACTGCGGAGGAAGTCTTGTTGATGTGCTGGCCGCCTGCACCGGAGGAACGGAAGACCTGCATTTCGATGTCTTCCTGACGGATCTCCACATCGTTGGAATCGTCAGCGATTTCGGGAATGACTTCCACAGCGGAGAAGGAGGTCTGACGGCGGGCATTGGCGTCAAAGGGGGAGACACGCACGAGACGGTGGACGCCGTTCTCGCTCTTCAGGAAGCCATAGGCATTTTCGCCTTCTACCAGAATGCTGGCGGACTTGATGCCGGCTTCGTCGCCGTCAAGATAGTCCAGGATTTTGTAGGACAGGCCGTGGGATTCCACCCAGCGGGTGTACATACGGTAGAGCATCTGGGTCCAGTCCTGAGCCTCGGTGCCGCCGGCGCCGGCCTGGAAGGAGACAATGGCGTTGTTGCTGTCATAGTCGCCGGTGAGCAGGGTCTCCAGACGGGAAACCTCCATCTCATGTTCCAGAGAGGCATAGCCTTCGGTCAGCTCGTCCAGCATGGAATCGTCGCCTTCCTCCAGGGCCATCTCGATGATGGTCATGAGGTCGTCCCACTGGGCGCACATTTTTTCGTATTTTGCCACCTTGTTTTCAAGGGCATGGGTCTTCTTCACGATGGTCTGGGACTTTGCAGGGTCATCCCAGAAGCCGGGGGCTTCCTGCATGGCGTGGAGGCGCTCCAGTTCATTGAGGGCAGCTTCGATGTTCAGAGACTCCCGCAGGGTGGTCAGCGCGGGCTTGAGGTTGTTGAGTTTGCTTTTATACTCTTCAAATTGAATCATAGCGGTATCACATTCCTGTATTCCTGATTTTTCTTAGATAGTATATATAAAAATCCTCCGCCTGTAAAGTACAAAATGCCAAAAACAGGAGATTTTCCGGGAAGAAGGGAGGCGGTAGACCCGCCGCCCCTACCGTGTGCTGATATAGCTCTCTTCTCCGGCGAAAATCAGGTCGTCAATGTCCTCCGGAGAAGGCTGCATAGCTGTAGCAATCCGCATAGTCTGCCTCCTTTCCCAATGCTATCATTCTATGCACGAAAGGCGAAAAAATGCCAATCATCTTTTGCTGCAGTTGACAAACC
>JAZRCV010000075.1:0-2632 GCA_045659925.1 Faecousia sp.
AACTGGTCACCATCATCTACCGCGCAGAAGGCAGCCCCGCTGTGGAAGCTGAAAACATCTTCTCCGACGTAGAAGACGGCAAGTGGTACACCGATGCCATCATCTGGGCAGCAGAAAACAAGATCGTTGAAGGCATTGGCGACGGCAAGTTCGCTCCCAACGACAAGATCACCCGCGAGCAGATCGCAACCATCCTGTACCGCTATGCAGGCGAACCCGAAGCAGAAGGCACTCTCGAAGCCTTCCCCGATGCTGCTTCCGTCAGAGCATACGCAGTGGATGCAATGATCTGGGCAACCTCCAACGGCATCATCACCGGCGCTGAAAAGGATGGCGTTGCATACCTGGCTCCCGAAGCAGTTGCAACCCGCGAACAGATTGCAGCCGTCGTGATGCGTTACCTCGAAGCTTAATCCACACGGATGAGCGCATAAAAACAGCCAAATAAGCAGTTCTGCCCCCCGGGAAACCGGGGGGCAGTTTTTCATCTTTTATAGATTTTGCATGCCCGCGTGCAGGCTGCGTTTTCGCCGGTGGGCATTGATTAACCATTGGATCCGGTGTCATGCAAGGCGTTCTTGACTTGAGCGATGGCATTTTCTATAATACAAAAGGATTCAGGAAACAAAAGGCCTGACTCCGATAAAGATGGTACTGCGTGGTTGAAACTATGAAATATGAAAACACATGTACTGCCGAATTCGTGGAGCGGCTCAATCGCTTTTCTGCTGTGGTGAACATTGGAGATCACCGGGAAACGGTTCATGTAAAAAATACCGGAAGGTGCAGGGAACTGCTGCAGCCAGGGAAGACGGTTGTGCTCCAAAAGGCACAGAACCCTGATAGAAAAACAAAATATGACCTGATCAGTGTGTATAAGGATGCTCTTGGCTGGGTAAACATCGATTCCCAGGCGCCGAATCAGGTGGTGCTGGATTGGCTTAAATCAGGAGAATCGTTATTTGGGAAGATTGATGTGCTAAAGCCGGAGTTTTCCTACGGGCATTCCAGGGTTGACTTCTATTTGGAATGCGGAAATCGTCGCATCCTGATGGAAGTCAAGGGCTGCACACTGGAGGTGGATGGGGTCGGTTATTTCCCTGATGCGCCCACGCAAAGGGGAATAAAGCATCTTCGGGAGCTGACCATGGCAGTAAAAGAGGGGTATGCGTGTTATATTGCCTTTATGATTGCCATGCCCGGGGTGTATGAGGTACGGCCAAATGTGCAGACCCATCCGGAATTTGCGGCGGCGCTGGCTGAGGCTATGGAGGCCGGGGTACAGGTGCTGCACCTTCCCTGTGCAGTTGGGCAGGATGAACTCCATATTGTAAAATAAGCACAAATTTATCCTGAAGGCCTTTTCATAAGAGACCTTCAGGATGTTATTTTTTGGGGTGAATAGAAGTAAAATGTGATTTTTTGGAGAAAAATGTTTTATCTTATCCCACGAAGCTGCTTTGAAACCGCAGTAAAATTTTCCTTGCCAACACTTTGATTATCAAGTATCATATATATTGGAATGAAGGGGCACTTTTTTGCCGAACTTCTTTTATCTATGGTTTTAACATAATGAGATAGGAGAGTCCATAATGACGACTGTTTTGACTTTAATCTCGCTTTTGGGCGGCCTTGCCATGTTCCTTTACGGCATGGAAGTTATGGGCGACGGCCTGAAGCAGGGCTCCGGCACTGCACTGAAGAATGTTCTTGGCAAACTGACCCAGAATACCTTTCTTGGCCTGCTGACCGGTACACTGGTCACCGCCATCATCCAGAGTTCCACTGCCACCATCGTACTCACCGTCGGCCTGATCGGTGCAGGTATTCTGAACCTGAAGCAGGCGGTCAGCATCGTGCTTGGCGCCAACATCGGCACCACGGTCACGGCCCAGATCATTCGTCTGATGGACATCGAAGCCAGCGGCGGTTCTATGCTGGCATTCTTTAAGCCGGACACGCTGGCTCCCATTGCGCTGATCATCGGCATCATTCTGTTCATGTTCCTGAAAAAGGCAGCCAGCAAGAATGTGGGCATGATTTGCCTTGGCTTTGGTATTCTGTTTACCGGCCTGATGCTGATGACGGATGCGGTCGAGCCTTTGGCAGAATCCGATGCTTTTGTCAATGCCCTGTCTTATTTTACTGATATGCCCATTCTGGGTATCTTTACCGGCTTGATTCTGACGGTCATCATTCAGAGTTCTTCTGCCATGGTGGGTATTCTGCAGGCATTGTCCTCCACTGGTGTTATGACATTCCAGTTGGTGTATCCCATCATCATGGGCATCAACCTCGGTACCTGCGTGACCACTGCAATGGTCTGCTCCATTGGTTCGTCCAAGGATGCAAAGCGTACCGGCATTGTGCATATTGTTTTCAACACCGTTGGTACGATCCTGTTCATGATCGTCATGTATCTGCTGATGTACTTCGGCGCTTTTAGCGGCCTGTGGGACAGCATTGTGGACAGCGGCGCTATTGCAAACTTCCAGACTCTGTTCAATCTGGTCACTGCCATTGTTCTGCTGCCCTTTACAGAGCTTCTGGTGAAAATCTCCTGCAAGATCGTCAAGGACGATCCCGTGAAGGATAACCCCTATCCCGAACTGGATACCCTGGACAGAAATCT
>JAZRCV010000076.1:0-5773 GCA_045659925.1 Faecousia sp.
TGGACCCCTGGATTGTCTTCCTAAGCCGCTTGGCCCCCGACTTAACGCCGGCGGAGGCGGAAGCCCCCGCCGGCTTGAATACAGTCAGAATTTGTTTCGCGGATGATTAGTTGACGCTCTGAACTGCAACGAAGTCCCAAACACCGGTCTCGGTGTTGGCGGTCTTGATGTAAGCAGTGTCGCGGATTGCGTCGCCGATTTCGTTGAAGGCAATGGCGCCGGAAACGCCGGTGTGGGTCACGCCGGGCAGAGCAGCCTTGACATCAGCGGGCTTGGGAGAGCCGGCAGCCTTCAGGGCTTCCAGAGCGGTGTAGTATGCATCGTAACCCATGACGGTAACTGCTGCGACCATGTCGTCGCCGCCGTTGTTGGCCAGGTTGGTGGGATCGTCGTTGATCCATTCCTTGATGCCTGCTTCGAATTCCACATCGCCGCCTTCTGCGTAGAAGGTGGAAACATAGATTTCAGAGCCCTTGCCCTGAGCAGCGTTCAGAATGACGTTGGAGTCCCAGGTATCGCTGGCCAGCAGGGGGATATCCAGACCCTGAGCAGCGCTCTGCTCAACGATGAGCTGAGCATAGCTGATGGAGCAGGGAGCGAAGATGACGTCAGCGCCTTCGTTCTTGGCGGTGGTCAGGTAAGAGGTGAAGTCGGAGTTGTTTTCGGGGAATTCAGCGGTGATGACATTCATGCCCAGCGCTTCGCCTGCTTCCTTGAAGTAGTTGATCAGACCCTGGTCATAGTCGTTGCCCAGCTGACCCAGGCAGTAAACGGTGGTAGCTTCCAGCTCGTCATGAGCGAAGTTTGCCAGAACGGTGCCCTGGAAGGGATCCAGGAAGCAGATACGGAAGTAGTGGTCGTTGCCTTCGGTGACCTGGGGGTTGGTGCAGGTGACGCCGATGGCGGGGATGCCTGCAGCAGCGAAGGTATCGGAAGCAGCGATGGCAACGCTGGAGCCGTAGGAGCCCAGAACCACAGAGCAGCCTGCGGATACCAGAGTGGTAGCAGCGGAGACAGCCTTGTCGGTGGAAGATTCGTTGTCAGCGTAGACCAGCTCAACATTGTAGGTCTTGCCGCCGATTTCTACGGTGGGGGTCAGGTAGTTGGCATACTGCATGCCAAGGATTTCCTGCTTGCCGCCGGCGCCGTTGTCGCCGGACTGGGGTTCATAAACACCGATCTTGATGGTGTCGCCGCCCTGGCCGCTGCAGCCTGCAAACAAGCAGCAGAACATTGCCAAAGCAAGAAGCAGTGCAATTGTCTTTTTCATTTCTTGTTCCTCCATTTGTATTTATGTCGAAGATGTTTTAGGTGTCCGCGCATGGCGGACATGTGTATGCAGACGCAAATTCTGCATAGGGTAATTATACCGTATATTTTTAGCGAATTCAAGAACAATTCCCCACAGCCTGACGAAATTTGCCGGGAGATTTTGTGCAGTTTTCCATAGTCCTTTGCATTGTCTTTGGTGGACGGAAGGTTTTTCCACTTGTGCAGCCGCAGCCGACATGCTAAAATATAGAAAATCATCATTGCAGGGAGGGATGCCGTATGCAAAGAACCAAAAGCCGCAGGCGCATTGGGGTCGGGCGGGGCATCCTGCTGCTGCTCTGGCCGGTGGCAGCCGCCACCCTGCTGCTGGCAAGACATTCCGAAGCCTTTGCAGAGCAAATGTTTGCTCAGGGCATTTATCCCCTGTATCACCGCCTGCTTTCTCTGCTTCCCCGGCAGCTTCCCTTCAGTGTGGCGGAATGCCTGCTGTGCGGGCTGGTTCCGGGGGTGCTCGTCGCCCTTATCCTTTGGGGCATACATATCATAAAAGCAAGGGGTCGCCAGAGCCGGATCCTCCTGGGGGGTATGGGCAATGCCCTGTGTGCCCTTGGGCTTGTGTTTTTCCTGTTCATCTTCGGCTGCGGGGTCAACTATTACCGCACTCCCTATGCGGAAGCCGCCGGGCTGGAGGTAAGCCCCTCCTCCCCAGAGGAATTATATGGGCTGTGCATGGAGCTTGCCCAACAGGCAGGCGAATTGCGGGAAAGCCTCTCATATCTGGAAAACGAGGCGGGGGTACTCACCCTCCCCGACACGACGGAAGCACTGGGGCAGCATGCCGCGCAGGCAATGCAGGCCTTTGGGGCGGAGAATCCCCTGCTGTCCTTCCACTATTCCCCGCCCAAACCGGTGCACTTTTCCCGGGTGATGTCCTCTTTCAATATCACCGGCATCTATTTCCCCTTCACAGGGGAGGCCAATGTGAATGTGGAGGTACCCGCCTATAGCCTTGGCGCTACCATGTGCCACGAGCTGTGCCATACCGCCGGATTCATGCGGGAGGACGAGGCCAACTATCTGGCCTATCTGGCCTGCACCCGCTATGGGGATGATGTGCTGGCCTACAGCGGAACCATGCTGGCGCTTGCCTATTCCGGCAATGCCCTGCACCGGGTCGCTCCGGCACTGTATGCCCAGGTGTACGACTGCTACACAGAAGGGATGCTGCGGGATTTCCGTGCATCCTCTGCCTATTGGGCAAAGTTTAAAGATACCACCACCCATGAGATCGGCGAACAGATGAACGACACCTATCTGAAAGCCAACAACCAACCCTCCGGCATCCAAAGCTACGGTGCCATGGTGGATCTGCTGCTGGCAGAGTATAAGTCCAGAAACTGAATAAAAACAAATTGGTCAAGTAGGATTTGGAAAATCGTACTTGACCAATTTTCGTTATAATAAACGAAGCCACCGGCAGAGCCGGTGGCTTCGTCGGGAAGAAGGTGAAGGTTGGCTCCCTTCTTCCCGGTAGGAGGTTTATTCTCCCATCAGCCAGGGATAGCGATCCCGGATGGTGAGGATCAGGGTTTCGATGCCCACATCCAGATCACTGGGTGCAGAGAGGTCATACTCCCGTACGCCATCCAACCGCACCAACACCCCATCGCCTTCCATAAAGAGGACACCGGGATTCTTAGAATCATAGAAGTCCTCTCTGCTCTGGAAGAGGGTGAATTTATCGTGGCATGGTTCGGAATTGTAGGGACAGAAGGGGGTGCAGTTGCCGCACTCGTTGCACATCCGATCCACATGGAGGATCTGGCGGCTGCCGTCTGCCATAGTGATGACCACATTGGCACGGTTGGGGCACACATCCACGCAGTTTTCGCACACATGGCTGCACTGCAGGCAGCGCTCGCCTTCGCAGCCGCCTGCCATGGACAAAATGCCCTTCTTCGCTACGGCCTCATGGGCAGTAACGGCGGCAGCTTCCGGAATATCATATACATAGGGTGCGCCGATGACGATTTCGGCAAATTTCGCCGCATCCGCAATGCCCTCCACCACAGTGGCGGGGCCACGGCAGGCATCACCCGCAGAATATACGCCCTCTAAATTGGTCTGGAAGGCAGGTCTGCCTCTGCGATCCACTTCCACGCCGTTGGCGCAGAGCAGTTCATCGTCCACCTGTTCACCCACGGCGGAGATCACAAGATCACAGGGGATGGTGAAGGTTTCCCCGGTGCCCACCGGGCGTCTGCGGCCGGAAGCATCCGGCTCGCCAAGGATCATTTTTTCGCAGGTCAGCAGGCCCTCTCTCTGGCAGATGGGGGCTGCCAGCTCCACAAACTGCACTCCGTCCGCCAAAGCCAGCTCCAGCTCCTGGGGGTCTGCGGGCATATATTTTTTGGTGCGGCGGTAGAGGATGGATGCGGACTTGGCGCCGCCCCGGATGGCCACCCGGGCAGCATCCATGGCGGTATTGCCTGCGCCGACCACTACCACATGGCCCTCTGCCTTGATTTTTCCTGCCTTCATCTCCTTCATCCAGCCGATGACCCCCGCCACATTGCCGGGAATGTCCAAGCGCCCCGGCTTCCATGCGCCGGTGGCGATCAGGATGTGGGTGTAGCCCATTTCCTTCAGTTCGCTGACAGAGGGGGCAGGAGCACCACAGCGGATTTCTACGCCATAGCGCTGCATCAGGGCGATGTCCCGGTCGATGGCATCGTGGGAGATACGGAATTCCGGAATCACATACCGGACGATGCCGCCCAATTGCGTTTCTCGTTCAAAAATCGTGGTTTCAATGCCTGCCCGGCCAAGGAAATAGCCTGCGGCAATGCCGGTGGGGCCGCCGCCGATGATGGCGGCCTTCTTGCCGGGAACCGGCTGGGGTTTTTGGATGTCTGCCAGAACGGCGGCATAGCCATTTTCGGCTGCCAGCAGCTTGGTGTCCCGGATGCGGACGGAGTCCTCATAGAAATTCCGGGAGCAGCGAAGCTGGCAGCGGTGGGCGCAGATGGTGCCGGTGATGAAGGGCAGGGGGTTTCGCTCGCAGATGAGCTTTAATGCCGGGGCATACAGGCCCTTGCGGCACAGCTCCATATACTCGGGAATATCCTGCCCGATGGGGCAGCCGCCACGGCAGGGGGCAATGCTGCAATCAAGCAAGGGTACAGATTCGCCGTTTTTTCGGCTGGGCAGGGGCTTGATGGGTTTTACATGGTGGGGATCCTTGCGGCAGGCCATAGCCATGTCGGCAATCGCCTCGGTATCCGTGCCGGAGAATCGGGCAAAGGGCAGTTTTTCCAGCTTTTCTGCCATCTGGGTCAGGCGGTTGTAGCCGCCGGGCTTGAGAATGGTGGTGGCCACGGTGATGGGCCAGATGCTGGCAGAGAACAGGCCCTCGCAGTTGAAGGCGTCCGCACCGCCTGCATAGGACAGGCGCATTTTTCCGCCAAACTCCCGGGAAATTCTGCGGCACATCTCAATGGTCAGGGGGAAGAGGCTGCGGCCGGACATATACATCTCGTCCCCGGGCAGCTCGCCCCGGGTGGTGTCCACCGGGAAGGTGTTGGAAAGCTTCAGGCCGAATTCCACCCCATTTGCCGTTGCCAACGCCTGCAAGCGATGGAACATGGGCACCGCATCGGCATACTGCAGATCTTCTTTAAAGTGGTGATCGTCGAACACGATATAGTCATAGCCCATGGAATCGAGGATGGAACGGGCAGTTTCATAGCCCAGAATGGTGGGGTTGCACTTGACGAAGGTGTGCAGGCCCTTTTCCCGGATCAGGTAGGAGGCGATGCGCTCGATCTCCTGCGGGGGGCAGCCATGGAGGGTGGACACGGTGACGGAGCGGGAAACTTTGGGGCTGATGGTGCGGATGAAGTCCCCTTCCTCCGGGAACAGCTCTTCCAGAACATCTAAGCACTGAGGGAAGATGGCGGTCTTGGTGGCATCCTTCATGCCTTCAATATAATTGTCGATCTTTTCGCCCCGGATGCCCTCTAAGTCATAGCCCACGGACATGTTAATGACGAAGCCATCGGGGTCGCCGAAGCCGTAGACTTTGGCTAATATCTTCATGGCGCACCAGGCCTTGATGTATTCCTCCATGGCTTGGGGGACGGTGAGTTCCGTGGACCATTCCTGATTGTAGCCCTCGTCATCGGCTAAAATGCAGGGGCGGGGGATGCAGGCAGCCAGCTCTTCGCCGTCCATCTTCTGCACCGTCTTCACCTCGAAGAAGCGGGCGCCCGCCACATAGGCGGCGATGATGTTCTGGGCAAGCTGGGAGTTGGGGCCAGCGGCGGGGCCGATGGGGGTCTCGATGCGCTCGCCGAAAATGGGCAGGGATTTGCCCATTGCCGTATACCGGCTATGGATGCCGAAAATTTCGCCGGTTTTGGCGTATTCACGGATCACCCACTGCATCAGCGGGCGAAATCCGATGGGATACATTTTTTCAGACATGGTTCTTCCTCCTCAA
>JAZRCV010000077.1:0-1803 GCA_045659925.1 Faecousia sp.
GAGCTGAACGCTACCGACGAGCAGTTTAACTCCCCCACTGTATTCTGCTCCGGCCGCCAAGGCACTGCCGCTTACGGCCCGGACGAGGCGGGCACAGACCTGATCCCTCTGTTCGAGACCATTGTCAACTATATTCCTGCCCCCGAGGGCGATAAGGATGCCCCCTTGCAGATGCTGGTTTCTTCCATTGATTATAGTGAGTATGTAGGCCGGATCGCTGTGGGCCGGGTAGAGCGGGGCACCATTAAGGTAAATCAGGAAGTCACCATCTGTGACTACCACGATGAAACCATCCGCCAGAAGGGCAAGGTCGTTGCCCTTTACACCTATGACGGTCTGGGCAAAGCCCCCATTCAGGAAGCTTCCGCCGGCGAGATCGTTGCCTTGAGCGGTATGGCAGATATTACCATCGGCAGAACACTTTGCGCCAGCGATGTCATTGAGCCGCTGCCCTTTGTGAAGATCTCCGATCCTACCATTGAAATGACCTTTGCCGTCAACGATTCTCCCTTTGCCGGCAAGGAAGGTAAGTTTGTCACCTCCAGAAATCTTCGTGACCGACTGGAAAAGGAACTGTTAAAGGATGTTTCTCTGCGCGTCACACAAGCCTCCACCGACTCTTTCAACGTGGCTGGCCGTGGCGAAATGCACCTGTCTATCCTCATGGAAACCATGCGCCGGGAAGGCTATGAATTCTCCGTATCCACCCCCCGTGTCCTGACAAAAGAGATCGACGGCAAGCTTTGCGAGCCCATCGAGCGGATGATCGCCGATGTGCCGGAAGAGTGCATGGGCGCTGTCATTGAGAAAATGGGCCGCCGGAAGGCTGACCTTCTGGGCATGACCCCCATGGGCAACCGCTACCGTCTGGAGTTCTTAGTCCCCTCCCGGGGTCTGTTCGGCTACCGCAGCGAATTCCTCACCGACACCCGTGGCGAAGGCATTATGTCCAGCGTTCTGGAAACCTACGCTCCCATGAAGGGCGAGATCGAGCGCCGCCTCACCGGCAGCCTGATCTCCTTTGAAACCGGCGAGACCTCCAGCTACGGTCTGTTCAACGCCCAGGAGCGTGGCGCGCTGTTTGTAGGCGCAGGTGTGCCTGTTTATGCTGGCATGGTGGTTGGCATCTGCAGCCGCAACGAGGATATGAACGTCAACGTCTGTAAGAAAAAGCAGCTGACCAACATGCGCGCATCCGGCTCTGACGAAGCGCTGCGTCTGGTCACCCCCAAGATTTTCTCCTTGGAGCAGTGCTTGGAATTCTTGGCAGACGATGAGATCTTGGAGTGCACCCCCAAGAGCCTTCGTATCCGCAAGCGGGAGCTGGACCATGCTCTGCGTATGCGGAATTTGATGAAAAAGCGCAATCAAGAATAAAGGGCAACACTCTAAATACGGCTCTGTTTTCACAGAGCCGTATTTTTTATGAAAAAAATTGTTGACCTGGCTATTGTTTTCGGTTATAATACACTAGAATGACCATGTATGGTCGGTTATTATGTGTTGCTGCAGCGATTTTCGCTGTCGAGCATATGTGAATTTGACAGGAGGTGTAATGCAAAATGAAGCGTACCTATCAACCCAGCCGTCGCCACAGAAGCAAGGTTCACGGTTTCCGTAAGAGAATGGCTACTTCCAACGGCCGCAAGGTTCTCGCCAGCCGCCGTGCCAAGGGCCGCAAGGTTCTGTCTGCATAAGCGTTAATTGTATCGGGTGGTTTTGACCACAACAGGACAATCGCTCATAGCGAAATGGGAGTCCATGCGGGGCGAAGGTTATTCGCCCCGCTCCCTTTTTATACGG
>JAZRCV010000078.1:0-23418 GCA_045659925.1 Faecousia sp.
AATGAACACCATTACCTTATCCGCTTTTGCCAAACTGAATCTCACTCTGGACATTTTGGGCACCCGTCCTGACGGCTATCACGAACTGGATATGATCATGCAGGCGGTATCCCTTCACGACGATGTCACCGTCACCATCCACACCGGCAAAGCATGGGAGCTGACCTGCGAAGATCCGGCTGGAAATCAGCGCCCCGGCATCCCCTGTGATGAGCGAAACCTTGCATGGAAAGCGGCGCAGATCTTTTTGCAGGCCACCGGCCTGCCGGATCAAGGCATCACAATCCGCATCGTCAAGCGCATTCCGGATCAGGCCGGTCTTGCCGGCGGCAGTGCAGATGCTGGCGCTGTCCTGCATGGACTGAACACCCTCTACGGCACCCCGCTCAATACAGAAAAGCTGTGCGAATTGGGGGCTTTGTGCGGCAGTGATGTGCCCTTCTGCGTGCTGGGCAGCACCGCCCGGGTGAAAGGTCGGGGCGAGGTGCTTGCCCCTATGCCCCTTAGCACAGTGCAGCACTATGTGATCTGCAAACCGGATTTTGGCATCTCCACCCCCAAGCTTTTTGCCCTGTCGGATCAACATCCGGCGCAGGAGCATCCGAACCCGGAAGCTCTGCTATCCTGCCTGCGGGCAGCAGATTACCAAGGTGCAGGCAGTCTCCTTTGCAATGTGCTGGAGCCTGTAGCCGCTCTCGAGCATCCGCAGATTCTTTCCATTCGGGAGGATCTGCTGCACGCAGGCGCCTGCGGTGCCCGGATGACCGGCTCCGGTTCTGCTGTTTTCGGACTGTTTCCCGATGAAATCAGCGGAAACCAGGCTGCAGAACAGCTAAAAACGAAAGAATATTCCGTTTTTTACGCCCACAGTGTATAACTTGTAAAAAAACCGTCCATCCTTCTGAAAAAAGGATGGACGGTTGTTATTATGAAAAAAACTTTACTTATCATCGCTGGAATTTCTCTGCTTTTTGCAGCATTCCTTGGCTGTGCCGGACTCGTAGCACAGCAGCAGACCCTGGCTAGCAAGCTCATCCGCTTCCATGTGGTGGCAGATTCCGACAGCGCCGAGGATCAAGCCCTCAAGCTCCGGGTGCGGGATGCCCTGCTGGAAGAGCTGGCTCCCCTGTCAGAGAAAGCGCAAAGCCGGGAGGAAATGCTGGCGCTTTTGCGCGCCTCCCTTCCCGCTGTCAAGGCAAAGGCAGAACAGGTGCTTCTGGCGCAGAACTGCGCCGATTGTGTGGAAGTAAGCCTGCAGGAAGAGCCCTTCCCCACCCGATACTACGACACCTTCGCCCTGCCTGCCGGAACTTATCTGTCCCTGCGGGTACGCCTGGGCAGTGCCGAAGGAAAAAACTGGTGGTGCGTGTGCTTCCCCACCCTGTGCCGCAGCGCCTGCACCCAGGATATGCGAGCCGTTGCCGCAGGCGCAGGTTTTTCAGACGATGAGATCGACTGGATGACAAAGCCTGACCACTATGTGATCCGCTTTAAGCTGCTGGAATGGATCGAAGGGCTGAAAAATTAACGCTTTTCTCCGCTCCGCTGCTTCAGTAGCCGAATCACCTGCGGCCGATCCAGCCCCAGCACGAAGCTGATTTCACTGCACAGCAAATCCTCCGCCTGCTTCCAGTAGCGCTGGTCTGTGGCGTTCAGGCTTTTGCGGTTTTCCATCAGGGCACGCTGCTTGGTATAGAGGGTCTTGTAAAGCTGCAGAATTCTGCTGCAGTCATGGGTGCGCAGGATTTCCTGATAGGAAGCAGCGATGAGCCGGGGCTCTCTGGGAAGATTGTCACACAAAGGCAGCTCCGGAAGCTGCCCGATCAATTCCTCCAGCCGGGCGGCATCCATGGGCGCACGCATATGTACCCCGGTATCCACCGGCGTATAGATGACGCCTCCGCCGCCGCAGGGGGCAAGAGTATAGTACAGCTTATCCCGGCTGACGCCGGAGAGCTTCGGGCTTCCAATATCTTCTACACGGCATACGCCTTCAAAGCCGTATACCAAATAATCTCCGATCTGATACATAGGATTCCTCCGTTCCAGAACACGACACTTTCCGCCACCTACATTTTAACAGATAGAAATTAAATCGAAGCTAAGTTTTCTCGATTTTTTTAGAAAAATGGAAATTATTTCCCCGTGGAGCCAAAGCCACCCTCACCCCGCTGGGTTTCAGAAAGGCTCTGGGCAGGCAGAAATTCTGCCTGAGGGCAGGCCGCAATCACCAGCTGGGCAATGCGGTCTCCGGGTGCCACCGTCTGGGCTGCTTCCCCATGGTTATGCAGAGCTACCACGATCTCGCCCCGGTAATCTGCGTCAATGACACCCACCTTATTGGCGGGTGCAAGATCCCGCTTGCAGGCAAGGCCGCTTCTGGCATAAATGAGCCCCGCATAGCCTTCGGGGATCTCCATGGCAAGCCCTGTGGGGATCATCATGGTCTTACCGGGGGCAATGGTCACTGCCTCGGGCAGACAGGCGCACAGGTCTGCCCCCGCTGCCAGTGCAGAGCCGTAGGTGGGCAAAACCGCACCTTCGCGCAGAAGCTGCACACGAATCTGATGTTTCATTCAAATCACCTCTTGTATCATTTCAAAAATTCCGCAATCGCCTGCTCACAGGCAGTCCGATCCACAAGGAAGCTCTCCCCATGGTCGGCTTCCTCCACCAGAACCAGCGTCTTTTCGCTTTGGCAGGCGTCATAATTCTCCTGGGTCATTTCCCAGGGCACCAGAGAATCCTTCTTGCCATGGACAAAGAGCACAGGAATCTCACAGTGTGCCATGGCTTCCGGCGCAGAATATGCCGTCAAAGAGGTCCCTGCCAGCAGACGGCACCAAAGATTGATCAGCCCAAAAAGGGGCTTTACCGGAAGACGAAGCCTGCGGATCACACTGCCAATGATGGCCTTCGGGGCAGAGAATCCGCTGTCGGCAATGATACCCCGGACACTTTTGGGCAGGGGCAGAGAAGCCGCCATCAGCACCGTAGCCGCACCCATGGAAATGCCATCAAAATAAAGGCGATGCTCCGGCCCGAAGCGCTGCTCCATGGCTCTGGCCCAGAAAAGGGCATCCTGCCGCTCTAAAATGCCGAAAGTAATATAGCGTCCTTCGCTTTGCTGATGGGCCCGCTGATCTACCAAAAGCACCTGATAACCAAGACTTCGCATCAACGGCACTGCGCAGCCAAAATCCCCCTGCGGGCAGGAACGGTAGCCGTGGAACTGCAGGATCGTGCCCTTTGCATTCTCCAAAGGAAGCAGCTGAGCATGGAGCTTGAGGCCGTCAAAGCTCATGATTTCAATGTCCTCAGAAGGAATCTGGGTGAGGGCGAGGCTGCTTTCATACAGAATTTTCCTGTTTTTTGCATACATCCCCCGCTGAAAGGTCTCCTCCACCAGCGGATCCAACGCTTTGCCCCGGCGAAGGGCAAGGTTCATCGCAAAATAGCCCACCGCCAGAATCAGTGCCGCCAGCACCGCCAACAAGATCCCAATGATCAAACACCACATCTCCCTTACCTTGTTTTTTACATTATACCACAAGAATATAAAATTCACCACGGCTTTGCCTTGAAAAGTTGCGGCAATTTCGCTATACTATATTAAAAATAAGCGGTATTGCTCACGAAAGGAATTTTCACCATGTTCTCTGATGCCGAACGCTGTGTTTACCGGAAGCCCCAGCTCATTGAGGTGCTGTGCCAACTGCGGTTTCCCGCCATTTTAAAGATTGAAAACCAGTCTCCCTATGAATTTCAGGAGCTGATCCGGGGAGAATACCCCAACTATTCCGTCCGGGAAGAGCGAATCCCGCCCAAGCCCGGTAGCAATCCCAATACACCCCCCACCACACTGAAGAACCACCAGTTCATCTCTCTGGACGGCGGCTGGAAGGTGAATCTGACCCAGGATTTCATCTCCCTGTCCTCCCGCCGCTATACCCGCTGGGAGGAGTTTGCCAAGCGGCTGGATCGGGTTCTTGCCCATCTCATCAGCACCTATCATCCCGCCTGCTTCACCCGCATCGGCCTGCGCTATATCAACGCCATCAACAAAAAGCAGCTGGATCTGGAGGATACTCCCTGGCGTGAGCTGCTCGCCCCCGCCTATCTTGGCCTGATGGCGGAAGAAGATGTGCCGGAAAACGCCTTCACCAAGCAGGAGCAGACCACAAACCTGATGCTGCCCGGCGGCTGCCGCAGCAATATCAAGTGCGGCAACGGTACCCTGCGCAAAGTCCACAACCAGACCCGGGCTGTTGTAGAGGAGCCGGTGTTTATGCTGGACATCGATGTGTTCATGGACGGCAACAACGAGCTGAGCCATGTGGCCCCCGCCTTAAATGTGGTTCACGGCAATGCCGACAGCCTGTTCCGGGCCGCCATCACCGACACCCTGCACGATGCCATGGACCCCATGCAAGTCTAAGGTACCTGCCAACACCAATTTTTCAGAAAAAAATCCGCCTTCACGGCGGATTTTTGACTTGTAATGTGGGAGTTTTTGCCGTATACTAACAGAGTATATTTTTCTGAAATGAGGATGCCCTATGAATCAATGCTATATTCCCGATGGCTACCGCAATCCTCTGTCGGTCTATGAGACCCAGCGTGCCATCGAATTCATCAAGCATAATTTCCTCAGGAATCTCCGTCACGCGCTGAACCTCAAGCGAGTCTCTGCACCGCTGTTTGTGGAGGAGTCCTCGGGTCTTAACGATAATCTCAACGGCTTTGAGCGCCCTGTCAGCTTCGATGTGCCCGCCGTGGGTGCAGAAAGTCAGGTGGTTCACTCCCTGGCCAAGTGGAAGCGCTATGCCCTCAAGCGTTATAATTTCTACGCCGGCAACGGCCTTGTCACCGATATGAACGCCATCCGCCGCGACGAATCCCTGGACAACATCCACTCCGTGTATGTGGACCAGTGGGACTGGGAAAAGGTCATCACCCGGGAAGAGCGAAATGCCGACTACCTGAAGGCCACTGTCCGCGCCATCGTCAATGCCATCTATGTCACCAACGAGACGCTGAAAATCGAATTTCCCCAGCTCACCATTGATCTTCCCCGAAATGTGCTGTTCATCACCACCCAGGAGCTGGAAGACCTCTACCCTGAGCTGACCAACTCCACAGAAAAGGAAAATGCATTCCTGTCCGAGCATAAGGACAGCGCAGTATTCCTCATGCAGATCGGCGGCAAGCTCCGCTCTGGCCGTCCCCACGATGGCCGCGCCCCGGACTATGACGACTGGACGCTGAACGGTGATCTTCTGTTCTGGAACCAGACCCTTGGCCGCAGCTTTGAGATTTCTTCCATGGGCATCCGCGTGGACGAGGCTGCCATGGACCGTCAGCTGCGTCTGGCGGGCTGTGATGACCGCCGGGAGCTTCCCTTCCATAAAGCTCTGCTGTCCGGCGAGCTGCCCCTGACCATCGGCGGCGGCATCGGCCAGTCGAGACTTTGTATGCTGATGATGGGCTGTGCCCACATCGGCGAGGTGCACTCCTCCATCTGGGATGAGGCCACCCGTACCGCCTGCGCCAACGCAGGCATCATGCTTCTGTAAATTGCTGAGATATAAGGAGATATATTATGGATCTGATCAACATTCGTTCCCTGTTCCAGAATCCGGAGCAGTATGCAGGCAAAGAGCTGGAGCTCGGCGGCTGGGTCCGCAACCTGCGCGCTTCCAAGAACTTTGGCTTCATCATGCTCTCTGACGGCACCTACTTCACCCCGGTGCAGGTGGTGTACGGCTCTGAGCTGCCCAACTTTGCCGAGATCTCCAAGATCAACATCGGCGCTGCCCTGATCGTACGGGGCGAAGTGGTGCTGACCCCTGAGGCAAAGCAGCCCTTCGAAATTCAGGCCAAAGCGGTTAGCGTGGAAGGCCCCTCTACCCCCGACTTCCCCGTGCAGCCCAAGCGCCACACCATGGAGTATCTGCGCACCATCTCCCATCTGCGTCCCCGCACCAACACCTTCCAGGCTGTGTTCCGTGTGCGCTCTCTGGCAGCCTACGCCATCCACAAGTTCTTCCAGGACCGTGACTTCGTCTATGTCCATACTCCCCTGATCACCGGCTCCGACTGCGAGGGTGCAGGCGAAATGTTCCAGGTTACCACTCTGGATCTCAACAACATCCCCCGCAAGGAAGACGGCAGCGTGGACTTCTCCCAGGACTTCTTCAGCAAGCCCACCAACCTGACGGTTTCCGGCCAGCTCAACGGCGAAGCCTACGCCATGGCCTTCCGCAACATCTACACCTTCGGCCCCACCTTCCGCGCCGAGAACTCCAACACCACCCGCCATGCCGCAGAATTCTGGATGATTGGGCCGGAGATCGCCTTCGCCGATCTGGCAGACGATATGCGTCTGGCTGAGGATATGATCAAGTATATCATCCGCTATGTGCTGGAGCATGCACCGGAGGAAATGAAGTTCTTCAATTCCTTCGTGGATAAGGGCCTGATGGATCGCCTGAACCATGTGCTGAACTCCGACTTCGGCCACATCACCTACACCGAGGCTGTGGAAATTCTGGAAAAGAACAACGACAAGTTCGATTACCCCGTCCATTGGGGCAGCGACCTGCAGACCGAACACGAGCGCTACCTCACCGAAGTCGTCTTCAAGCGCCCCGTCTTCGTCACCGACTATCCCAAGGAAATCAAGGCCTTCTATATGAAGCTCAACCCCGACGGAAAGACTGTAGCTGCTATGGACTGCCTGGTGCCCGGCATCGGCGAGATCATCGGCGGCTCCCAGCGTGAAGACAACTATGATGTGCTGGTACAGCGCATGAACGAGCTGGGCCTCAGCCCCGAAGATTACGGCTTCTATCTGGATCTTCGCAAGTACGGCTCCACCCGCCATGCAGGCTTCGGCCTGGGCTTCGAGCGCTGCGTGATGTACCTCACCGGCATCAGCAACATCCGCGATGTCCTCCCCTTCCCCCGCACCGTCAACAACTGCGAACTGTAATATCAGAGCAAAATTTCAGCGCCGCCTCTCAGATGAGAGACGGCGCTGTGTTTGTTATGGCAAGTTCGACTACCTAATCTGAACGTAGGGGACGGGTTTCTCGTCCCACAAAATGTTGCGAATTCGCCGGAACCTGCAATATAAACGAAGCAATCCCTGCGCGGGCGGTTGATAACCGCCCCTACATCCACATTGTCGGTCCGATGCACAAATTGTCAAGTTTTGCCGTAGGGGCGGATATCATCCGCCCGAAAAAAATGTTGCGTTTTCGCTGGTAACTGCAATAAAAATGCAACATTTCCTGCGCGGTCGGCTAATAGCCGCCCCTACATTCACCAACGGAGCCTTTCAAATATTTTAAGGGCGCATCGCTTTGTGCGATGCGCCCTTGGCTTTGTCAATATTTGATTACTTGGCGCACAGTTCAGCGGTGTCCTGTGCGATCATGAGTTCCTCGTTGGTGGGGATGACCCAGACCTTGACCTTGGAGTCGTCGGAGGAGATGAGGGCTTCGTCGCCACGGACACGGTTGCGTTCCGGATCCAGCTTTACGCCCATGAACTCGAGGGTCTTGCAGATTTCGGCACGGGTTTCGGGGCCGTTTTCGCCAACACCAGCGGTGAAGGCCAGGCAGTCCAGTCCGCCCAGAGCAGCGGCGTAGGAGCCGATATACTTGCAGGTCTCATAGCGGAACTTGTCCAGAGCCAGCTGGCAGGCTTCGTCGCCATTCTCAGCGCCGGCTTCCAGATCACGGAAGTCAGAGGAAACGCCGTTGGACAGAGCCAGAACGCCGGACTTCTTGTTCAGCATGGACAGGCACTCGTCAGCGCTCATGCCATACTTGTTCATGATGAACTGTGCCACGCAGGTGTCGATGTCGCCGGAGCGGGTGCCCATGGGCAGACCTGCCAGAGGGCTGAGGCCCATGGAGGTATCCTGGCACTTGCCGCCCTTCACAGCGGACAGGGAGGAGCCGTTGCCCAGATGGCAAACGATGACCTTCAGATCTTCCGTCTGGCCGCCCATCAGCTCGGCAGCGCGCTTGGAAACGAAGCGGTGAGAGGTACCGTGGAAGCCGTAGCGACGCAGATGATCGTTTTCATAGTACTCGGTGGGAATGGCATAGCGGTAAGCCTTGGGGGCCATGGTCATGTGGAAAGCGGTGTCGAACACAGCAACCTGGGGCTTGCCGGGCATAACCTGCTCGCAGGCCTCGATGCCCTTGAGGTTGGCGGGGTTGTGGAGGGGGCCAAGGGGGATGCACTCACGGATGGCAGCCTTGCAGGCCTCGTCGATGATGCAGGATTCCACGAACTTGACGCCGCCATGGAGCACGCGGTGACCCACTGCGTCCACTTCGTCCAGAGAGGAGATAACGCCGTATTCGGCATCTACCAGGATCTCAAGAACAGCAGAGATGGCTTCAGAATGGGTGGGCATTGCGATGTCGCGGGTGACCTTGGCGTCCTTTGCGGGAACCTTATGGGTCAGACGGCCATCGAGACCGATGCGCTCACAAAGACCCTTGGCGCTGACAGCACCGGTAGCCGGATCCATGAGCTGATACTTCAGGGAGGAAGAGCCTGCGTTGATAACAAGAATGTTCATAATAATACACCTCAAAAATAGTTATGCTTTTGCTGGATTTTGTGCTAAAATAAATTGTCGGTATATATTGTATATCAATTTACCAAATCATACAAGCAGAAAAATGCTTTTTTCAAAAAAAGAGGGATTTTTTGTGAAAACTGCCGCAATCATCTGTGAATACAATCCCCTGCACTTGGGCCATGTCAAGCAGTATGCCATGCTCCGCAAGGCTCTGGGGGAAGATACCTGCATCGTTTGCCTCATGAGCGGCAGCTTTGTCCAGCGGGGAGAGCCTGCCATCTTTGATGCTGCCACCCGGGCAAAGGCTGCTATACTGAGCGGCGCCAATGTGGTACTGGAGCTTCCCATCACCGCAGCCCTTTCCAGCGCAGAGGGCTTTGCTTTCGGCGCAGTGGAGGTGCTCTGCCGCTTGGGCGGCGTGGATGCGCTGTGCTTTGGCTGCGAATCAGGTGATGGTAATAAAATTATGTCTACCGCAAAGCTGCTGCGCTCCCCTGCTTTTTCCGAAGCCCTGCGGGAAGGTCTCCGGGATGGGGACAGCTTTGCCGCCCTGCGGCAGCGCACACTGGAAGCCCTTGGGGGAGACGGAAATCTGCTTCGCAACCCCAACGACATATTGGCTGTGGAATACTGCAAAGCGCTTCTGGCCTTGGACAGCGAGATTTCCCCCCTTGCCATTGCCCGGGGCGGCAGCTACCATGATACCGCTCCCGATCCGGAAAACCCTTCTGCCACTGCCCTGCGCGGCCTGATCCCCCAGAAAGATTGGCTGTGCTATGTGCCTCAGGAGGCCAGAGAACTGTTTTCCAATGCCGCCGTACACCGCCTGGCTTGGGGCGAACGGGCCATGCTGGCAAGGCTGCGGGCCATGGGTGAGGACGAATTTGAGACCCTTCCCTATGGGGCAGAAGGATTATGGCGCAAGCTGATGGCGCAGGCCCGGCAGGCAGACAGTATAGAGAATCTGATCGACGGTGTCAAATCCCGCCGCTATGCCAGAAGCCGCATCGCCCGCATGGTAATGTGCGCCTTTTTGGGCATTACCGAAGCCGATCTGAAAACCCCAGCCCCCTATGTGCGGGTGCTGGCTTTTGATGGAATCGGCCGCAAATTCCTGCGGCAGGCTGCCGACCGGGGCGGCATACCAATGCTGCACCCCGGAGAAAAAGCCCGGGGCAACTACGCAGAATTGGATCGCCGGGCAAGTGCCCTCTATCCCCTGTTCCTATCCCCGGAGAAAGTTCCGGCAATCCCAACCGGGGAGCGGGTATTTTCCAAGCCGGAGCCGTAAAAAAAGATAAAAAACACGAAAAAAAGCACTTGCATTTCGGCGCAATTTATGATAAAATCATTGAGCCTTAAAAAGCCAAGGGAAGGGTAGTATGCCCTTTTACAGATTTGAAAGAATGAGGTGAACCCCATGAAGGAAGGAATCCATCCCAATTATCAGCAGACCACCATCCGCTGCGCCTGCGGCGAGATCATCGAAACGGGCTCCACGAAGAAGGACATCAAGGTTGAAATCTGCTCCAAGTGCCATCCGTTCTATACCGGCAAGCAGAAGCTGGTTGACACCGGCGGACGCGTGGAACGCTTCAACAAGAAATATGGCCTGAAATAATCGACCAAAGCCCGCACCCCAGATCGGTGCGGGCTTTTTTCGTATATTTTTTTGATATTTCCCGACATTTTGTCGAATTCTGATCTATATATAGGATATTTTATGGAACAACACATCATTGACAGAGCGGTGCTGGTGGGCGTAAATGCCGACTGCTTCCGCCCAGAAGAAACCGCCACGGAGCAGTCTCTGGATGAGCTCCGCCAGCTGCTGGAAACCGCAGGCGGCACTTGTGTGGCCACTGTGCTGCAAAATCGCCACACCCCCGACCCCCACAGCCTCATCGGCGAGGGCAAAGCCCAGGAAGTACGGGAGCTGGTCGCCACACTGGACGCCAATATGGTGATCTTCGACAATGAGCTTTCCCCCAGCCAGATCAAGGCACTGGAGGAGCTTTGCGGCGCAGTGGTACTGGATCGCAGCGCCCTGATCCTTGATATTTTCGCCCAGAGAGCCAGAACTTCAGAAGGCCGCCTGCAGGTAGAGCTGGCCCAGTACCGCTATCTGCTGCCCCGGCTTTCCGGCATGGGCAAGAATCTTTCCCGTCTCGGCGGCGGCATCGGCACCCGCGGCCCCGGCGAAACCAAGCTGGAAACAGACCGCCGCCATATCCGCAGCCGCATTGCAAAATTAGAGAGCGAATTGGAAGAGGTGCGCAAGGTGCGCGCCACCCAGCGGGAACGCCGCATCCACAACAGCATCCCGGTGGTGGCCCTGGTGGGCTACACCAACGCGGGAAAATCCACGATTCTCAACCGTCTCACCGGCGCGGATATCCCCGCCAACAACCGCCTGTTCGACACCCTGGACACCACCACCCGGCGTCTTCAGGTATCTGACACGCTGGAAGTGCTGCTGTCGGACACTGTTGGCTTCATCGCAAAGCTGCCCCACCATCTGGTGAAGGCCTTCCGTGCCACACTGGAAGAGCTGGAATATGCAGACCTTCTCCTTCACGTCATCGATGCCGGTGACCCGGAGCGGGAGGCCCACATCGCCGTGGTCAACCGTCTCATCGACCAGCTTGCCAAGCCGGACACCCCGGTGATCGAATGCTACAATAAGGCAGATACCGTGACCTCCGACCTGCTGCCCTGCCGGCAGGGCACCGTGGCCATCAGCGCCGCAAAGGGAGAGGGCATGGAAACACTGCTTTCCCTGATTGAATCCACATTGAACCGCGGCCTGTACCACTGCGTTTTCCTGCTCCCCTATTCCGAAGGTGGCCGGGTGGAGCAGCTGCACCAGTATGGACAGGTGCTGCGCTGTGACTATACCGGGGACGGCATCGAGATCGAAGCCATCTGCCGGGAAGAGCTGTTTGGCCGCCTGCGAAACTGGGTGAAGGAGGTGCTTTGATGGAAGAATATCTGGTTCCCTCCAAAGAGGGCGTGGACGAGCTGACAGAGAAGCGCTCCCGCTTCATCGGCCACATCTGGCGCACCGACACAGAAGAGGAGGCCATTGCCGCCATCCGCGCCACCCGTGAGCGCCTGTGGGACGCACGGCATCATGTGTATGCCTATCTCATCCGGGGCGGCGCCATGCGCTACAGCGACGACGGAGAGCCCCAGGGCACCGGCGGCATGCCGGTGCTGGATGTGCTGCGCCGTCAGGAATTAAACAATGTATGCTGCGTGGTCACCCGTTATTTTGGCGGCATTCTGCTGGGCACCGGCGGATTGGTGCGGGCTTACTCCAAGGCTGCAGCTCTGGCGGTGGACGCCGCAGGCATCAGCATTATGCGCCTTTGGCAGCGCGTCGCCATCCCCTGCCCCTATCCTTTGTTTGAGCGGGTAAAATTGGAGATCGCCGCCTATGAGGGTGATGTGATTTCCATCGACTACGGCACGCAGGTGGACATCTGTGTGCGTATCCCCCTTGGCAATGTGGAGCAGTTCTGCCTCCGGCTGACGGATCTGTCCTCCGGCAAGATCACCGCCATCCCCGGTGCGCAGGAATATCTGCCCGGCCCCTGGAAAAAATAACGGAGGTAATGCCCATGACCATTCGGGAGCGTATTGAGCAGCAGGAGCACACCATCCTGTCCCCCTTCGCCTCCTTCTCGGATGAAAGCCGAGGTCGACTGATCCCGGAGGAAGAGCGGGCAACACGAACCTGCTATCAGCGGGACATTGACCGCATCATCCACAGCAAGGCCTTCCGCCGCCTGATGCACAAGACACAGGTGTTTCTCCAGCCGGAGGGCGACCATTACCGCACCCGCATGACCCACACCTTAGAGGTTGCCCGCATCGCCCGCTCCATTGCCTGCGGCCTGCAGCTCAACGAAGACCTGGCAGAGGCCATGGCATTGGGTCACGATCTGGGGCATACCCCCTTCGGTCACGCGGGCGAGATCGCCCTGAGCGAGGTCACAGGCCGAAAATTCCTCCACAATGAGCAATCCCTTCGTGTGGTGGATACACTGGAACGCAACGGCGTTGGTCTGAACCTCTGTCATGAGACCCGCATGGGTATTTTCTGCCACACCTGGAGCGCCCCCACCCCAGACACCCGGGAGGGTTGGGTGATCCGCTACGCCGACCGCATCGCCTACATAAATCACGATATCGACGATGCCATGCGGGCTGGCATTCTCAGCGAAGCAGACATCCCCCGGGAGATTGCGGATCTTTTGGGCGGCTCCCATTCCCAGCGCATCAACACGCTGGTGGAAGAACTCATTGAGCAGTCCCAGAACGGCAAGCCCCTTGCGATGCGCCCGGAATATGAAAAGGCCATGGACAAGCTGCGCTCGTTCATGTTTGAACGGGTTTACCGTAATCCCGTTGCCAAGGGAGAAGAATCCAAGGCAAGGGACATTCTGAAGCGGCTGTACGAATACTACATCGCCGATCCCGACCGGCTTCCCGCAGATTTCCGCCCCCAGCTGGATTTTGACGGCATGGAACGGGTGGTGTGCGATTACATCGCCGGTATGACAGATAAATACGCCATTTATAAATTTGAAGAAATCTTTATCCCCAACGCCTGGCAGATGCGCTGACGCATAACCGGGCACAATCGGGGCAAAAATGACCTGAAAGGAGGCTCCCAAATGGCATTTCCCTCTTCGTTTATTGACGAACTCGTTGCACGCAATCCAATTGAAGATGTGGTTGGCCAGTATGTGGAGCTTAAGCGCAGCGGCAGCAACCTCTTTGGTCTGTGCCCCTTCCACGGGGAAAAAACCGCATCCTTTTCCGTGGCACCGGATAAGCAGATCTACTACTGCTTTGGCTGCCATAAGGGTGGCGGTGCCATCAACTTCATCATGGAGGTTGAAAGCCTCAGCTATCCTGATGCGGTGCGGCATCTGGCCAGAAAATCCGGCATGGATGTGCCGGAGGATGAGAGCTATCGCAGCCAGTACAAGCAGCAGGAGCGGCTCTGGGCACTGTCCAAGGACGCTGCCCGGTACTTCCGCCAGCAGCTCACCGGCCCTGCGGGGAAGCAGGCGCTGGAATACATCGTCTCCCGTGGTCTTTCCCGGCAGACCGTGACCCAGTTTGGTCTTGGCTTTGCCCCGGATGGCTGGTCCGGCCTTCTGGACGCTATGCAGGCCAAGGGCTACCGTCGGGAAGAACTGCTGGATGCAGGTCTTGCCATTCGCTCGGAGCAAAAGGGCTCGATATATGACCGATTCCGCAACCGGCTCATGTTCCCCATCATCGATATCCGGGGCAATGTGATCGGCTTTGGCGGCCGGGTGATGGACGACAGCAAGCCCAAGTATCTCAATTCCCCGGAAACCGTAATTTTTAACAAGCGAAAAAATCTTTTCGCCATGAATCTCGCAAAAAAGAGCAAGTTAGAGTGTATCATTCTGACAGAAGGGTATATGGATGCCATCGCCCTGCACCAGTACGGCTTTGACTGTGCAGTGGCCTCCCTTGGCACCTCCCTGACCCAGGAACACGCAAACCTGCTCAGCAAATATACAAAGCAGGTGGTTCTCATCTACGATGCGGATGAGGCGGGGCAAAATGCCACCCGCCGCGCCGTTCCCATTTTAGAAAAAGCCGGCCTGCAGGTGAAGATCCTGCGGCTGCAGGGCGCCAAAGATCCGGATGAATTCCTGAAAAAATTTGGTGCCGACCGTTTCAAGCTTCTGCTGGAGCGCTCGGAAAACCACGCAGAATACCGCCTGCAGAATCTGACCAGAAAATACGACCTGACCCTGGACGAACAAAGGGTGGAATTCCTCAAGGAAGCCGCCCAGATGATCTCCACCCTGCCCAATGCCATTGAGCGGGAGATCTACGGAAACCGGGCAGCCAAAGCAGCGGGAACCACCCCGGAGGCTCTGAAAATCGAGGTGGACAAGGCCTACCGCCGCCGGGTCAGCCGGGAAAACCGGGCAAAGGAACGCATTGCCCTATCCCCGGCAGTGCGGGAACAGCCTGCGGTACGAAGCATCCACTATAACAACCTCCGCTCCGCCATGGCAGAGGAGGGCATGCTCCGGATGCTGCTGCGGGAGCCCGCCCTGTTTGATAAAACGCAGCCTTTGACCCAGACACATTTCTCCGCACCCCTGCTGGGAAAGGCGTTCGCCCTGCTGCAAGGCCGCCATCATGAGGGGCTGCAGGTATCCCTGGCAGGTCTCGGCGAAGAGTTCTCCCCGGAGGAACTTGCCCACCTGACCCAGGTAGCACAAAAACGGGATGAACTCATCTCAGACGAAGCATTTGAGGACTATCGGCGTATCATTTTGGAGGAAGCAGCAAAGGCACAGATGCAAAGCGGCGATGACCTGCTGGCTCTGCGGGACCGGCTGAAACAACGCAAAGGATATGGAGGGTAATACGATGCAGGAACAGAATCAAACCATGGAACTGAATCGGGAAGAGCTTTTCCAGAAAAAGCTGAATGAACTTTTGCAAAAAGGACAGGCCACCAAAAAAATTCCCTCCAAGCACTTGATTGAAACCCTGGATGTGCTGGATGCGGACGAACAGATGACCGACCGGATGTATGACGCACTGGAAACCGCCGGTATGGAGATCGATGTGGAGGATGTGCTGGATCTCATCCAGAAGTCCATCGAGCTGGAGCCTTCTGCACAGGCACTGGCGCAGGAAGAGGAAATGATCCAGACGGAAACCATTACCGAAAACCTCTCCATGACCGATCCTGTGCGGATCTATCTGAAGGAGATCGGACAGGTCAATCTGCTCACCCAGGAGCAGGAGCAGGACTTGGCCCAGCTGGTAGAGCAGGGCGACGAAGATGCCAAGAATCAGATGATCGAAGCCAACCTGCGCCTTGTGGTGGCGGTAGCCAAGCGCTATGTGGGCCGGGGTATGCATTTCCTGGATCTGATTCAGGAGGGCAATATGGGTCTTCTGAAGGCTGTGGAAAAATTCGACTTCCGCAAGGGCTATAAATTCTCCACCTATGCCACATGGTGGATCCGTCAGTCCATTACCCGGGCCATTGCAGATCAGGCCCGCACCATCCGAATCCCGGTGCATATGGTGGAGACCATCAATAAGGTCGTCCGTGCATCCCATCTTCTGGTGCAGGAGCTGGGAAGAGAGCCCAGCGCACTGGAAATTGCAGATTATCTGGAACTTCCCCTGAGCAAGGTGGAAGAGATCATGAAGATGTCCCAGGAACCCATTTCTCTGGAAACACCGGTGGGTGAAGAGGACGACAGCCATCTGGGCGATTTTATTCAGGACAGCGAAGTTTCCCAGCCCATGGAGGCTGCCACTGCCAACTCCCTGCGGGAGCAGCTGGAAAAGGCGCTGGCCTCCCTGACCCCCCGGGAAGAGAAGGTGCTTCGCCTCCGCTTCGGCTTTGAAGACGGCAAGACCCACACCCTGGAAGAGGTGGGCAAGGTGTTCAATGTGACCCGGGAACGGGTACGCCAGATTGAATCCAAGGCCCTTCGCCGCCTGCGCCATCCCTCAAAATCCAAGCCCCTGCGGGATTTTGTCAATTAATTTTACAGATTTCCCACCGTCAAAAATCTTTCTCTTGACATTGGCGAAAAAAACCGTATCATATCTATGGAGATTTGAAAAGCAACCCGAACGGAGGAAACAGCTATGTTTGAAAAAATCGCGGTATATCTGTCCCGTCAGATGGACATCCCTCTGGAAAACATCACCGCCGATACCACTTTTGAAAGCCTCGGCATCGATTCCCTGGACACTGTGGAAATGCTGATGGATCTGGAAGCAGAACTGAATGTAGATCTCGAGCTGGAAGAGAAGCTCAACACCGTCGGCGAATTCGCTGCTTTTGTAGAGGAGCGCGTCGGCTAAGAAAATGCTTGCATTATAAGGCATTTTCGTATACAATAATGCTTGATGCCAAGTCGCAAGCCACCGGCCTGTGACAAGGTCGCACTAGCCGGGGAGATAGCGGTGCCCTGTAACCTGCAACCCGCTACAGCAGGAGTGAATTCCTACACCCGGGCATATCCTGTATTGTCTGACCCTCGTAAGCGGCGATGATGAGCCGGTCCTACGCAACGCGATCCCGCGAACCATGTCAGGCGGGGAACCGAGCAGCATTAAACGGATCATCGCGTGTGCCGTGGGGTAGCCGTTTCTGAGTTGGCTGCGTGGGTAACGAATATAGTATATGTTCAAATGTAGGTGTGCGATCTTGTCATGGGCCGGATGTTTTTTCATAACCATGGAGGTGAGCAGATGTATCAGGCGTTATATCGGAAATATCGTCCCCAGACCTTTGATGAGGTGGTGGGGCAGTCCGGCGTCACCCAGACGCTGAAAATGCAGCTGCAAACCGGCCGCCTCAGCCACGCCTATCTTTTCACCGGCTCCCGGGGCACCGGCAAAACGAGCTGTGCAAAGATCCTGGCCAAGGCCGTCAACTGCGAACATCCGGAGGATGGCAATCCCTGCAACCGCTGCGCAGCCTGCCGCGCCATCGACGAAGGGTCCTGCATGGATGTGCTGGAAATTGACCCCCCCTCCAACAACGGCGTCGTCAATGTGCGCACATTGCGGGATGACGCCGTCTACTCCCCTGCCGAAGTCAAGATGCGGGTGTATATCATCGACGAGGTGCATATGCTCTCTCTGTCCGCCTCCAATGCGCTGCTCAAGACCATTGAAGAGCCTCCCGCACATCTTTTGTTTATCTTAGCCACCACGGAGCTGCACAAGGTTCCTGCCACCATCCTCTCCCGCTGCCAGCGCTTCTCCTTCCGGCGATTGATGCCGGAGGATATTGCAGGCCGCATCAACGAATGTGCCTGGCGTGAGGGGATCGAGATCGATCAGCCCGCCATCGCTCTGCTGAGCCGATTGGCTGACGGCGCCATGCGCGACGGCATGAGCTTACTGGATCAGTGCGCTTCCGCCACCCAGGGTCCTGTCACCGTGGAGAGCATCTACCGCTGCCTGGGTCTTGCCGGGGCACAAAGCACCGTGCAAATGCTAAACTACGCAGCAGACAAGGCCACCGGCGAGCTGCTTCGCCTGTTTTCTGAGCTGTATGCCGCAGGCAAGGATCTCGGTGCCATGGTGGACGAACTAACCGCCCTGTGCAGGGATCTTCTGATTCTGAAGACCGCACCCAAGAGCGGTATGAGCCTGATTTCCGGCGTGTGTTCCACGGAAGAACTGAATGCACTGCTGCCCCGGTTTACCCCGGAGGCTTTGCTCCGAATGACGGAGCTGCTGCAGCAGACCGCTTCCGGCTTCAACCGCACCGCAAACCGGCGCATCGATGTGGAGCTGTGCCTGATCCGTCTGTGTGACGATAGCATCTCCCCGGATGTGCAGAGCATCGCCTCCCGGCTGAGCCGACTGGAGGCACAGGCCGCCTCCGGAATGCTGGCAGCGCCTGCTGCTCCGGCAGCACCCCTCCCCAAAGGGGAATCCATACCCCAACCAAAGCAGGAAGCCCCGAAGGCTGCAGCGCCAGCCCCCATCCCGGCAGAGCCGGACCGTTTCTGGGAAAAGCTTTGCACCTGCGTTCTGCCCCAGATTGGCAGGGATGCAGCATGGCTGTTCCGCCCGGAATCCGGCAATGCGGTACAGGGCCGCTTGCAGAATGATATCCTTCGTGTATTCGCCAAGGACAATTTCACCCTTGGCCTGATAAAAAAATACGAGCTTCCCCTGAGCCAGTGCGCCGCCCAGCTTTTGGGCAGACCCATCCGACTGGTGGCCGCTGTGCAAAACGAGGGAGAGCAAACCCCATCGGATTCATTTGATCAGCTGCTGCAATTCGCGCAGCAGCATTCCGACATCGTTCATATACAAAATAATACCTAATAAAAGGAGAATGGTTATGGCAAAGGGCGGTTACCGCGGCGCTCCCATGATGGGTGGCGGCATGAATATGAACATGGTGCGTCAGGCACAGAAAATGCAGCAGGATATGCTAAAGATGCAGGCCGAAATGGAATCCAGAGAATATGAAGCTGCCGCAGGCGGCGGCATGGTCAAGGCAGCAGTCAGCGGCAAGCATGAGCTGCTGCGTCTGGAAATCAACCCCGAAGCAGTGGATCCCGATGATGTGGAAATGCTGCAGGATATGGTCATCGCCGCTGTGAACGAAGCCGTTCGCAAGGCTGATGCAGACAATGCTGCCAACATGTCCAAGCTCACCGGCGGCGTAAACTTGGGCGGTCTGCTCTGAGATGCGGTACTTCCCTGCCGCTCTGGAGCGGCTGACAGAAGAATTTGCCCATCTGCCGGGAATTGGCAGTAAAAGTGCCCAGCGCTTGGCGTTCTATACCCTGAGCATGTCCCAGGAGGATGCAGAACGCTTCGCCCAGACGATCATTGAAGCAAAGCGGACCGTGCATACCTGCCCGGTGTGCCAGTATCTCACAGATCGAGAGCTTTGCGCCATCTGCGATGACGAGGATCGGGATCACAGCCTGATCTGCGTGGTGGCAGAGCCCAAGGATGTGATCGCCATGGAACGGGCCAGAGAATTTTTCGGCGTCTACCATGTGCTCCACGGCGTCATCTCTCCCCTGAATCATGTGGGACCGGATGATATCCGGGTAAGGGAACTGCTGGCCCGGGTGCGGGGCGGTGAAGTGCGGGAGGTCATTATGGCCACCAATCCCGACACCGAAGGAGAAGCCACGGCTATGTATATCTCCCGGCTGCTGCGCCCCTTAGAGGTGCGTGTCACCCGCCTGGCCTACGGAATCCCCGTAGGCAGCCAGTTGGAGTTTGCCGACGAAGTGACGCTCCTGCGGGCGCTGGAGGGCCGCAGAGACATCTGACAACTGCCAGCGCTGTCAGCATATTTCACAATTTTATAACGCAATGCAAAGGGGGCTTTGGCCCCCTTTTTCTTTTTATTGTTTTAAAGTCACAATCATGAAAATTTTTTTGTATATCTATTGTGCTTATTGTCAAATTGTGCTATAATGCTTGCATAAAGGTGAAATTGGGCTACTCCACCAAAATAGCCCCATTGCACCAAAAAAGGAGGAATTATGCCCGCGCGACTTGCGGTGCGGCAGTGTGGAGACCTGCCGTAAACTGTCCGGCACTTTTTTGTCGGCAGGAGATGCGTGCATGCGGAGGCACACGCATTAAAGTCTTTTAAATGGCACAGGTAATTCTCAAGAACATCAAAAAGATCTACCCCAACTACGAAACTGGCAAGAAGAAAAAGAAGAAGGCTGACGAGCCCGAAGAAAAGAAGGTAAATCTTCAGATCACTGAGCAGGGCGTTGTTGCCGTGCAGTCCTTTAGCCTTGACATTGCAGACAAGGAATTCATCGTTCTTGTCGGCCCCTCCGGCTGCGGCAAGTCTACCACCCTTCGTATGGTGGCTGGCCTGGAAGATATCTCTGAGGGCGAGCTCTACATCGACGGCGTTCTCGTCAATGATGTAGCCCCCAAGAACCGCGATATCGCCATGGTTTTCCAGAACTATGCCCTGTATCCCCATATGTCCGTTTATGAAAACATGGCCTTCTCCCTGAAGCTGCAGAAAACCCCCAAGGAAGAAATTGATCGCCGCGTCAAAGAGGCCGCTGAAATTCTCGATATCACCCAGTACCTCGACCGCAAGCCCAAGGCTCTGTCCGGCGGTCAGAGACAGCGTGTTGCCATCGGCCGCGCCATCGTGCGTAACCCCAAGGTCTTCCTGATGGACGAGCCCCTGTCCAACCTGGACGCCAAGCTCCGTAACCAGATGCGTGCAGAGATCATCAAGCTGCGCGAAAAGGTTGACACCACCTTCATCTATGTTACCCACGACCAGACCGAAGCTATGACCCTTGGTGATCGTATCGTCATCATGCGCGACGGCTTTATCCAGCAGATCGGCACCCCCCAGGAAGTTTTCAACCATCCCGCCAACCTCTTCGTTGCAGGCTTCATCGGCTCTCCCCAGATGAACTTCTTCCACGACAGCAAGCTCATCAAGGACGGCGGCAAGTATGCCGTTATGGTTATGGGCAAGAAGTACGAACTGCCCGCCGATCGTCAGGAAAAGCTGAAGGCTGCCAATGCTCCTGAGCAGGATGTGATCGTTGGTGTCCGTCCCGTACATATTTCCATTGGCAACGAAGGCATTGCCGCTAAAATCGATGTCTCCGAAATGATGGGCAGCGAGCTGCATCTGCATATGAACGCCAACAGCACGGATGTGGTTGCTGTTGTTCAGACCACTGATTTTGACGTCAGCAGTGTCTCCGGCCACGCAGCTGTCAACTTCACCTTCCGTCCCGAACTGATGCACCTGTTCAGCAAGGAAACTGAGCGCAATCTGTTCTAAGCTGGATTTTAATTCAAATTCATATCAAACATTCAGGCCGTCGGCACCATGTGCCGGCGGCCTTAGTGCGTCAGAAAACTCTTTTTCTTATATCGTTCTTCAAAGAATCAAAATCTTGCTTATCTTACCAAAAGTTGAAGATTCCGCACCTTTTCTCATTTCCTGCACCTGAGAAGAAGCTTATGCGATTGGGTTTTGCCCAACTTTCTGCCTGCTTCTAACTCTCCACGCAAAAACCCCCTGCTTTCCCAAGGGAAGCAGGGGGTTCTTGATACAAGTGAAGATTAGCGGATCATCGTATTCTCTACTGTGGTTTAGCCCTTGACACCGCCTGCCGTCATACCGGCAATGAAGTGCTTCTGGAACATCAGGAAGAGGATAATGATGGGAATCACGGAGAATACAGCGCCTGCGATCAGAAGATCGTAGTTGTTGCCGTAAGGCGTGATCAGGGAGTTCAGGCCGATGGGGAGCGTGATGTTCTCGCTGGAGCGCAGCACGATCATGGGCCAGAGGAAGCTATTCCAGCTATTCATACCCACGAAGATGCCCATAGCTGCAAAGGAGGGCTTCATCAGCGGGATGATAATGCGGAAGAAGATGCCATATTCGGTGCAGCCGTCCACACGGGCAGCATCGAGGAAGTCCTTCGGAATGCCGCTCAGGTACTGACGGAAGAAGAAGATGGGCAGGGGGCCTGCCACACTGGGCAGGATGATGCCCCACATGGTGTCCATCAGGCCAAGCTTGATGGTCAGCTGATACAGGGGCAGCATGATGATTTCCAGAGGAATCATCATGATAAACAGAACGCAGGTAAACAGAAGGTTCTTGAAACGGAAGTTGTACATAGCAAAGCCATATGCAACGAACGCACTGACGAACAGCGTCAACGCAGTCTGAACGATGGTGATCTTCAGGCTGTTGAAGAACCAGGTGAAGTATGCGGAGTCTCCAAAGAACAGGTACTTGTAATTCTGGAGCGTCATGACAGAGAAGTCAAGATTCAGACCAAGACCCTGACGCATCAGTTCTGTGCCGGGACGAAGAGACGCCAGGAAGATACTGACAAAGGGGAGCAAGGTCAGAACTGCCAGAAAAACAAACAGAAGAAGCATGAAGAAACCGGACACAGAGAATTTACTTTTCTTTTTCATTGTATTCTTCATATCCGTCACTCCTTCTTAAAGAATCCGGTGATGCCCAGCTGGATCAGGTTAATGGCCAGCGTAACCACCAGCAGTGTCAGGCCAACAGCACAGCCGAAGCCGATGTTTGCCTGTTCCCAACCCAGACGGTACAGGTAGCCTACAATGGTGAGGCCTGCGCCGCCGGGAGAGCGGTTGCCATTGAAGAGCATGTAGCTTTCGAGGAACATGGCCAGACCACCGTAGATACTGATGGTCAGAACATAGATCGTCGTAGGCTTCAGCAGGGGAACTGTAATGTGACGGAACTTCTGCCAGGCATTGGCGCCGTCAATTGCAGCAGACTCATACAGGTCATCTGAAATGCTCTGGAGTGCAGACAGGTAATACATAATGTTAACACCCATCCAACGCCAGCAGCACAAAATGAGCAAAGCAAAGAAGGTTGTCCACCGTGCGGCGCCGCCCAGCCACTTGATGGGCTCCATGCCGAAGAGGGCAGTGAAGCTGTTGACAAGAGCAGTGGGCATTTCGCCGAAGATCAGACGGAACGTCAGACCACCAACAACAATGGAAACCAGAGCCGGCAGGAAGAAGGTGGATCTGAAGAAATTCTTGAATACCATCTTCTTGGAGTTAAGAAATACTGCCAGCAGCATCGGAACAGGAATCAGAACCGCACAGGTAAGAACCGTATAGATCACGCTGTTGGCAACAGCCATGCGGAAATCCTTGTTCCACAGTTTTTTAAAGTTATCAAGACCAATGAACTCGGTCTGGCCGGGGACAACTTCCTGGAAACTCATAATTACGGTAGAAATTACGGGATACAGGAAGAATACAAGAAATACGATAACGAAGGGCGCAACAAATATATAGGGCGCCACTTTTTGGGAATAGGGTAAGGCTTTAAGCTTGCTTCCCATAGAGCCAACCTCCTTGTTTCTGTCTTTTCTCTAAACAGCAAATTGTAATGAAGGGGAAAGAAAAGCGCTGCGATTGGGTTTGCTTTCCTTTCCCCTAAAAATCAAACTATACGATTACAGCTTGCTGTTGGAAGCAACAATTACTGAACGATGTTTGCCTGCTCTTCAGCCAGCATAGCAGCGATGTCAACATCAGCTTCGGTGTATGCACGGTTCAGAACAGTGTTCTTCATTGCGTCGAGAGCTGCGGGCAGGTTTTCGCCGTTGTTATGTGCAACGATTTCGTCCTTGATCTGCAGCAGGGTGTCGAACGGGTTGTTCACATAGTATTCGGTGAACTTGTTGGGTGCGTGGGTAACTTCTTCCATGGACCATACG
>JAZRCV010000079.1:0-2944 GCA_045659925.1 Faecousia sp.
CCCAGACGCATGGGCAGGTCACGGTAGGAGCGGCCGCGGTTCAGGAAGACCTGATACTGGAACGGGCAGGTCATGGGGCGCAGGGCGAAGCATTCTGCTTCCTCATCATCGGGGTCGCCCATGATGAACATGCCGTCACGATAGTGATCCCAGTGACCGGAGATGCGGTAAAGATCTCTCTTTGCCATCAGGGGGGTCTTGGTCAGCAGGTAGCCCCGCTTCTGCTCTTCGTCTTCCACCCAGCGCTGCAGCAGCTGGATGACGCGGGAACCCTTGGGCAGCAGGATGGGCAGGCCCTGACCGATGACATCCACAGTGGTGAAGTATTCCAGCTCACGGCCCAGCTTGTTGTGGTCGCGGCGTTCGGCTTCTGCCTTAGCTTCCAGCCAGGCTACCAGTTCTTCCTTCTTGGGGAAGGCGATGCCATAGATACGCTGCAGCATCTTGCGGTTGGAGTCGCCACGCCAGTAGGCGCCGCAGCTCTTGATGAGCTTGAAGGCATTGGGCTTGATGCGGCCGGTGGAGTCCAGATGGGGGCCTGCGCACAGGTCGGTGAAGTCGCCCTGAGAATAATAGGAAATGATGGCATCTTCGGGAAGATCCTGAATCAGCTCTACCTTATAAGGTTCGTTCTTTGCCTGCATGTCTGCAATGGCCTCTTCTCTGGGCAGCTCGCTGCGCACCAGGGGCAGGCGCTCCTTGCAGATCTTCTTCATTTCAGCTTCAATGGCGCTCAGATGCTCCGGGGTGAAGCTGAAGTCGGCATCAAAGTCGTAGTACCAGCCCTCATCGATGGCGGGGCCGATGGCCAGCTGCACCTGGGGGTACAGGCGCTTGACTGCCTGTGCCATCACATGGGAGCAGGTGTGCCAGTAAGTTTTGCGATAATCTTCGTTTTCAAAGGTATACATGATTTCTTCAGACATATTTTTCGCTCCTTTTCTTGCCGGGGCAGATAAAAAGACCCACCCCTGATGTGATAATCAGGGGTGGGATATTTGCATATTCCACGGTTCCACCCTGCTTGCAGCCGAGGCTGCCGCTCGTTGGCGCGATAACGGGCGCACCCGCCTGACTTAATGGGCCGAAGCCGTTCGCCAGAAGCTCCGAGGTGGTCATGCCGGGGGGCGAATGGGGCGCATCTCAGCGTGCAGTGCCCCTCTCTGAAAACGCAAATACCCGGTTTTGTCCTCATCTACGCTGGTTTTTCACCATAATAGCACCAAAACGGCCCATTGTCAAGGCAGAGTTGTCAGTACCTCAGGCATCTGGCCATCCGTCGCAGCCCCCGCTGCAGGGCGCGCCACACAGAGCTGGGCTGCACCCCTTGCTCGGCGGCTATGGCGCGGATGGAGCGGCCTTCAAAGTAATAGCCCTGCACGGCCCTGCGCTGGGTTTCCGTCAGCTCATGCTCCAAAACCATCCGCACCCGGCGGTGCTGCACCTCCGGGGGAAACTGCACATTGGAAAACAGCTCATAGGGTGTACTTTTCATTGTGCCAGTACCCCCTTTCGTAGTAGTGATCCATGAGGCGGCTCAGTTCCCGCGTCTGGGTCAGCACCTCGCTGAGAATGCGGACGCGATAGCGCAGCCGCCAGCATTCCTCCCGGTCGGTGCTGTGGCGAAGCTGCGCCCGAAGCTGCCGCAGCCGGGCAGAGAGAAGCTGGGCAGAGGCTTCGTACTCCCGGGCCATTTCCTGCAGGGTCATGGGGTCTGCTCCAGCCGGATCCGCACCCGGGCGTCGCGGAAATAGGCTTTGGCATACCTTGGCAGGCAGCTTTCGCAAAGCAAGGTGCTGCCCACAAGATAGCAGCACTGCCCGGCATACAGCTCGTCCCCGCACAGGCAGCACTGCCCTGCAGGAGAAACAGCCTGCAGATCCGCAGGAGCATAGGGATCAGGGGCATATTCATAATACAACATAAACTCTCCCTTGTTAAATTCAGCTTATCCGGGAGAACACTGAGCAAATAGAATAATTTGCCATATCTTTATTTCCATAATTTTCCATTTGCTCGAAATGAGTGTACTACACGATTTGTGTGATGTCAAGGCTTTTTTTCAGGGGGACAAAATCTAACTTTCTTCGTCCTGTCGGTATGGTATGGTTGTGATAAGAGGTGATAAAATGATAGGTGCAAGAGTCGCCGCGCTGCGTCGTCAGGCGGGTATGAGTCAGGCAGAGTTGGCAAATCGGCTGGCAGTGAGTGCCAGCGCGGTGGGAATGTATGAGCAGGGGAGAAGAGAGCCCTCTATGGACAGGATCGTTGCCCTTTCCCGGCTGTTCGGGGTGAGCGCGGATTATCTGCTCACCGGCGAACTCCTGACCCAGGCCGACCGGGCCGTGGTGGGCAAGCTCTATACGGATATTCTGAATCAGGCCCAGCGGGAGATCGTGGTGCGCCGCCAGGACGGCACCCTCACAAAGCTCACCCCCCGGGAACTGGCCATGGCATTTTCTGCGGTGCTGGGGTAGGAAGGATTTTCTGCAAACCCACCTGCGTTTGGTCGAAACTACCGGCGAAAACGCAACATTTTACGGGCGGATGATATCCGCCCCTACGGCGAGACCTGCGAATCTGTGCGATAGACTTACAATGCGAATGTAGGGGCGGTTATTAACCGCCCGGCAGAAAATGTATCGTGTTTATCGGAACTACCGGCGAAATCGTAAGATTCTGCGGGCGGCAGGTTGCCGCCCCTACATTCACACAGGAGGCTGCTTCCGCTGGAATGTGCTTGACGGCCTGCCGTTTTTGGGGTAAACTACCCTCATAACGGTTTGGGAGGCAGGCTATGGAGGAGCGGTTTATGCACGAAGCATTGATTCTGGCACAGGAGGCGGCAGACGAGGGCGAGGTGCCTGTGGGCTGCGTCATCACCTTGGGGGACCGGGTGGTGGGTCGGGGCCGCAATCGGCGGGAAACGGCAAAAAATGCCCTG